>MHDQ01000130.1:22703-26289 GCA_001803565.1 Nitrospinae bacterium RIFCSPLOWO2_12_FULL_45_22 | reverse complement strand
GAGCATAGTCAAGAGGGTATTTCTCAACAGTTCTAATCTTCAGGGCTTCTTCATAGGTTTGGATTGCCTTAGATATATTTTCCTCTTTGTCTCGAACTTCGGCAAGAGTATTGTAGGCAGCTCCGAGACTGTTCTGGGTCGCAGCATAGTCAAGAGGGTATTTCTCAACAGTTCTAATCTTCAGGGCTTCTTCATAGGCTTGGATTGCCCTAGCTAGATTTTCCTCTTTGTTCTTGATCGTTGCTAAATTAAAATAACAAATCCCTTCGTTGCTTTTAATATGGGCATAGAGCTTTGCCTCTCTCTTATTAGAAACTATTTTCAATAACTCTATGTATATAGACAATGCATCATTACTCATATTTTTCGCTAAGAACATATCTGCATTATTCACGAGATTTATGTGTGCATTCGTAGACTCCTTTTTTTCTCTATATTCGAATAAATAATAAAGTATGGTGCCGCCTACAACAGTAACAATAATTCCAGCAATGATTCCTACAACCCATGGATTGTTTCTATCAAACCTCATAACTCTATCTCCTCGACTTCACCTAACTCGTTCATATCCGCATTGGGATATATAGCCCTCTAAGGACTTGATATCCTGCACGGCGAAGTCCCAGGATAATATCTGTATGAACATTTTCATCTGCAAGGATTCGCATTATTTTCTATGTTCAAAAACCCTGATTTCTTCGCCCTGAAACTGTCTTGCAGCAAAATCAAGGGCTGCTTCCAGACCCTCCTGTGTCAAAGTTGGATAACCACGAAGAATATCCTCGTTTGCCATACCAGATGCAATACACTGCAATATCAATGCAACTGAGATACGGGTTCCTTTGACTATAGGTTTACCATTAAGGATGTCAGGGCTACTTACAATCAGACCTTTTTTCATATCCTTCCCTCCCCCAATTTTAGTTTAGTTATATCCCAAACTGTATCCTGTTCTTTATTGTCCTCCAGCCAGCGGTTGCGGTAATCTCTCTGACAACCTCTTCTAAACGTCTGCTGGCTTCCTTACGTGTAATCATGGCGATCACCTCCCAACTGTTTTCTTGCATATGCCGCTTCAGACTGTAGAGTCATATGACCAATAATGTTCCTGATATAAAAGAAGTCCGCTGAAAGCGGATTTGAACAAAGTAAAGCGAAATCTTTTAAAATAGGGATAGAAAGCTTGTCTTCATTCTTGCGGTAAGCGGACGGATTCACACACTAGGCGATTCACGAGGTCTAATAGAAGAAGATGTGATTTTGGCTCGGAATGTAAACCGCCGGTTAACCGAAGTTGCGTACCTTCATCATCATGTAATCTCAAGGTAACCTTGTCTATAATCAATGACGGTTCTAAAATGCTTCAGAAAACTTAGACCCAGCAGTCCACGAATACCAGCCAATTCGGGTATATCGTGAGAGATGACCTCAACCTCCCGGGCTTCCACATTTCCAATGGTAATGCTATCTACACGCAACTTTGGAACTTCAATGACACCATTGGCCGTAATAATTTCCTGGCGCTCAGGGGCAACTGCTGGATCATAGCCAATTACTTTGAGCACAGACCAAGAAAGGGCAGTAAACGCGGCTCCCGTGTCAAAAACCAGATCCACCCTGACCGAACCCTTGGGACCAGCAATTTTGACATTTCTCACGACCAGCGGGATACCAATCGGCAAGCGCATAAACCCATCCTAGCCTTGAAACATCACCGCATAACCTTCAGGAACGGGTGGACCGGCAAAGGTAATATAGACATCGGTCAACCCCTGCTCCAAGAGTTCCTTATCAAAAACCCGACGGTCTTTGTTATGTAGGACTACCTCTCCCTCTGGATTATCCCTCTCCTCAAAGATATGGAAGGCAATCCACTCATTGGGATAGAGGGCCTTTGCTTCTTCAAGCCTCATCGCCAACACCTCCATTTTTTATAATACCATGAGTCTCCAATTTGGGCTACCGGTGCTGATGCAAAAAGTTATGGTTTTTGTAACCGTTCACCGAACATACTACCCTGAGTACAGCGAAGGGTCTCTCGATTTTAGAGATTCTTCGCTTCCCCTTCACGGAGCTTGCCCTGAGGCCCGCTCAGGGCCGAAGGGCTCAGAATGACAATAATAATAAAAAAGCGAGTGAACGGTTACTGTTTTTTATAAAGTTTGGGACAGGGCTCCAGGTAAAAGAGCCGCGGGGGCTGTACTGCCTTTATGTATTTGTTAATAGTGTCTTTGGTGTTAGTAACCTGGAGTTTGTGGAATAGTAGCTCAAACTTTTGGACAAATTCCTGCCTTAAGCCCGCTTTGGCTTCCGCAGGGATATGCCAGATAGCTTCTTTAAAAGGGCCAAAGACCTTTTTTCTGGTCTTATAGATGAATTGTTCCTCGGTATCGCCGGAACCCCTTTCCTGACTCAATTCTCCCCGGATATAGCTATAGATTCTTTCTCTTAATGCTTCAGGAAAATGGGAACTCTCGAACAGGATGTTCTGGAACCCGGTGGCTAGATGAATCTCCGCAGTACCGACCTGAGGGAACTTATCAAAGGCATTTTCGGGCAGGGTCGAAGCGCCATGCTGTACTGCACCAGCCAGGCTATACTCTTCCCGGCTTACTCGTGAAAGGGATTCTAATGTCCCAAAATCCAGCTTTACTGAGGCAATACTCCCGTCCGGCAGAGGTACTCCACCGTGGCTAGTGCCGGTCTGAACACTTATCTTGCTGATCCCTTTCAGGGCATTCCCGGAAGCCGATAATACCTCCAGGTAGTTGTCCATAAAGGCCTTTAATTCCTCGACCGTACTATTCTTCCCACCCACTTCGCCTATCTCGCCTCCAACAGAAATGGTTATCCCGGCTGGCTCTAAGCCCCTGATATATCCGGTCAATTGGGCGGTTAGTTCAAAATTATGCCTCTGTTGTTCTTTTATGGTAGAGTGCTTAAGGTCAACCAGGGTAGAGGCATCAATGTCAATATTATAGAAACTGGCTGCGATGGCCTCTTTTATCAAGCCTTTAATAGCCTGGGTCTCTGTCTCAGGCTCCTGGGCAAACTTTTTGGCATTGAATTGAAAATGGTCTCCTTGTAAGAAAATAGGCCCCTGGAACCCTTCTTTTATGGCCGCAGCTATCACAGCGATAGCATATTCTGAGGGACGTTGATGAGTATAACCTATCTCCGAGCGGGCAATCTCGAAGATCAAGGCCCCTACCTGGAGCTTGCAGGCAGCCTGGAAGGCCGCCCGGGCCATATCGTAAGTCATACCTCTCAGGTTGAAGGCCGGTACAGTGAAACCTCCTGTTTCCCTCTTGCCCATAGCCTGGTACAACCCACTGATAGAGGCGGGAACAATATGGAGTTGATGAGCGATATTACGGATGTAGCAGGCACAAGCCTCTCTTATTTCCTGGTTTTGGTTGAAGACATACTCATGTATAAGATCATCTATGACAGCTCCTTTAATCTTCTCCTGGTTCATGATCTCTAAATGTCCGGTTTTATTCACCTGTACAACTCCTGACAGGTTAGCCTCCAGCTCCTTTAAACTATTATATGCCATATCCCGCCCCTCCTTAATAAACTAAAT
>MHDQ01000130.1:0-22685 GCA_001803565.1 Nitrospinae bacterium RIFCSPLOWO2_12_FULL_45_22 | reverse complement strand
CCCCTGAGGGTTTCCGGGTCTTCCAGGTCTTCTCTCTCCAGTCTAATCATGTATTTTAATGCTACCTGATAAGATTCTGTATTAGTATTTACCATCCGGACCCTTATTTTGCCGGTTTGTGAGTCTATGATCTTATTAAAAGGGATGGGTTCCAGATTACCACCCCGCAGGGTTATCAAGGCCCCGGTGCCGCCCTTTAAAAGAAATCTTGCCGCCCCATAACCTAAATCTCTGGTATACTCACAATCGAAAGGGATAGGGGGGCAGCTCCTCAATTCGTAGCCAATATCTTTTTCTACAATAGTAACCTTGTGACTCCGATTAGCCCAGCGTTTTTTTATCTCTTCTTTTACCACCTTTCCTAGATCCAGTTCTGAGAGTCTGGGATGGTCAAACTCGTCCCGCTCCATACTCTCTAGCCCATCAAGTTCTTCTGGGGCCAATCTCTCGCCTATCCCCTCGGAGATGATAAGGACGCCATGGTCATGGCCCATAGACTTCCTCTTTATAATAGCTGCCTCGATAATATCACACAGGTGTCGCAGACTAATATGTTCTTCCTTGAATTCCTCCGCAATGATAGTTAGGGTAGCCCCTGCGGCCTTACCAATACCCAGGGCCAGAAACCCGGACTGCCTGCCCATAGTTACGATAAAATACCAACGGCCAGTAGTTTTAGCATCTTCCATCAGGCTTTGAACTAAGGTCACTCCTACATGGCGGGCGGATTGGAAGCCAAAGGTGACATCGTTATCAGGCAGAGGCAGGTCATTATCAATAGTTTTAGGCACATGAGCCACTGAGATAACCCCTTGAGCCGTCTCTGCTATCCGGGCAGCAGTAAAGCAAGTATCGTCACCACCAATAATCAGTAAATATCGAATATTTAATCTTTGCAGGGCATCCAATGCCCGGCTTAGTTTTTCCGGGTTTTTAGCCGGATTTTCTCTGGATGTCCTTAAGATAGAACCGCCGGTAGTATGGATGCGGGATACATCTTTGATAGTCAAGTCGGTAATATGGCTGATGTCGCCCTGGGCTAACCAGTGAAACCCATCATAGATACCTATTACCTTAATTCCTTCGTTAAGGGCTTCAATGGTTGCTGCACTTATCACCCCATTTATGCCGGGTGCCGGCCCGCCACCTACCACTATGCCTAGCCGCCCATTCTTCTCTACCATGTTGATACCACCTCCAGAAAAGATTAAATATTGATTGTCCCTGGGCCTATCCTAGTTGATCATAATATGCTATTAGCCAGTGTTATGCAACTGCCTTAATCCTCAATCTGGCAGGAAAGGTCTGGGTAAGAAAAGGAGATTTGGAGATTATGGGGATAGGGAGATATCTTTATAACAGAACAAGTGCAAGAGCCCCTAATAACCAGCAATAGTAAGAGAAATGGTATAATTTGCCGTGACTGATGACCTTGAGCAAGTATCTCAGGGCCAGGTAGCCCATCAGGGCGGCTGTAAGGGTACCGAGAAGAGTAGGCAAGAATGGAGTATGGGTAGAGATAGTGGAACTACTTAGCTCCAGTGATACCGCACTCAGGATAGCTGGAATAGATAAAAGGAAAGAAAAGCGGGCAGCCAATTCGCCGGATAATCCCAGGAAGAGGCCCGTGGCAATAGTAGTGCCGGAGCGAGATATTCCTGGAGTAATGGCTATGCCCTGGGCCAGACCAATAAGCAGCGCCTGATAAGTCTTTATGGTACCATCCTTCTTTTTGCAATATTTAGTAAACCAGAGTAAGGTCCCAGTGAGACACAGGGCAAATCCAACGGCATGCGGAGAGGTAAAGAGGGATTCTAGCGGCTTTTTAAAGAGATAGCCTATGAGTCCCGTGGGTATAGTAGCCAGCAGGATAAGGATAGTCATCCGTGCCCGGCATAAGGCTGATCGAAACCCGGGATTACTGTTAAAACCCTCAACCACAGGCAATAGTTCTTCCTGCCATAGCTTTTTTAAATCTGGCCAAAAGACCGCTATTACTGCCCCTAGAGTGCCCAGGTGAAGTATAATATAGAACAGAAGCATGGGCTCTTTTAAGCCCAGTAAATGTTGCACTATAACCAGGTGGGCAGAGCTGCTGATAGGCAGAAACTCGGTTAGCCCCTGTATTAGCCCCAGAATAATACCTTGTGCAGTATCCATCATAAATATTGATCCAGACCTTTTTGTTTTAGTTTTTCTACCAGGTCCTTTATCTTTTGTCCCTGCTCTTTGGGACAGATCAGTAAGGCATCTTCGGTATTGATAATGATAATATTCTGCAGACCAATAGTAGCTACCAGTTTATCGGGACTGAAGATCAAACAGCCCTGGGACTCTATACCCTGGTGCTTACCCATAATAATATTGCTGGAGGCATCAGTTGGTAGGAGATCGTAGAGCGAATTCCAGCTACCTACATCACTCCAGCCGAATTGACCGGGGATGACTGCTACCCTGGAGGTCTTTTCCATTACCCCCTTGTCTATAGATACTGCTTCCAGCTCCGCATATACCTCCCTGATAACATCAGCCTCCTTCGGGGTACCAAGGGCTAAGCCGATTGCCTCTAAGCCCTGGCACAAATTTGGTAGATGTTTCTGTATCTCGTGCAGAAGGGTATTGGTACGCCAGATAAACATGCCACTGTTCCATAGATACTGACCACTACTAAAAAGCCTTTCAGCCACGCTTACTTCGGGTTTCTCAATAAAGCGGGCAGCCCGAAAGATCTTTTTATCTGCTAAACTCAGCAACTCCTCTCCTGCCTGAATATAACCATACCCGGTCTCAGGCCGCGTAGGCTGGATACCCAGAGTAACCAAATAGTCATGGCCCTCCAGGAATTGCTGTGCTATACCTAAAATTTTCCTGAACTCTTCCTCTTCCTCGATAAGATGATCTGCGGGTAGGGCACACATCAAGCTCTTTGGTTCCATCCGGCTAATATAGACGGCTGCTAGGCCCAGGCAGGGGGCGGTATTTTTGCCCATCGGTTCTACCAGGATATTGCTAGCAGGCAAGTCTGGTAATTGTTCCTGGACTAACAGGGACTGCTCCTGCGAGGTTACCACTAAGATTTTATCGAAGTCTATCACTGGCCGGACTCTGTCTACGGTCTGTTGCAGCATACTCTTCTGGCCAACTATATTCAAGAATTGTTTGGGGCACTTCTCTCGACTACGGGGCCAGAAACGGGTTCCTTTTCCCCCAGCCATAATAACTACATATAAGTTTTTCTTCTCATTCATGGAATATAAACTTTATGACTAACCGTTCACTTGGGTAACCTTTCTCTGCCACTAAGGCACGAAGACACCAAACCACAAGATCATTTAGCCAGTATATGGCGTAAGCTGCATACATATTGCAGAGCTTGCTCGACTCTTTCCATCTCATTTTTCGCTCCTTGGTGATTTAGTGCCCTAGTGGCTGAACGATTACAACCTAATTATAATACCCAGCGTATTAGCAGAAAGCCCAGGATAAGCAAAATAATAAACAGGATAGAGAGGAGGTTAAAGTATTTATCAATAAAGGTCTTAATAGGTTCCCCAAACCAGTAGAGCAATCCTGCTACCAGATAGAACCGGGCGGAACGGCTGATGACTGAGGCCAGGACAAAGACAGCAAAATTTATCTTGAAGGCCCCCGCAGCAATAGTAAAGACTTTATACGGTATAGGGGTAAAGCCGGCTATCCCTACTGCCCAGGCATCATACTGCTGGTATAGTTGCTGGACATAGTGGTATTTATCCAGGGCTTTAAAGCCATAAACGTTAAGGATATAGAACCCAATAAGCTCCATGAAATACAGGCCTATATAATAGCCAAAGATACCCCCTAAGACCGAGGAGAGGGAACAAATAAAGGCGAATCGCAAAGACCTCTTGGGGGCCGCAATCCCCATGGCTATCAATAAGGCATCCGGTGGGATAGGGAAAAAAGACGATTCAGAGAAGGCATTCAGGGCCAAGGCCCAGGAGCCATAAGGTGTATCTGCCCAATGTAAAACCCAATGGTATAATTTCTTCAACATTATTCGCTCAAGGGATGCCTATCCTTTGTTACAATGCCTATACAACTTCCAAGATCCTTACAGCGGTTTCTTAGTACAAGAGTATATTCTGGACAATTACACAAACAATGTACATAATAAAAGAAATATTAGGACTAAAGAGATGTTTAAAGCGAGGGGATTTTTATACCTATTTTCAATATAAATGATACCATTTATACCCTTTAGCTTCTTTTTTAATTCCACCACTTTATCCGGATATGGTTGTCCCCGCAAGCCATTAAGGGCTTTGGTAATACTTATTTGGGTTGATAGAACCAATACCGTGGGAGCAGTATAAGGATTCTTACTTAATTCCGTTAAGAAGCCTACTGCCTTGGAAAGAAAATCCTGTACTGTGAGTCTAAAGTTGTTCAAGGGGATATCACATAGCCATAGAAAAGCTTTAGCTGGCTTTCTGTAGAACCAATCTGTGTCAAGGGTGATGGTTGGCTCGCCGCGAAGTTTGTCTATGTACAACCAAAATGCTGCCCCAGTCAATAACAGCAACTGGATCGCCCCTATCACATGGTCAGGTGTATAAGGATGGTAATCCACTGGATAGGGGAGAATATCATAGAGTATCTTTGGATAACAACCTATAAGGATGCATAAAAAGGAAGTCAAACCCATAGCCAGTAACATATTGAAAGGCGGCTCTTTAGCCTCTATCTCTCCCTTTTCAGAAGGTCTACCGAAAAAGGTATAGTAAGGAAGTTTCAGGCCTGTATGGAGGAATGTTCCTATGGAGGCCAGATATAGCATAAGCTCTATGACAGGCTCATGTTTCAAGGCTGCTGCTGAGACTACCATTGACTTGCTTATAAATCCGTTAAAAAATGGTACACCAGAGATGGAGAAGGCACCTATCATATAAAGGGTAAGAGTAATGGGCATTTTCTTATACAAGCCTATCCCTTCTAGTTGGTTAAGCTTTTTCTTTCCTGTGGTGTAGATTACCGCACCAGCACCCATGAAAAGCAGGGCCTTATATAAGATATGGCAAAAGGCATGGGCAGTAGCACCATCTATGGCCATCTCTCCCCCTATTCCAACCCCGCATACCATATACCCTACCTGGCTAACGATGTGATAAGCTAGAAGCCGTCGAATGTCATTTTCCAGTACCGCAAAGACAACACCATATACCGCCATTACTGCCCCTAGCCACATAAGAAGCTCAACCCCTGGGAAAGCCCTGGCTAGCACATATACCGCACTTTTTGTAACAAAGGCGGTCAAAAATACACTTCCTGTGACCGTTCCCTCAGGGTAGGCATCAGTTAACCAGGCGTGAAGGGGAGGTACAGCCGCATTTATTATAAAAGCAATGAGGATAAGTTGAGAGCTTAATCCTTCATATTCTATGGGCCCAAATTCAATAGCTCCCCTGTTCACCACATGGATTATAATGCCAGCCAGTAAACAAGACCCACCAAATAGGTGTACCAAGATATATCTGAATCCTGCATCAAGGGCAGCTTTGTCCCTTTGATACCAGATAAGGAATACCCCAGAGACCGCCATGATCTCCCAAAAAATTAACAAGGTAAAAAGATCTCCGGCAAAGACAACCCCCAGGCTACTTCCTATGTGGAAGAATGTGGCTATATGTTGTCCATCTTCTTTTACATGGATGGCATAGATCATTCCCAGGAAAGCTACGATAACAAAAATGTATCCAAAACACATGCTCAGTTTATCCACCTTGCCAAGGACAAGCTCATATCCTAAAAAAGGATAGATCCAGTAGATGCCATGGGACATATACAGAAGATCCAAAAAAGCCACCGCTGGAACCAGGAGCAGGATTAATTGCTTCAGTCTCTTAGTCCTTGCCAGGGGAATAAGGAGAGCTCCTAGAATGAATATAGCCGCCGGGGGTAGTGGTTTAATCATAATAATCCGCATCCTTCTGAAGCCAATAACGGCCCAATGCCTGAGCTACTATTATAAGCAAAATGCCCCCTATGAATCCATAAAGGGCATCAAATGCCGGCAGTTTATGCCACCAAAAAGGGGCATGGTCATGATGAGAGATAAAAAGATCTGCTAAACAAGCCAGAATAATACTGATAAAAAATAATACTTTTTTCATAGCTTAAGCGTATAGGAATTTCCTTTTTTTACGGCTACAAGGGCCCACCCTTTTTTGATAGTGTCCGTGGTCCGTTGCCAGTAGTCCGTAGACCATCAATTAATACGGACAACTAAATACGGACAACGGACATTAACTAATGTAATGTATTCTGCCCTATGAGGGCGGCCATCTTAAAAAAGTGGACAAAGGCATCAGGAGCAATCCCCAGGATTATAGATATGATGGCTGCTATCAACATTGGTACTAATATAAGCCAGGGGGCCTCATTAAAGGTTGGATTAATTTCTTGAGACCTTTTAAATAAGGAATTATATATTATGGGGAAGAAGTAAGCCGCATCCAGCATAGCACTTATAAGTAATACAAAAAGAAAGGTGATTTCGTGAGCCTCTAAAGCCCCTAGGCATAGGTACCACTTACTTATAAATCCACATATAGGTGGTATTCCAGCCAATCCCATAGCTCCTATAGCAAAGGAACCCATGGTAAAGGGCATCTGCCTGGCTAAACCATCTAATTCACTTACCTTTTCTTTATGAGTTTTTACATAAATGGCACCGGCACAGAAAAAGAGGGTAATCTTCATAAAGCCATGATTGGCTATATGAAGGATTCCACCCTTTACCGCACTGGGGGAAAGCAAAGCTGCCCCTAAAATAATAATGGATAAAGCGTTTATGGTAGAAAAGGCAAGCCTTACCTTCAAATTGTCCTGAACTAAGGCAAATATACCTGATACAACTATAGTGAAGGAGACAAAATAAGCCAACATCCACCAAAGGTCTAACTCATGGAGGAGTGCAGGACCAAAGACATATAAGATGACCCTTAGACATCCAAATACCCCGGCCTTGACTACGGCTACCGCATGCAGTAAGGCACTAACAGGAATGGGAGCGATCATGGCTGTGGGTAGCCATTCATGTAAAGGCATAATCGCAGCCTTTACCCCAAAGCCTAAGATAAAAGTGATAAAAAGCAAGGTGAGAACATTCTTCGACCCATGATCCTGCAAAAATCCTCCCCCCACAAAATCGAGGCTCCCGGTGAGATGATAAGTGAAGGCAATGGAGAAGAGGATAGTTACTCCGCCAGTAAGGGTATAAACAAGATATTTCCTGCCGGCTTTTATGGCTTCAGCCGTCTCTTTGTGAACCACAAGGGGGTAGGTGGTTATAGTTAATATCTCATAAAAGATAAAAAGGGTAAGGAGGTTCCCGGCAAAGGCAATTCCCATAGTAGCAGAAAGGGCCATAGCAAAACAGAAAAAATACCTGGTCTGGGCATGTTCCTGGAGACCTCTCATGTAGCCAATGGAGTATATAGAGGTAATAATCCAGAGAAAAGAAGCTAAAACCCCGAAGAAAATACCAAAAGTATCCACCTTGAACTCCAGTAAAAGTCCAGGGGCCAGGGTAATGAGGTCATATACTAAAGTCTTTCCCTCAAAAACAAAAGGAACCATGGAAAAAACCAGCAAGAATTTGGCCACAGAGGCCAGAATGGTGGAGAATTCCCTAATATTTTTATGCCTCTCTCCAGCAAGCAATATAAAAAAAGCACCTATCATACCCATCAGAACCGCTAATAGGGGTCTTATAGAAATAATGTCCATAATCTGTTTTATATCCCTTCCGGGATAGCAAACTGTATTATAGTAGAGATGATTTTGCCACTAAAGATACCTGTGAGAATGATTGCTGCTGCCAATGCAAGTATAGGGATAAGCATACCTAGGGGAACTTCATTGGCCTCTTCTTGTTCTCCTCTATCGTAAGAAGATTCATGAATCACCCCTAAGGGCTTAAAGTATGCATTCTCTATAACCCTAAAGAAAAATATAGCATTAAGTAAGCTACTTAATAGCAGAATTATCACCCATATCCATTGTCTTGCATCTATTGCCCCAAGGATTAAATAATATTTACTGAAAAAACCACAGGTAGGGGGTATCCCTATCATGGAAAGGGCAGCTATAGTAAAGGCAGCCATAGTAAAAGGCATTTCTACATGTAAATACCCCAATTGACGGATATCCCTCGTCCCCCTCCTATAAGTTATTGCCCCGGCCCCTAAGAATAGACAGCCCTTCGTAAGGGCATGATTAAGGACATGGAGGAGGCTGCCTGTGAGGCCCATAGTATTAGCCAATCCTATGCCTAACACTATATAGCCTATCTGGGCGACGGAGGAATAAGCCAGCATTCTTTTTAAATCGGGTTGGACAATAGCCATGATTTCTCCGAAAAGGATAGCAATCCCGGCCGTCCAACTTAGCATAGTGGTTATAGGAATAAGCTCTATGGAAAAATAAGGGTTAAATACTGTAAACATAATCCTTATCATTATATAAACTGAAACTTTGCTCATCACTGAAGCCAGCAATGCACTCACAGCGGATGGGGCATGGGTATAAGCATCTGGTAGCCATGTATGTAAAGGGAAAAGGCCCATCTTTAGGGCTAAACCAACTATAAATAAGGCAAAGGCCGTCCGTACCACTCTGGAATGATATAGTCCAGGTAATATCTGAGATAGGTCATTCATATTAAGAGAACCAGTAACTATGTAGAGGTATCCTACACCCAGAAGATAGAAACAGGCACCGATAGTCCCCATAATTAGGTAATTAAAACTGCCCATAAGGGCCCCGTCCTCTCCTATGGCTATGAGGGCATAGGCAGCTAAAGAGGCTATTTCTAAGAAAACATAGAGATTAAACATATCTCCTGTAACTACCATCCCTAAAAGTCCAGTGACCAGTAAAAGAAATATACAATAGAAGTGGACAATCCGATCAGGCAATTCTTGCTCACCGCTTCTCCGGGAATAAATGGCTACCAGAAAGCTGATAAATGATACTATGACTGCCATGAATCCGTTCAGGTAATCGATTCTATACTCTATACCCCAGGGAGGTTCCCAACCCCCTAGGCGATAATAAATAGACCCGTGCGTTATTACAGAACCCATAATATACAAGGATAAAATTGAGGAGATGAAAAGGGCTAGAACCACCAGAGGATAGCAAAGATTTTTCTTCCGCCATCCAATCAGTGGGACAAAAAAGGAGGATATGAGGGGTATAATTATTATTAAGATGGGGGAATGGCTCATGCTCTCAAGCCCCCGCCTCTTGCCTGAGCTTCAAAATCTCATCTTCTTCTATGGTCTTATACCTCTTATAAATCATTATCAATAGCGCTAGGGCAACCCCACTAGTACTTACCATTACTACTATAGCAGTAAGCATAAGCACATGAGGTAAGGGGTTGACATATTCAAGGGCCTTAATAGCCTCATGGGAATGCTCCGGGACGATAGGTATAGTTGCATCCCTCTTCACACCAATGGAGATGTAGAAGAGAATTATGGCTGTCTGGAATATGGTCATCCCGATAAGCTTCTTCATCAAATTCCTTTTGCTAATCATAGCATAAAAGCCTATCATCATAAGCACTATATAAATCCAGTAATTATACTTGCTAATTATGTATTCTATCATTCCTGCTCTCCAACAGAAGATATATCCAGGAAAATAGAGATCATAACGGCCATTACCGTAATCCCTACCCCAATCTCGATGCCCAAAATACCTAAATATCTTGCCTCTGCTATAGTCACAGGAATGGGAAGATGACCATAATCCAGGTAGTTTCCCCCGAAGATTAAGGCTAACACTCCCAGCCCAGCATATATCAATAGCCCAAAGCTGCAAAATATAGTATTCAACTTTTCGCTCATCCGCTTCTTTACTTCATCCAATCCATGAGAGATAACCAACAAGATGAAGCTTGCCCCCAAAATAACCCCTCCTTGAAAACCTCCGCCTGGGCTGCTATGTCCATGCATGATCACATAGAGGCCATAGAGTTGAATAACCGGTATGAGTAGCTTACAAAGGGTAGTTATAATTATACTTTCATATCTGGATATCATCTTTTGCTAACCCTCCGCAGTAGTAATATACAACACATCCCTGCGGTAAAAATGACCGTAGTTTCACCCAAGGTATCATATCCCCGGTAATCAGCAAGGACTGAGGTGACCACATTGGGTGTGGCTGTCTCTTCCAGCGTTTTTTCGATATATCTAGGCGATACATGAACACTGGCCGGAGAGCTTGGATCAGCCCAAGGAGGCATATCTACCGTAGAGTAAATGAGTATTCCTCCAGCTATAGCTACCAAGATAAAATTGAGAAATCTCAATCCTTTGACCTCCTTGTAGTTTTATATACGGCAGCTATATATAAAACTGTACCGATACCGGCCCCTACAGATGCCTCTGTGAAGGCCACATCCACTGCCCCCATCTCTGTCCATAGCAGGCACATAAGGAAACTATAAAGGCCAAGGAGAATGACGGCACTCAAAAGGTCCTTTACACTAATAGCAGCTATCCCGCATATAACCACAAAGAGGAGCAATATAAGATCCAGTTGCCATATCATCCCTCTATCCTTCCCCCTTCCTCATCCTTTGACCAAGGGGTGATACCACAGTTCATTGCTGCCCTAGCTATAGAATGGGTGGCAGTAGGACTAGTTAAAAAGATAAAGACAGCGATAAACATTATTTTTATACTAATTAAGGAAAATCCATTATACAAGGCCATACCTATAAGACATAATAAGACCCCTAGCGTATCGCATTTTCCCGCAGCGTGCATCCTGGTATAAAAATCGGGGAAACGCAACAGCCCAATAGTTCCTGCGAGCAAGAAAAAGAGTCCAACCAGAATAATAAATATAGATATGGCCACCATTATATACTCACCTTTCTTTCCAGATATTTTGCCGCAGCCAGAGTAGCAATAAAATTCAACATCGCATAAACCATAGAAATATCCACAAACATATCCACCCTGCCATAGATAAATCCCATAAGGAGGAGAATAATCACTGTCTTAGTGCCAATAACGTTAACACCTAATATCCTATTCAATAACCCTGGTCCGGAGATAGCCCGATAAAAAGTAAGTAGAACCAGCAAACCTATTATCATACTAGCTACCAAAAAGAACTCTCTCATACTATACTAACCTCCCGGAATAATGCCCCGGTAGTAAAATGGTTTGCCTTGCATGCTGTCAGTAGTCCGTAGACCAAAAACAACTGACAACTAACAACTGACACTTAATCCTCCATAAATATATGGGCTACCCGGTTTTCCATCTCGCCGCTCAACAGATCCTCACTAACCTTCTCACTTAAAGCATGTACATCGTATACCCCTTCTTTAATATCTACCGTGATAGTACCAGGGGTGAGGGTGATGGAGTTGGCAAAGGTTACCAAAGCAAGATCTCTCTTTAACTTTGTCTTGATCTTTATAATTCTAGGTTCTATAGGCATTTTAGGACTCAATGCCAGATAAGCTACATGAATATTAGCCAATATGATCTGGTACACAAGCCATGGGAGATATTTAATAAATCGGATGACTTCTGTATGCATATCTATAGGCAAGCCTTCCAACACCAGATCATGGGTTCCATAGGCTACTAGGGCACAGCAGATAACCCCCAGGGATAAATGAAATATGTCAAAATGGCCTGATAATAAAATCCAGAATACGTATAAGTGGATAAAAGTAATTAAAAAGCTCATTTTATCAAAGGGATCCCCATACCACTGCTCAGTAATCCAAAATGCAGACTCAACCCATCGATATAGATACTCATAGGAGTTTAGGAGTTTGAGGGGTCAGCTCGCTGCCGCACCAATTACCGCGGTCTTCAGCCATTTCCAACTGGAATCCAATAAAATTACTGCCACTAGGGATGCCATCAAAGCCACTAACAGAACATGCTCCATAAAAAGTGGAAAATTCTAAACTCTAAACAATACCAAAATCCAACAGTATCAACACTTATTGAGTAATTACTCAATAAGTTGTGGAAAATGACCATTGAACCGCAGGGTATTGAGCAATTACCTTATTGATGTCATTTATGCCTATGCGTGAGGAAGCCTGATTGGCAAACGTTATCACTCAGGCGGGCACGCAGGTAGAGATTTATTCAGGATTTCTGCCCACAAGATATTTGACAATTACGGACATACTCCTAAAAAAAGAGGGGTCTCTTTTTTGCGATCGAGTAGTAGAGTTTTCAAATAAGTTGTTACGGGAAAGAGACCCCTACTCTAATTTTTTTAGAGCCTACTTCAACCTGGTTTCTACGCTGGGCCAGTTGATATTTTTGAAGAAGGCATCAATATAGTCGGCCCGCTTGAGGCCATAGTCAATCATAAAGGCATGCTCAAAAACATCCATTATTAATATCAGGTTGCCGCCCGCGGGATGGGCAACATCATGCTCATTAATCCAGAAGTTTATCAGCCTACCATTAAGGGTGTCCTGGTATAAGGCCACCCACCCAATACCCCGCATGGCCCCTACCGCCTTAAAATCCTTCTCCCAGACCTCGTAGCTGCCAAAGTCTGCCCCTATTTTTTTAGCCAGCTTACCCGCCTTATCTATACCGCCTTTGCCACCGAGGTTTTCGAAATAATACTCATGAAGCCGCATCCCATTAAACTCCCAGCCCAGCCTCCTCTTCAGCTCGGCATATTCCGGGGTACCGGTCTTGCCATCCTTGAGCATCTGGTCCAGAGCATCCAAGACCTTATTGGTATTCGTAACATAGCCCTGGTAGAGGGTGAAATGGTTTTTGAGCAAGGTCTCGCTGAATCCCTCCATCCCAATTAAATTATTATAGTCTTTTGCTGTATAAGCCATCTTTACTCCTCCTTGTCGGTTGTGCCAGGGAGTACTTACTGGTTCCAAGAATGACTATACCCCCTATGGCAGTTATTTGTAAAAAACTCTTGTCGTTTGATATTCGTCGTTACTCCCCTCAAACAACGTGCAGAGCAAGCTCTGCCACCATATAGTTATGCCTTTCCTCTTCTCCCCTTTAATACTATCATGAAACCAGCATCTGCACCGTTTATTGTTTGCTGGTGGGGTCTAATTTGAAGATCTGGCGAATCAGGTCTATCACCCCGGGATTGGTTGTGACAGAGGCAAGACAATAACCAGATAGAGCAGTATTTCTAGATCATGGAGGCGTTTCTCTCGCTATTTAGGCAATGACCAGTAACACTTCCCCAGCCTCTATAGTCTTTCCCTCGGTTACCCGGATCTCTTTAATTTCTCCATCCTTTGGGGCCTTGATCTCATTTTCCATCTTCATCGCCTGGATAACAATAACCCCCGTACCTTTCTTCACCTGGTGGCCTGGCTGGGCCAGGATACTGATGACCTTACCCGGCATGGAAGAAACGATTTTCTGTTCTCCTTCCAGGAACTCTAACTTCTTCTTGCTGAGCAAGGGCTTCCTGGTTTCATCATAAACCTCTGTATGGAAGGCCTTTCCCTCGACCAAGATATCTCTCTGGTCATTCTGGGGGCTAATATCTACTTCGTAGGAATGCCCATTAATGATCAGGGAATAAAAATAAGGCTGGGGTTGGGCAACATCTACCCAATAAACCCTATCCCCCACTTTGATCTGATATGCCCCAGCATCCTCTTCTACTTCTACCCGATAGATCTGGTCGTCAATCTTTACTTCATACGCCATATCATAACCTGCTATCCAGAAGCATTCGTCGTCCTGTCATCTTCCAGGGATTATCCACCATTTTCAGGCCATTAATTTTGGGAAAAGAGTTAGTCCCTCTACTAATCTCGGTACGATACGCATCCAGGGCTGCTGCCAGGACCGCTACCTCCTTGAAATAACCAGCATCAACCAATGATCCGCGGTGCAATTTCTGGTCAATATATTCCGTGGTAATGTCCCCTTGCAGGAAATGTTTATCCTCCATAACCCCTTGCAGGAAAGGTATGATGGTCTTGACCCCATTAATAACATATTCCTGTAAAGCGCGGGCCATGCGATGAATGGCCTCTTCCCGATCCCTACCCCAGGTGATCACTTTTGAGATCAAGGGGTCATAATAGATAGGGATCTCGAAACCGGGATAGACCCCGGTATCATCCCGTACCCCGGGACCACCAGGAGTACGGAGGGAGAGTATCTTTCCTGGACAGGGGAAGAAATTGTTCAGGGGGTCTTCAGCGTAGACCCGGCATTCGATGGCCGCCCCCCGGAATTTGATATCTTCTTGCCTATAGGTAAGATTGTGGCCCGCAGCCACCTTGAGCATCTCTTTTACCAGGTCTATACCCGTGACCATCTCGGTGACGGGGTGTTCAACCTGGAGGCGGGTATTCATCTCCAGGAAATAGAAGTTCTTATGTTTATCAACCAGGAACTCGACTGTCCCGGCACTGAAATACCCTACTGCCCGGGCCGCCCTTATAGCAGTCTCACCCATCTGACGCCGCATCTCTTCGTCTACCAGTACCGAAGGGGATTCCTCAATAACCTTCTGGTGGCGTCGCTGGATAGTACACTCTCTCTCCCCCAGGTGGATCAGGTTGCCAAATTTATCACCCAGTATCTGGACCTCAATATGTCGGGGGTTCTCCAGATATTTTTCAACATAAATCGCAGAGTCACCAAAGGCTGATTGGGCCTCTGATTGTGTAGCCCGGAAGGCACTCTTGATTTCTGCCGCCCGCTTTATTACACGCATGCCTTTACCGCCCCCGCCTGCTACTGCCTTTAGCACAATCGGATAACCGAGGTCGCTCGCCAGCCTGAATATTTCTGCTTCATCCCGTACTGGTTTTGTGGTACCGGGGACTACTGGTACTCCAGCATCTTGCATCATTTCTCGGGAGCGGGTCTTACTCCCCATAGCTTCAATGGCATAGGCTGGGGGGCCGATAAAATTGATACCTGCTTCCTGACAGGCCTGGGCAAATACAGGATTTTCCGCTAAAAAGCCATAACCCGGATGGATACCATCAACCCCTTTGTCTTTTGCCAGGCTAATGATCTTTTTAATTTGAAGATAGCTCTCTTCCGCAGGGGGAGGACCAATACAATATGCCTCCTCCGCCATGCGGACATGGAGGGAATTGCGGTCTGCTTCTGAATAGATAGTAAGAGTAGGGATACCCACCTCTTTTAAAGCCCGTAAAATTCGTACTGCTATCTCTCCCCGATTAGCCACCATCACCTTACGAAACATATTATCACCTCAATCCTATAAGGGAATATTACCATGCTTTTTAGGGGGATTGCTATCGCGCTTATTTTCTGTTAATTCTAGTGCCTGGATCAGTTTGGGCCTGGTATATTTAGGCTCTATAACCTCATCTATATACCCTAATTCCGCCGACACATATGGGTTAGCAAATTTATCATTATATTCCTTGACCCTTTGCTCCTTGAAGGAAAGGGGGTCTTTGGCCTGGGATATCTCTCGCCTATATACTATATCAACGGCACCATCTGGGCCCATTACCGCAATCTCTGCGGTAGGGTAAGCATAATTCATATCACCCCGGATATGTTTGCTGTTCATGACACAGTATGCTCCGCCATAGGCCTTCCGGGTAATAACAGTTATCTTAGGTACTGTCGCTTCACAGAAAGCATAGAGGAGTTTAGCGCCATGCTTGATAATGCCACCATGCTCCTGGCTCACCCCGGGTAAAAAACCCGGAACATCTTCAAAGACCACCAGGGGTATATTAAAGGCATCACAGAACCTGACAAACCGGGCCCCTTTCAATGAGGCCGCAATATCCAGGCAACCAGCTAGATGTGCCGGTTGATTAGCCACTATGCCTACAGGCCGACCATCCAGCCGGGCAAAGCCCACCACCATATTCTGGCCATAATGGGGCTGTACTTCAAAGAAATAACCATCATCCATTACCGGCTCGATCAGATCTTTTATATTGTAAGGCTTATTAGGATTTTCTGGTACCAGGGTTTGTAATCCCTCATCTATACGGTTGGGGCTGTCTTTGGTAGGAACTCTGGGAGGGTCTTCCATATTGTTCTGTGGAATAAAATAAAGGAGTTCCCGGATCGTGGCCAGGCACTCCTCCTCCTCTTCGGCTAAAAAATGGGCTACCCCGCTAACGGAGTTATGAACCATGGCCCCGCCTAGCTCTTCCATGGTTATCTCTTCATGGGTAGCAGCACGGATTACGTTGGGGCCAGTGATGAACATATGGCTGGTCTTATTTACCATGATAATAAAATCAGTAATAGCCGGCGAATATACTGCTCCACCAGCACAGGGGCCCATGATAGCTGATATTTGAGGTACTACTCCCGAGGCCAAGGTGTTACGTAAGAATATGTCGGCATAACCCCCTAAACTCACTACCCCTTCCTGTATCCGGGCCCCACCGGAATCATTCAGCCCGATGACGGGTGCACCCATCTTCATGGCCAAATCCATAATCTTACAAATCTTCCTGGCATATGCCTCGCTCAACGTGCCGCCAAATACGGTAAAATCCTGGGCAAAAAGGAAGACCAGACGGCCATTTATCCTGCCATAACCCGTGATTACCCCATCGCCCAAAATCCTGGTCTTATCCATATCAAAATTAGTACATCGGTGGGTAACGAATTTGTCCAGCTCTATAAAAGTCCCTTTATCCAGTAGTTTATGCACCCTTTCCCGGGCCGTAAGTTTTCCTGCATCATGTTGTTTCTTGATGCGCTCTTCCCCGCCGCCTAGTTCTGCTAGTTGGTCCCGCACCCTCAATTCTGCCAGTTTTGCCTCAATAGCCATTCTCTTATCGCCCTCCTATGTCATCAAATTCCACAAGGATAGTAAGGGGGAAGTTTGTCATAAACCCGGTTCGTCTATGTTAGACAAATAGGTAAGGATGGCAAAATGCTAAGGAGTCTATTTAAGGAGATGGTAGCGTAGAGTGGTAAAAAAGTCAAGGAGTTCTTTCTGTCGGGGTTAAGTTCTTTCTTTATGCAAAACCTTAATGGCACAATATTCACCACACATGGTGCAAACATCTTTATCATGCGGTGGGCTTTCCTGGCGATACTGTCGGGGCCTTTCTTGATCCAAGGCCATCTGGATCTGACCTTCCCAGTTCAATTCTTTGCGGAGCTTGGCCATCTTGATATCCCTGTCCATGGCACCCCTGACCCCTTTAGCGATATCAGCGGCATGGGCAGCAATCTTGGCGGCAATAACCCCTTCTTTTACATCTTCTAAGGTGGGTAGGCGTAAGTGTTCAGATGGCGTTACGTAGCACAAGAAATCGGCCCCCGCGGCCGCTGCAATAGCCCCACCAATAGCCCCGGTAATATGGTCATAACCCGGGGCAATATCGGTTACCAGTGGCCCCAGGACATAAAACGGTGCCCCGTGGCATAGCCGCTTCTGGAACAGGACATTGGCTTCGATCTGGTGCATAGGTACATGGCCCGGTCCTTCTACCATGACCTGTACCCCAGCCTCCCTGGCCCGATCAACCAGTTCACCTAGCAAGATGGTCTCCTGTACCTGACCCCGGTCTGTGGCATCTGCCAGGCAGCCGGGTCTGAGGCCATCGCCCAGGCTCAGGGTCATATCATACTCCTTGGCAATAGCCACCAATTGGTCATATTCCTGGTAGAGGGGGTTCTCTTTATTATTATAGATGATCCATTCTACCAGAAAGACCCCACCCCGGCTAACTACATCCAGCAGCCGGCCTTCCCTCTGGACCCGGGTAACAGTTTCTTTGGTGACCCCACAATGGACCGTGATAAAATCTACCCCATCCTGCCCATGCTGTTCTATGACCCGGAACATATCGTCTGCTGCCATGTGGACTATGGAGGCCCCTGAGCGCACCTTTTCTACGGCTGCCTGGTAGATGGGGACAGTTCCTATCGGCACGGTAGACCTTTCGATAATAGCCCGCCTGATCTCATCCAACGGCCCACCAGTACTCAAATCCATAATAGTATCAGCACCGGCCTTGATAGCTATTTCCAGCTTATCTAACTCCCGGGCCAGGTCCACTTGATCTACTGATGTTCCAATATTGGCATTCAGCTTGGTCTTTAACCCCTTGCCAATCCCTAAAGGTTTAATATTTTTATGGCGGTTATTCTGGGTAATAACAATTTCCCCTTGAGCTATTCCCTCTCGGATAGTCTCCGCTGATAACCCTTCAGCCTGGGCTATATATTCCATCTCCGGGGTAACAATACCCTCTCTGGCTTTTTCTATTAGAGTACTCATAATACTTAACCCATCCTTAGTAAAAGGCAAAGCTTAAAGCGAAAAGTACAAAACTTATGTTGGTTATTGGTTATTGGTTATTGGTTATTGGTTATTGGTTATTGGTTATTATTGCTGCCTGTCTCTTGATCTCTTCCAGGATTTCGTTATGGTAGGGACAAAATTCATAATCACTCTTTAACTGGGCCTGGAGCATCTCTTCTTGCCAATGGGCATTGAACAGGCGGCAGTTTACATCCTGGCAAAAAGGAAACCCCGTTGCCTGGCCTACCAGGGCCTGGGCTACATAACCCTTCATGACCTCGGTAGTTCCGGGATCGTCATAATCGAGGAAACGACCCTTTAGTTTCTCTTTCAGAGCCAATATAGCTACTTCATCCAGGACAGCCGCAGGTATTTGCTGCTTTAACAAATAGTATTCTCTGGGCTTAGCTGGTGCCTCTACCAAACCGGTAGTAGAAAGGATATTTGGGTACCCATAAATACTGGTTCGGGCATGATACTTAAGGTCGTCCTCATCCCAGGTGCCAACTAACTGTCCAGTAAAAATGATATGCATATGGTTTAGATTAGCCTCTTCTCTAGGGATCAGGCTCCAGAAGACTTCTTGCAATTGGAAACCATCGTAAAAGATACCGCTGGGCTTGCTACCAGGTTCCCGAATCCTTTCTTCTTCATACCGGATTTCGCCGTAAAGGGGTGGGAAAGAGAAGTCGGGCTTCAGGATATTCCTGACCTTGGTCCTTGCCAGGTCATGGGCCAGTCGGGCAATAAAACCCTCTTTCTGCTCTGGTGCTGTCCCTTCCAAACTATGCGATATAAAGTCTTTTCTAACTTCAATCTTGACCTTATCAAGCAGAGAACTGAGATAATCAACACTCTCTTCGAGATTTAAAGCACCAGTTTTTTCCGGGGCATAAAGTAATATATGGGTGGGGCGAACTAATCTCCTCCCCTTCTTCATCCATTATCCCCTGCCCCTTCCGGGTTTGTTGATTTAGGAATGAATAGAGCCATTAAGATTTGCGGAGGCGGGTCTTAATAACCTCGGCCCCTTTTCTGCCGGAGAGCAGCATAGCCCCAAAGGTCGGTCCCATCCTGGGCAGTCCATACAGGGTAGATACTGCCATCCCCATAACCACTAAGCCCGGATGTGCTTCGCCAGTATGCTCTACTACCAGGTCTTCTGATTTCTCGACCCACATAGCCCCATAGCCAACGGTCTTGATCAGGCCCCGTTCCTCCAGCTTGCTTACTACAGAGGCATCATGTCCAGTGGCATCTACTACCATCCTGGACACAATAGCAATAGGGTCTACACAGGTAATCTCCCTGGGCATAGCGGATACTGGAGTCCAGTTAATGACTGCACCAGCTACCCGGTTCCCTTCCCGCAAGACAATATCGTCAAATTTGGTCATATTGATGATTTTTACCCCAGCATCACAAGCCGCAGCAATGAGTTTAGAGCAAGCATGGGGGCCATCGGCTACATAGAGGCCCGGGACAGCTTCCTTGAAAGGAATTCCTAACTCTGTCAGGACTTCCTGGGCTGGAGCCCTCACGGTTACCTTGTTCATTAAATAACCGCCAATCCAGAACCCTCCACCCAGATAATTATTCCGCTCTACCAGTAAGACCTTGAAGCCCTCATGGGCCAATTCTTTCCCGGCCATAAGACCACTGGGGCCAGCACCAATAATGATTACATCGCTCTCAACATATTCTTGAAATTGCTTGGCAAACTCGCCTATTATCGCCCTGGTGACTTCCTTTTCACCCACTTGACTAAACAGTGTTTTTTCTGCCATTCTTTTGTAACCCCCTCAGAAAATCAATTTAGTGCCGCGGTTCAAAAAAACCTCTCTTTTAACCAAAAAGCGGCTTTTTCTCCTAATCCTATTGTTATTAAATAATTATCACCGGATAACCTTCTTTGTCAAGGCAGTTTTTGATCTTGCCCACCCCCATTCTTTTGCAACCTCAGAACTTAACGCAGGCTAAAGCCTGCCTGTCTGCCAGATCACAGGCAGGCGACTACCACAAAACCGCATTAAAAAAAATGAAAATTCCTCTACGATGAACTTAGCCCTTGAAATATTTGGTTTTTCTGATACCAGGAGAGGTATTAGTCATCTGTGGGCTTTGTGTGAACAGAGTTAACAGAGAACCGAGATCTGAGACCGAGAGTTGTTAACTCAAATTCTCTCCTTTTTGTCCTCTTTGCTGCGTGGCTTTAGGTATCGCCTTACAGTTCACTATAATTCTGTTATGCCCTTCCGGTTTGATTCTATCTCAGTGTTCTCTGTGCTCTCGGCGGTGAGGGATTTTTTTAGCTCGGCTATTTTAGCTTCTGATATAAGACCACTGAGATCAATGGCTAAGGGAGTAATGGATATATTGCCTTCCTTATAAAGGCAATAGACATCGGTTCCATCTTTCCAATCATTTTCTCCCCGCATCATCTTAATCCAATAGTAGGGCATTCCGTAAGGATCTTCCTTTCTTAAGACCATTTTTTTAAAAAAATCAGGGGCCAGGGAAGTTATCTCTAAGCCAGTTTGTTCAGTTACATTAGGAGGAAAGCATACATTAAGGAGATGGATTCCATGAGGCAAGCCCTCCTGCAAGAGATAGCGGGTTATAATACAGGCAGCCTTTCTAGCCCCAGCATAATCTATACCAGAAGGTCTATCTTTAAGGGCTTCTTGCAGGGTTGTAACCTCAAAGGAGAGGGCTGCGGCCGGTATCCCGTTAAGAGCCGCTTCTATAGCAGCCCCTATAGTACCAGACGATAAGGGAGCCATTAGGCTAAGGTTTGCTCCCATATTGTATCCACTCAATACTACTTTAGGTTTTTCTTTTAAGAGGTAATTGAGACCTAAAATTACACAGTCTGCCGGGGTGCCATCAATTACAAATGATTCAAATCCAGCAACCTTTATCTCCTCTACCCGAAGAGGTCTACGTATAGTAAGGGAAACACCAGATCCAGATCTCTGGTTACGAGGTGCTACAATAGTAACTTTCCCCAAATCTTTCACGGCTTCAGCAAGGGCTAGTAAGCCGGGAGAATTTATCCCATCATCGTTAACTACTAAAATCTGCTGCATCTTTCTCCTTCTTTTTATGCCCCGCTGTAACCTGCAGACTCATAAAGGGGCTTTTTTGGCTAGAGCCGATAACCAAATTCCACTATACCATGACCTGTCCGCTGATCCATAATAAATTTACTCAACCCCTCATTTGCTCTCACTTCATAAAAATAAATGGGCCTGACAAATAAGGTCTCTGAAGAGACGGTAACCGTCCTATCTTTTTCATCTTTGAACCACACATTAGTCCCTTTATGCTCCTTACCGTTATCTTCCAGTATAACATTTATGCAACAATCTTTTACCGCCAATGTCTCTTGTCCATCAAAGACAAATCCGCCATGCATCATCCCCGAGTCGGTTACTACGGTAAGGGCATTAAAGGCAAATTGATCCCCAAAAATGCCACAGACCCATCGCCAATTATTAATGACATTCCAGTAGCGTACCCCCCAGGAGTGGTCCCTCATACCTACTCCTTGCTTTAAGTTGTATTGAGTACTTCCTTTCTTCACCCAACCCGAGACCAACCCTGCCCCTTCGAAATGATTAGCAGCTATCTGGCCTGCCGGATCCAGTCCCCGGCTATAATCATGAGCCGGGTGGAAGCCTTTAAAGGTCAGTTCTGCTTGACAGTTGTAATATGGATCATCAATCAGGAATTGAAAACTTTTGAGGGGCTCTATAGCCTTGCGGGTAATGACCCCGGCTTGATAATTGTCCCAATCAGCATTACTTAGAGGGAGATACATGTTGTCATATTTATAGAGCAATTCTTTTCCTCTAGCAATATAATTTTGGGTATTACATTTATTCTGGTTGGGCTCTACCCCTATCCTATGGATACCGCCTAACTCGGTAGCAGGATCATACCAGATCAGGACTACGCTCTCTTGCCAACAAAGATCGTTACTGGGATTATGTCGGTACTCATCTTTATCCGTCAGCATGGGTTTTCCTCCTTATCAATTATAAAGATTGAGGCATCAGCCTTATTTATGATTGTCTATAACAAAAATAATATAAATATTCAAGCGATTTTATTTCGGTTACCTAAATATAAAAAAAGTGTTGAATTAAAAAGCTAATGCGGATAAAATTGACAGAATATTACACCAAGGAAGCGGTAAGGATTTCCCTATGAATGATCAAATCAGCAGCTTAGAAAATAGAGTTAAAGCCTATCTACACTCCCATATCCCAGAGACCCAGGGCCTTGCCCTGGCAAACTTTACCCAGACGACTGAAGGCTTCTCTTATGAGACTTACCTGGTGGATGCCCAATGGAGGATAGGT
>MHDQ01000129.1:691-8895 GCA_001803565.1 Nitrospinae bacterium RIFCSPLOWO2_12_FULL_45_22 | reverse complement strand
ACCGTCACCCTGCCTTTGCAGACAAAATCATAAAAATAAATATTTGCCACAGAATCACAGAGGTCACAGAGAATAAACGAGGATTTGAATCGAGTAACAGAAAAGATAATTGGCTGTGCTAATGAGTAGTGTAGCTGCAGGCTCTTAGCCTGCCAAAGGTTTATCGCACCGTAAGACGGTGCTGCTACCTCTGTGTACTCTGTGCCTCTGTGGCCTTCTTACTAATTATTATGTTTATACCTAAGGTCCTGGTTATTGATGATGAACCCCTGATGCGGGTATCCATTACCGATACTCTCAAGGGGCAAGGATACCCGGTCCGTAGTGCTGAAGATGGTGCCCAGGGCATCCAAATGCTCCGGGAAGACAGCTATGATGTTTTAATTACTGATCTACGCCTACCTAAGTACGATGGCTTGCAGATCCTCCAGGAATGCAAAAAGGTCTCTCCAGATACTACAGTAATCCTTATAACTGCCTATGCTACGGTAGAGTCGGCTGTCGGGGCCATGAAACAAGGGGCCTACGATTACCTTACCAAGCCCTTTATTATGGATGAGCTGCTCTTTATGATCGAGCGGCTCATCCGGGAAAAACAACTAGTCTGGGAGAACCAGCGCCTCCGTCAGGAGATCAGCCAGAGCTATACCCTGGAAGACCTGGTCGGGAAGAGCCCCCCGATGCAGGAACTATTCGATCTGATCAATATTCTGGCTAAGACTGATTCTACTATCCTAATCCAAGGAGAGACTGGTACGGGCAAGGAATTGGTTGCCAGGGCCATTCATCAGAGGAGCCCCCGGAGAAATTGTCCCCTCATTAAGGTCAATTGTGCTGCCTTACCGGAATCCCTTCTGGAGACCGAGCTATTCGGTCATGAGAAAGGCGCTTTTACCAGTGCCATTAAAGAAAAAAAAGGAAAGTTTGAGCTGGCAGAAGGCGGCTCTATCTTCCTTGATGATATTGATGACCTGCCTCTATCGCTCCAGGGGAAATTATTGCGTGTGCTCCAGGAAAAGGAATATGAGCGGGTTGGTGGGACAGAGACCATAAAGATAAATGTCCGGGTAATAAGCGCTACCAAGCGGGACCTTAAGGCCGAAGTAGAAAAAGGGGTGTTCCGGGATGACCTCTTCTATCGGCTCAATGTAGTCCCCATGGTCTTACCTCCCCTCCGGGACAGGAGGGAAGATATTCCTCTACTGGTTCAGCATTTTCTTGCGCGCTACAATGCCCGAACCGGAAAAAAGATCAAGAGTATCTCCCCGGAAGGGTTAAGCCCTTTATTAGGGTACCATTATCCCGGCAATGTCCGGGAATTAGAAAATATCATGGAACGGGCTGTAGTATTATGCCCACCGGATCAGGATGAAATACCAGCCCAATGTCTACCGCCCGAACTACAGGGCACCTCAACAGCCCCCCGTACCCTTCCCAGAGAAGGCTTCCGACCCTTGAATGATGCCATAAAAGAATATGAAAAAGATTATATCAGGCAGGTATTGCGAGCCTGTAATGGCCAAAAAGGCCGGGCCGCAGAAAGGCTGGGCATCAGCCGAAAATGCCTCTGGGAAAAGATCAAGGCCCTCGGCCTGAATTAAGCCCCCTGTGTTTCCATAGGGTAACATAGTTACTTAAATGTTACATTCCCCTATGCGTTATATTTTCCTTAACTATACGCCCAAATCCATTACCCAGAGGTAACGTTATCCACCCCCGTTGGGTGTCAATAATTATCTCCATTTTTGTCTCCTGAGATCCAGCAAGTCCTCTATTACCTTGGGATTACATAAGCCGCCCCAATTCTTTATCCATCCTGGCATGACCTTTGCTTACATTATATTTCCTCCTTAATAAGGGTATATTAGCCCAAATTATGCAGGAATCGTTTTAAAACGCTTTACTAGCCTGTCATTATGAGCGGTAGCGAAGAATCTAAAAAGAGACCCTTCGCGTTGCTCAGGGTGACAATACAACCGGTTCTTCCTAAATTCGTGCATAATTTGGGATTAGCTTTCCCATTTTGCAATAATCCTTGGAGGAGGAAGTCTGAATGGGTAAGATATACGAGATCAAACGGGGGCGAAAATATCACTACTACTACCGTCATTCCCAGCGGATAAAGCTGGATGGCTCACAGGACGGTAAGGGCCCGGGGTCCGGCCCCAGCCGGGTCGTGACCACAAATATCTATTTAGGTAATGCAGAGAATATTGTCAGAAAACTTAAAGGAGAAAACATTTCTATCAGTTAAACCTGGATCCAGAGCAAATAAATCTCATCTAATTGTGATGAGCAATTTTTTACTTGGAAAGCACTCATTAACATTCGCCCTAGATTCAGATTAAAAGAAGAAGGGGGTGATAGGTCTAAAAAAACAAAATGCAAGGCTAAAGAGGGAAAAAACTGAGAAACTTTTTGGGACCGGAGTGTTACTTACTATTGAGCAGAGAGAAAGGAGGAATGATAAGCTATGGAGCGAGGTAATCGAGTAGAATTGAAGTATTTAGGTTTAGTTTTAATCTGTATCTTCGCAGTAGGATTACTCTTTTTACCTGCCGTGACCGCATTAGCCGGTAACCCCTCTATCACCCTTATCGCTAATAAGAACAACTATGTTAAGGGCCAGGATCGCTTAACCTTGAAATTCGATATTAAGGCCGGGACAGAAAATAATAAGGTAGATATATATTTTGCCTTACAGTTGCCGGATAATACCTTTCAATTCTTGACCCCACAGACGCAGTGGACAGACCAGATTGTCCCACTAGCTACTTCCTGGAACGTAAGTAATGCCGCAGGGACCTTATTCGATTTTCAGGTACCAGATATCACTGGTGGTGCTTACACCTTCTGGGCAGTATTTACCAAACCAGGTTCTATTACCCCCCCTTTTACATCATATTCTAGTACCTCTTTTAACTTAATAAAGCCCTTCAAATCCCCCTCGGCCATCATGGCCGCCCATGACCCTAACTCCCCTAGTTATAATAAGGCTTGCTTGATCTGCCATGGTGACCGGGTAAGCGAAAAATCTTTAGACCCCAGCATAAAACCTGCCCATGCCGCCATGTTTCCCTATTATCCTGGCACTACTACGGTTACAAACGAGACCTGCCAGGCCTGCCATAGCAAAGGGGTAGATATGCGGGACGAATCGGCTGTCAGCCTCCGGCGTAATACCGATGTTACCCGGTGCGTGGCCTGCCATAGTAAAGGCTCTACGAAACCCTTCTATCAATAATGACATATATCTTTCAGTACTGAATGGCTTTTTCGTAACCGTTCACCAGGGGTTGTCACCCGGAGCGGAGCGAAGGGTCTTGGTTAGATTCTTCGCCTGACCCTTCACTTTGTTCAGGGCTGCGGCTCAGAATGACAAGCGAGTAAAGCATTTTTAAATGAAACCTACATAATTCAGGATAAAAAAATTTGAAAGGAGGTTAATGCAATTATGGAGAGAGAGGAAAAGGGGAAGAATTGGTTGAATCCAGAAGTGGATCGCAGGAAGTTCCTGGCCATAAGTGGTGCCCTGGCGTCCGCTGCTGCCCTTAGTTCGACAATATTTAAGACCAAAGAGGCGGCAGCCATCACTCTAGGGCAATATTCCGCAGACCCAGTAGAGACTGCCCCGGGCGTCACGATAGTCCGCAGCTTCTGTCAGATGTGCCACGGCCGTTGTGGGTTACAGGCCAAGGTAGTAGATGGTGTCCTGGTGAAGCTGGACGGTAACCCTTATCATCCCAACAATATGCACCCCGATGAGCGGCTCCCTTATAGCACTGACGCTACTGAGGCCAACAAGTCTCGGGGCCGTATGTGCCTCAAGGGACAGGCCGGTATCCAGACCCTCTATGACCCTTATCGGGTAAAGGCGCCATTAAAGCGGGTGGGGCCCAGGGGATCGGGGCAATGGAAGACGGTGAGCTGGGATGAGGCCCTCAGTGATATTGCCTCCCGCCTCCTGGCCCTGCGGGATTTGACTACCCCGGCCAATCCTGATGCCCCGGAGGCCGGACCGGTGGCCAATCAAGTCCTATTCGCACCGGGCCGCACGGTAGAAGGAGATTTTAGCGACCGGATATGGAAGGACGGTTTTGGTACCGCCAATTATCGCCTGGACCATACCAGTATCTGTGAGGTAGACCACCATGTGGCCTACGAGCTGGTCACCTGGGATAAAACGAATAAGGCTGGGAGGAAGAACCATTTCAAGGCCGATTTTCTCAGCTCGGAATATGTCCTCCTTTTCGGCTCAAACCCCCTTGAATCTAACTTCGCCTTTGTCCCCATTGCCCGCAAGCTGATGGAGATGAAGAGGAACGGTGGTAAGTATGTAGTGGTAGACCCCCGCTTTTCCCACTCGGCAGCCCAGGCCAATGGCGGCTGGATACCAGTAAAGCCCGGCACTGATGGTGCCCTGGCCCTGGGTATGGCCCGCTGGATCATTGATAATAAAAAATATGACGAGAAATACCTCAAGAATGCCAATAAGGCCGCAGCTACGGCCGATGGCGAAAAGACCTGGACCGATGCTACCTGGTTGGTGGATCTTAGCACCAATAAATACCTGCGGGATGATGTCCTGGGTGGTGATGGGAGCAAGTTTGTGGTCTGGGATGGGACCCAGGGCCTAGCCGTAAAGAGTGATGATACCACTACTGCCGTAGAAGGGACCCTGGATACTGGCACTGTCACCGTTGGGGGTAAGAGCTGCAAATCGGCCTTTACCCTGTTCAAAGAACGGGTGCAGGAGAAGACCATTGCTGAATATGCCTCCATCTGCGGCATAGAGAGCAGCACTATAGAGAGTCTGGCCAGGGAGTTTACCAGCCATGGGAAGAAGGCCGGGACTGAACATTATCGGGGTACTGTCCAGCATACCAATGGCGCTTACTCTTCCCTGGCGGTTATAGCCTTAGATACCCTCATCGGTAACTACGATTGGAAAGGCGGCAGTACGGCAGGTGGCGGGGCCTATGCCAATAATACCGGTGTTGTTGATGTTACCAAGGTACCTAAGAAGGTAAGTTACAAGGGAGTGCGGATAGATAGGACAAAATTGAAATTTTACGAAACCGATGGCAAGAGCTTTTTCCAGCGGGATGGTTACCCGGCCAAGAGACCCTGGTTCCCCTATGCTACCCACGGTAATTTTCAAGAGGCAATACCCAGTGCGGCCGATGGCTATCCTTATTCCGCTAAGGCCATAATTACTTACTGGAATGCCTGGCCTTATTCTACCCCGGCCCTGAAAAAGGTCTTTGAAGACTATGTCAAGGATGAGAGCAAGCTACCCCTCTTTGTGGCTATCAGTCTCAATATAGGCGAGGTAGCGGCTCTGGCCGATTATATCCTGCCCGATACTACCTATCTGGAAAAGTTTGCCTTTACCGGGACATCTCCGGCTATCCTGGCCAAGGCCACTGCCTTCCAGCAACCGGTAGTAGGGAGCTTCGATGCCGATATGAACTATACGCCTATCCTGCCCAATACCAAGATGTATATGGATATCCTGATAGAGCTAGCTAAGAAGATGAACCTCCCCTCCGTCGGTGCGGGGGCCTTTGAGGATGGTGGTTCTTTGGATAGGGCCTGGGATTTTACCCGCAGGCAACTGGACAACCTGGCCAAAAATGCCACCAGTGCCCTGGGAAGGACCGTTACTGTAGAAGAGATCAAGGCTAAAGGAGGGGCCTTTGAAGACCCGGGCAAGGAATATAGTGGCGATTATGTGAAAAATACCTATGGCAATGAGATCCATCTCTATATAGAAGAGCTAGCCACTACCAAAGATTCTATGACCGGGAAGACCTTTGATCCGCTGCCCAAATACGAGGTTCCCAGGCATGCGGACGATACCCCGGTAGATGACAGTGCCTATCCCTTGCACCTCATCACTTATAAGTCTGTGCGGCACGGCCAGGCCCGGACCGCCACTAACCCCTGGCTCATGCTGCTGGCCCCCGAAAACTATGTGGAGATAAACAGCACTGATGCGAAATCTTTAGGTATCTCTACCGGGGATAAGGTGCGGGTAACATCGGCCAGTAATACTACCGGTATTGTGGGCTATGCCAAGGTGATGGAAGGAATTCGCCCTGGCGTGGTAGCCATCTCGCACCACTATGGCCACTGGGAATTAGGCTCCCGGCCCCATATCATAGATGGTGCAGAGACCGAATACGATGCCAGCCGTGGTGCCGGTCTTCAGGCCAATCTGGTCATGCGGCTGGATGCCAAGCTGGGCAATGTGTCCCTCCAGTCCAAGGTTGGCGGTAGTTGTTCCTTTTATGACACGAAAGTTAAAGTAGAAAAGGTATAACAAATCTAACATATAACTAATAACAATTAACTGATAACAAAAGGTCCCTCCCCGTTATAAGTTATTGGTTAATCGTTATAAGTTAATCATATGGAGGTGAGAAGATGGCTCAAAAAGGTTGGCTTATTCAGTTGGATAAATGCACTGGCTGTGAGAGCTGCACCATTGCCTGTAAGTCCGAAAACAATACCTATCCCCTCTTTTCCCCTATGATTACCGAAGAGGGGATCCCGACCCATACCAGTTGGCGCTGGGTTATTTTTAAAGATAGCGGTACTTATCCCAATGTCAAGAAACGATTCGTTACCTCGGCTTGTAACCATTGTCAGCACCCAGCCTGCCTGGCCTCCTGCCCGGTTGATGCCATCAGCAAAAGGAGTGCTGACGGCATTGTCTTGATTGACCAGGATAAGTGTATCGGGTGCCGCTACTGCGAATGGGCCTGTCCTTATGGTGTCCCGCAGTATAATGCCAATACCAAGAAGGTAGAGAAGTGTACCTTCTGTGTGCACCGGATTGATGCGGGCCTGAAGCCAGCCTGCGAGACTACCTGTACAGGTCGGGCACTGCATTCCGAGGACTTTAATATCAGTAATTCTGGACAAAATAAGCCGGATGGGTTTCCCGACCCCAGCTATACCCATCCCGCTACCCGGTTCGAGGCCACGACGCTGCCTTAAAACATAAAAAATATGTAACCGTTCACCACAGAGGACACAGAGAATGCACTTTCGTAACCGTGTCCGTTCTACGTGTCCGTTGAGTAATGGACACGGATCACGGACACGTCCCACGGTCTTAGTGTTCTCTGCGTCTTCAGCGGTGAGATAAGAATTCCAAGAGGTTTAGACGAATTAATATTATAAAATCGCAAAGGGACAATGTAGTGGCAGAGCTTGCTCTGCCGGGGTGATGCTAGGCATGTCGAGCAAGCTCGACCACTACAAATAATTCGTGAGATGCTTTGTTTGGCTAAACAGTTATAAATTTTTATTTTCTGGGCAAAGCATAAGAAATGGGTAATAAATTACAAATACAAGCCCAGGCGCAAATAGCCGTTGTGCGGGAGATTTTCTATTTATTTTTCTCCTCCATATTCCTTAACCCTCCTCAGGATAATTTGATAAAGCAGCTTCAAGAACCAGGCCTTCTCGAAGAACTCTCCCAGTACTTTGATCCCTCAGTGTTAGCTATACTAGAGGAATTTTCCCAGGGCTATAATGGCGACCTGGATAAACTCCAGCAGGAGTATTACGACCTTTTTCATGTCCCCCTGGGAAAATACGTTACCCCATATGAATCGGTGTATTGCGATACCTGGGAGATAGCGGGTAAAAAAAAGAAGGGCTTGCTCCTGGGCCCCTCAGCCCAGGCAGTCAGAAAGATTTACCGGCGTGCTGGGACAGAATTGGATGAGCACTGTACCGAGCTGCCAGACCATGCCGGGATAGAATTGGCCTTTATGCACTACCTCTGCCAGAGGGAACGTGAGGCCTGGCAACAAGGAAAGGAAGAAGAGGCTGTTCAGTGGCAAAAACTAGAAGCTGAGTTCGTTATAAATCACCTGACCCCCTGGCTCCCAGAACTCTGTAAGCAGATCTGCCAGAAGACCCAGAGCGATTTTTATAGAGGGATAGCCCAATTAATCAACGAGTTTATCCTCTTTGAAGAGAAGACCCTCACCCATCTCCCCGGGTAACCTTTTATGTGCCACTAAGACACGGAGGCACTAAAAGGATTGAGCACGTAACTGCCCACCCCTCACTCTTGCTCCATTACGCCCTCTTTCAAGAAGGCCAAAAACATGAAGGAATGTAATTGTTTAGCTACCATTAGGTTTTTAGCCACGGATGGACACGGATGCGTGAGGCGTAGGAGC
>MHDQ01000129.1:0-677 GCA_001803565.1 Nitrospinae bacterium RIFCSPLOWO2_12_FULL_45_22 | reverse complement strand
TACTGCAGCTATATGCTGCCTGGCGGAGAGGGAGGGATTCGAACCCTCGAAAGATCTTTCGACCTTTACTCGCTTAGCAGGCGAGCGCCTTAGGCCAGCTCGGCCACCTCTCCCAAAAACTAACTAATGACTAATAACTTATAACCAACAACTAATTGCTGATAATATTATACCAATTTTTTCTTAAATCCGCCTAATTGTTTAGAAATACTTTTCGCCCGTTGAAGCACCAAATCAAATTCTTCTTCCGTGATTAACTCATTATCCCTTAAAATATCCATTCCAGCAACTGTCTCATTCAGCGATCCGATTGATATATTAAAGTACCTTCTTAGTTCTCTGTCCGAATTTTTCCCACTGCCTTCGGAAATATTTAATACCGTAGAAAATGAAGCCCTTACTAGCTGGGTACCCAACTCAAACCTTATATTACTTGGTAATCTATTTGCTATTTCATAAACTAACTTAAATAGTTCTTTCGCATCTTTATAGACCTGCCATGCTAAAAATCTAAATAACTCCACCTACTCCAATTTGTCCTTAGTTATAAGTCATTTGTCCTTAGTTATAAGTCATTTGTCATATGTTGTTTTACTGGCGGAGGGAGTAGGATTCGAACCCACGGACCTTTCGGTCTACGGTTTTCAAGACCGTCGCCTTAAACCACTCGGCCATCC
>MHDQ01000128.1 GCA_001803565.1 Nitrospinae bacterium RIFCSPLOWO2_12_FULL_45_22 | reverse complement strand
GAGACGAGAGATATTGCTCTGTACCCCCGATATCAGCCGTGGGATGCAATAGGAGAAGATTAATTTTTTTCATGACTTCCTATTCTCCTAAAAAACCAAAAACTCCACCTAATTCTGTTCTAAAATCGTTTTATAGGTATTAATAGTTTCTTTAATAATTGAGTCAATATGATATTCCTTCATGGCTTTAAGCTTTGTATTCTTAATTATCTCATTCTTTAGGGTTTCATTATGAAACAATAGCTCTATCATATTGGCAATGCCTCCAGCATCACCAATATCTACTAATAAACCGGTTTTTTTATGCTCGATCATATAAGGTACCCCGCCAGCCCGGGTTGATACAACGGGAAGCCCACATGCCATAGCCTGTTCAATAGCCATGGGTGACGTTTCTTCCAGGGAACTCATAACTAATATTTCCGCATCACGGTATTCCTCAAAAAGCCTGTCCTCGCTAATGGTTCCCAAGATCTCTATGTTATTGGAAAGATCATATTGGTTGACTAATTGCACAATTTTATCAAAATACTCCTTACCTTCATTCATACCTGTTATATGGAGAGAAAAAGAAGGAAACTTTTTTCTTAATATCTTCATAGCTTTTAATAAGGTAACTAGATCCTTTCTTTCTCTTATGCCATTGGGAAATAAAAGCCTTTGTCTTATTGGCTCTCTTTGTATCTTGAAAAAATCATTTTTTATAGGATTATTAATATAAAATAGGTTAGCATTATGTTTAGCATCTATTTCTTCAGCAACGTATTTATTAATTATTATTAGGTTTTTAATTTTTTTGAATATCTTCTTTTCATGCAAACTTCTGAGTTTGAGAGAGAGTTTCTCATGAATATTTCTATAGAATACTTCTTCTTTCTTGAACACCCCATGAAGGGTTGTTACACTCGGGTATCCTGATAAGGCTGCCACAATACTATTTCTGCCACTCCCCTGGGCATGGACAATATCGGGATTAATGCTTTTTATTTTTTGAATAAGAAACTTCTTATCCAAAAAATAATTTGTTAGGGTTTGAAATCTCTTATTCCTATAAAGATGAATCTTAATTCGGTCGTCGAAATCGAAACCAGAATTTTCCTTTTTTTCTTTATACTTAAAATATCCTGGTCCATTTAAAGGGATCAATACATGTAGATCTATCTCTTTGGTATTTGTTAGCCCCTGGGAGAGATAGTAGGCAACTGCCTGCACACCACCCTCTATAGTTTGACTGTCGATTGGGAAAGGCGTGACCATTAATACTTTCATGCCGACCTCACATTAATTACCATTTACTCGAAGCAATAAGTCGCGAAGCCCCGCCTTAAACTCCACCCTGGGCGACCAACCCGTCAAATTCTTTATTTTATTTATGTTTGCCAGAAGATGCTTTCTTTCCATCTTTCTGGTTCGTTCTTTTGTGCTTACGACCTCTATATTTTCCTTCAATATTTCCTCGCAATATCGCAGTATTTCACTCACTGAATATTCATTCCCTGATCCAATATTGACAACCTGGTATCCATTTTTCACTTTTTCCATCAATGCCATAATAGCCTTTGCTTTATCCTTTACATGGATATAATCCCTTTTGGGTGCTAGATTACCCAACTCGATTTTTCGCTTCCCGGATTTGAGCTGCCTAACAATCTCGGGAATAACGTGCGCATTGGTTTCATTAGGGCCATAGGCATTAAAAAACCTCATCACTACGGTATTTATTCCTGTTTCGTTATAAAACAATTTGCAAAGATCCTCACCAGCCAATTTAGTAATACCATAAATATCTATGGGGTTTACTTCGGACTCCTCATCATTCGCCTCATCCCTTATAGGATATACCGCAGCCGTAGAAGCATAGAGAACCATCTCTGGAATTGTATTACGGCAAATATCAAGGATATTTCTAGTTCCTATTATATTTACCTTTGATGTCTCTACAGGATGAGCATTGCAATAGGGGATAAAATGAATAGCTGCAAGATGTACCACTATCTCAGGCTTGAATTGCAAAAAGATCTCTTCTAACAATATCTTATTGGTTATATCTAATTGAACAAATTTCAAACTACCATTTAATGGCAAAAACTCCTTTTTCCCAAAGGATAGATCATCGACGACCAAAACATTATGATTTGATTTTACTAACGCCTTAACCAGATGGGAACCAATGAACCCGGCCCCCCCGGTTACCAAAATCCTTTTCATTATTGTTGACCCCCTAGACCTTTAAAAAAAATTATTTCACTATTGTCTCAACAGCAAATACCAGAGATATCCAAATATCTCACTCCTGATTCCAAATCTGGTTAAACAACCGCTATTACAATTGGGACATTTATTTTCTCTAATATATTTCCTCACCTTTAGATTATCAGGGCTATAATATATATCACTACATGAGGGGCCGGAGAGACAATTCCCGATCTTTGCCTCTGGTTCTGAAAGACACCAGTAGACATCGCCATAGGCATCCAAGACAAAGGCATCCATCATCATCGGACAGACAGTCTTTCTTGGTTTACCATGCTTATACATCTGCAGCATGTCATGCCAGTAATAGGATTGAAAATTGAATAAAGATCGATCTTTTGCCCTTTTTTCAATAAAAGTCAGGAGTGCTTTTTTATCTTTTTCGGTAAAGCTTATCTCATCCTTTTTTTCTAAATTGGCAACATAAGTTTCATGGAATCCCAGCAGTTGAAAACTACCATCAAAATCATTTTTTTTATGCCATTGTTCTAAATCGGACAAATTATGCAGGCTTGAGGGCTGTACTACACATCCCCCACCCAAATAAAAACCATATTCCTTCTGAAGCTCTTTAAGCTGAGAAATGGCCTTCTCTATCTTTTCAAAAGCCCCTGGAATTCCCCTAATTCTGTCATGAACCTCTCCCACGCCATCAACAGAAACAGAAACGGATAAGTGGATATTATTTTTAAGACAAGTTTGAGCAATTTTCTGAATAAACTGGATTGTTTTGTCCGGGAGCAATCCATTGGTTGTGATGGTAAGTTGATTCAGCCGGGTCAATTTGCCAATGAATAGGGCAACAAGCTCCACCAGGTCATCTCTTAAGATAGGCTCACCACCAGTGATAGTAAGGGTCTCCACGGATCTAAAAATATCATCAGCTAGTATTTGGTCTATTTGTCCGATTGTTAATTCAGCTTTTATTGGCATTTTCCAGATATTGCACATAACACACCTGGCATTACACCGATAGGTAATAGGCATCAGTATATGCCTGGGGGGTAAGGGCCTAAAATGAGCCATGATGTTGTAATCGAAAAAACCCTTCAATAGCTGGATTAGTTGTTTAGAATATATTTTCTTAATAATATTGGACCTTTTCATTTTATTTATTCATTTCGGTCATGATTCTAGCTCGATCGGCCCTTACCATATTAACAGCAGCTACTAACAACCCAAAGAGGAAGAAGATGAAATGCTGATAATTCCTGTCAGGCCACCTCAAAAACTCTATTTTTATTTCGTCTATTAAAAAGATTACAAGGATAATCTGAAAAATAGCTACCATACCCCACAGAAATAAATTTGAATTTGGTAATTTAAGCCCCTTCCAGGAATATTTAAATAATTCCAAGAATAACCAGAGAAAGGAAATTAGTCCAAAGAGACCCATGGTATAAACCAGGAATATATATAAGCTATGGGGATAATTGAGATTATTGGAGGGCGTGTCATATCGAGGGCCATGGCCGATAAAAAGATGCTCCTTAAGATAGGGGAATACCAGGAACCAATTTCCTCGATTTTTTATAACAGAGCCAGCCTTAATCTCAGTACTTCCAAGTCTCTCAAAGAGATAACCGGATCGGGTGTAGGTGTGCAAAAAAATACTCCCCAAATAGAATATTAAGATTATTAAGGGTACTACCATAAGGAATTTTCTAAGATGGAACCTTTTTCGAAAGATAAAGGCAAAGTAGATAAGACCAATGGTTTCGCATATAATTCCGGCCCGGGTAGAAGTAGCAATTAAAACCGTTATATTGAGTATTAATAGAGTCATCCAAAAATATTTCTTGAGGGTCTTTTTTTCGTGAAAGAACATAAATATTTGTATAAGACTCTGGATGACAGCATATTCACACATAATTTCAGCGTCAGCAAAAGGGCCTCTCACCCTGTTAAGTCCATATAGTTGATGGCTTGCTTCCCTCAATCGGAGTTCTTCAAAGCCCAAAACATTAATATGTGAGCCAAGAGCGAACATCTGCAGATAGCAATATAAGAAGACTAATATAGAGGAAAATCCCATAATATATACCAGGGTATAAAGTTCCTTTTCAGTTTTCACAGAAGAGACTATCAGATAAAAGATGAGGATGTTTGATATAAACGCAAAGAGGTACATTAAATGGGGTTTTAATCCGGAATTGATATTGGCAAGAGACAGAATATAAGCTAACAGTATAAATAGGAAAGGTAAGTCAGCTACGGTCTTTTCCTTTAGCTTCTCTTTTCTGATTATTTTTTTGGTTATAACAACTCCTGATAAAAAATAGACCAGGAACATATTTATCGATCCAAATCCTGAGTCAATAGGCTGGAATGGAACCAAAAATACCAGTGCCGATAAGATGGGAAATGTTTGAATATTCAATACTAAAAAAATAAAACAAACAGATACCAGAAATACCACCAATATCTCGGACTCTTTCAAGATGGCTGTCGCAGCGATATATAAAGAAATTGATAAAATGATTTTTATAATTATTTCCGTAGAATATTTATCTAAAGACTTTATAAATGGGAGGTATCGAGAAATTATCATAGGTACCAGACTCTTTCTTTAATTGATCCTTTTATCCTGCCCACTTCGTACGCTAAGCTTTTCAGAAAATTGAGATGGGCATCTATTAAATCGTCTGTATTGGAATTTCCTGCCAGGTATTTTAACCAATGCTTTGGAATAGCCTTTAATGCCCCTAGCAGGACTTTCAAATGCCGGCACGTATCTTTGAAGGAATGGTTCCCCAAATTATCCCTATATTTTTTATAAAGTACAACATGGGCATACCCATAAAGCACCTTTTGGCGCCATAAAGATCTCAAATCTGCCCTGTGTTTATGATAAACAACAGCTCCAGGACAGAACTCTATTTGGTAGTTGGTTTTTTGGTGCATTCTCCAAGCCAAATCCACATCTCCCCCAGACTTCATGGTACTATCAAACAAGCCTATTTTCTCAAAAATACTCCTTCGATAAATGGCGTTACATGTAGGTACACAATCCATTTTTCCATTAAACATCTTATCTTTATTAGAAAGCTCCTTTGATCTCTCGAGATGCTTTTCCACCGCTGTTAACGGTTTATAGGCATAAACCTCGCCTGTCACACACCCTACCAGATCTTCCTTAAATAGGAGCATTGCCTCTTTGAGCCAATTTTTTGAAGCAACACAATCTGAATCGGTAAAGGCAAAAATTTCTCCTTGGGCATATCCAATTCCTTTATTCCGGGCAGCATAGGAGCTTTGGATCTCGTCTTCTAAAAGATACAGCACGGGATACCTTTTTATTATTTCCCCGGTCCCATCTTTGGAGTTATTATCGACAATAATAATTTCATATTTATCTCTGGGATAATCCTGATCCAGCAGGGACTGGATGCATTCCTCTATGGCATTTTCTCCATTAAAAACCGGCACTATAATGCTTACCATTGGGTGATTGTCTTTTTCCATCTTCCTTGATTTAGCAGGTGCACTATAATTGTTTATAAATTCTTACGGGACCTTGGGAACCGTTAAAGACTTTTTTTAATTCGTATTTTTTATCTATGATGGATTGAAGTTTCTCAACATGCCTCAAGTAGGTTTGTTCGGTATAGCCATCGAGTACAATAAATCTTGGTGGGTATTCGGATAAATACTCTTCCATTTTCTTCAATTCTTCTTTAGATATACCAGGTCTATAGGCCAGCGGGTGCGTCTGATACATGAAGGGTCTTCGATCAGATTCAAACTCCCAGATAAGGGCACCAGACATTACCTGATCATTATCTCTGGCATTCATCTTTATATAGTTTGAAACCCTCCTAACTGTCGCTGGAGACCAATTACAATCGAAAGCAACACCCATGCTCCCTCCGGATAGGGCAAAGGAAAAGGCAAAGGCTGAAATGATAAAAGAAACCGTTATAAAGCTAGGCCATTTCGCATTTCTTATTTTCAAGCCTGAGATAATAAATATTGTTGAATACAAAAGAATAACTAGAATGGAATAGGATAAGGCACGTGCAATGTAAGGGATGAAAGAACCTAGCTCTAAACGAATTAACGAGACAGCAAGAATACCGATACATGCCATAAGCATGAACGATTTCTTTTGAATATTTAGGCTTTGGAAAAAGCATAGAATTGCTAAAACCGATATGGTTATTAAGGGATATAAACTAGATGGAAGATAAGGAATTTTCTGATGAAGGGTAAAAATTATTCCCAAAAATAGTGCTAGAGTAATTGTATTTCTTCCTAGGTTATTTTCTATCTTCAATTTTGATAAGGAATGGAAGATCACAAAGGCCAGGATAATGGTCAGAGGCGGAAGGAACTCACCAAAATATTGGGTAAAAAAACCTCTATGGAGTATCCAATAGGAATAACCCATAGATAAGCTGAATAACCATGAATATAAAAGGACCAGGGGGGGAGAAATATTATCAAAGTCTTCTCCATTATTTTTTCGCGTTAACCAGGAAAAAACTAATATACCAAATGAAAAAAGGAGACCAATGATTAAGAAAGAGTTTAATTTCAGGGTCCAACGTAAGGTCGCAATGGTTACTTTCCATGGCTGATCAGCCAACCTGAAATTATCTATCTCCGCTGACCCTTGGGCTATTTGGGGATTAAAAACATTTTGGATCTGCTCAAAGAAAATATTCGATGGATTCAGGGAGCTGTGCCAAATCTGAGTTAGACTCAAAAACTGGCTATAGTAGGTAGACACCAAGAGGCATACCAAAATATAACCGCCTAACATAATAGCATAGCTTCTGAAGACTTTTTTTAGACTCCATTGATAAAAAAATAGAAAGAAGAGGAAAATAGCCATCGGAATCGCTAAACTCGATTGTCTTATATAGTAGGCAAGGGAAAGGCTGATACCGGCGAGAAATAAAAACCGGGCCCCTTTTTCATTCTTCACACCACAGATGGCAAAATAGATACCCATACAGCTCAACAAAGTTGTCATCGGTTCTGTCTTTACCACCACTGACCAGATAATGGAAAGGGGTAGGAAGGTATAGATAGCAGATGCCAGTAACGCGATCTTTTCATTAAACAACTTTTTGGAAATTAAGAAAATAAATAAACTGACTAGCATAATTGAGACCAGGGGAAGAAATCGGGCATTTAGATAACTGGCGCCGAATATCTTGAGAAATAAGGCAATAATGTATACATATATCACCTGACGTGAATCGTAATCGACCCCGGGGACAAAACCATCTAATACCAACCTTCCATCCATGAGGTGCGCCCCCTCATCGGGATTGATCCACCGCTTGTCTAAAAGCCATAAGCGCATCAGAAATCCTATGGTGATTATCATCAGGAGCCAGAGATATTGATTATATTTTAATCTGTCTAGTGATAGGGTTTTCATCATAATTTCTTTGTTTTCCTTAGTAACAAAGCAGAGCCCACGGGAAATGAAGCAAAGTCCGGGCTCCTGAAAGTTGTTATGGCTCGACCGATCAACTCTTCCCAGAACAGATTCCGCAAAAATTTGAAATCATCCCTGAAAAACAGTGATAAGGCTATTAGATAGATTACAAATCCGAGAGGCATAAGAGAAATCAGGATGAGATAATTCTGAAGTCCAGCAGTTAAAAAAATTCCTTTTAATAACCCAAGTGAGAGCGCTGTCAGACCAGATGATGCTGCAGCAGGGAAAATTGCTTGAAAGGGCGTCCGGAGAGATAAGCCTATGGGACGTAAGGAGATATATAATAGGACCAAAGTGCCCACCATGAGTACTCCGCTCATGCCTATTGCTGCACCAACGATGCCATATCTGGCACCAATAAATACGGCTGTCAAGAGGAACGGTACCTGCCCCAAGTTAAATTTAAATAAAATATCTGGTCTTCCCATAGCAAATAGGATCTGCCCCCCCGGAGAGGCAAAGGTCCTGAATAATACAAAACCAATTATTATCTTTAACGGAAGAATAGAAGCCTCCCATTTATTACCATAAATTAGAGGAACAAACAGGTCTGAAAATATGAAAAGCTCTATTAACAGGGGGAAGGATACCAGGGATACAACTTTAGTCATTTTCAGAAACACCTCTCTGAACCTCTCCAGGTTATCCTGGAGCCCGGAAAGGATAGGGAAAGCTACCTTTGCCGCAACCGCGGTTATGGCTTGAAAGGGTAGATTGGCTAAATTATAGGCAAAAGTATACAGGCCCAGGCTGTGCTCACCAAGGAGTTTACCTATAATCATATAATCGCCATTTATATTCAGATAGCGCACCAGATCAGCCCCCAGAAAATTGAACCCGAATACGAATATATCTCTCCAATATGAAATATTTAATGCCAAAGAAGGTCTCCAGGGATTTATAATCCAAAGACCCAATACTTTCAGCGGGGACAAGATGACTTCGGGGATAACTAAACTCCATACCCCATATCCTGTAATTGCCATCGTTATAGCAATAGACTTGCTGAGAAAGGTGATTAATAATTCCACAAGAGCAATCTTCTTAAAAGCGAGGGCTTTGTTTAATAAAGCCAAGTGGGTACTGCCCAAAGACTGTATTATATAAACTGCTGAGTAGAGCAATAAGATGTGATGGATTAGATCATTGCTATAAAATAAAGCTATATATGGGGCTATTATGGCAGTTAGGACTGCTAAAATTATTGCCAGGGTTATGTTTAACCAGAAGGCGGCGGTAGCGTATCCTTCTATGTCGTCCTGCTGGTGGATGAGTTTAGCCCCAATTCCAAGATTCCCAAGTAACCTGATAATTTCCCATGCGACCAAGGCAAGGGCAACTACGCCAAAATCCCTGGGAAATAGCAATCTTGCCAATATAATATTGGTTCCAAAGGATAACACCCTGAAGCTTACTTCTTGCAGGGCCATCCAAAGAGTACCAGCTTTAGCCTTGGCAATTAAATCCATGGTTTCCTTACCCAGCTCTGTTAAATCTGAATCAAGACCTAATTATTAGGCAAACCCCTTAGGTTTGCTCCTGAAAATACCCCCCACCCACGAAGGGGGAAGGGTTGGGGTGGGGATGAATTATGATAGCCATATAATCCCTTGGAAGAATCGTATGATCTAGCGAATATGGAATTTTTTCTTTTTTGGATGAGAATAGCTCTATTTCTGCTTCCATAGGATTACCATTACCTGAAGCAATCTCTATTTGCTCGTTTTTCGAGCCGGTATTTATAATTAGCAACTCCCTTTTTTTGTCAGCCCTGAGCGAAGTATTAATTACCTCTATGGAGGGACTCGACACACTTATTTTGGTTTCTGAAACCTGATATGCCTCAGGGGTTATCAAATTGTCGAACCCATAGCTGCCACTGGTAAGCTTATACCCGTAATCAGCCAGCATCAATATTAGATCCACCAGGATCTTTTTATCAAAACTACTATTAAATGCTGAATATATTATGAGCACCTCCACAAGCTGGGGTATGAATTTGTCTCTATTCCGTATCAAGTATTTTATAAGATTTCCGTTTAAGCAATAGTTTACCCCTTTCTCTATCCGATGCCATAACCATCTCAGATCTCTATATTTATGGAGATAGAGTAATTGATAAAGGACTAACATATCATATAAATTGATTATATGGTAATGATAGGCCTCATGAGTGATAGCCAGATGTCTGGTAGTAAAACCATTAGGCATGATAAACCTGGGAAAGGCCTTCTTCAGATAAGGGAGAACTAGCTCTAAATTATCTCTGACTAATATTTTCGAAAGCCGGGCGAGCCATGGGGATTTTATATCCGTAGAATAAGAGCCAGCGAAGGAAAGATCAATAAGATAATAGAGTATCTGATATAATATGGTAGCCGGTTCTGCTCGCATGACCATTTCAGCCGCTTCTAATCCCTTTTCCATAGATGTCTTCAGCTCTTGGATCCGTATTTGTTTATAAATCCTGATCAGGGCACACAGGGTGCTTAAATGGGTATTCAGACAAAGGGTATTGGTGAGGGATTTTCCAAAGGCCCTGGATTTCATTAAGGGGTAAATATAGGGTTGATTTAGTTCTAAGGTATCATGGATAAACCATAAAGATCCGTTATTTAAAGTATCGGCAATGGATATAAGGTATTTCATAGCAAGCAAGGCTTTTTCTAAAAAGATATCTTCTTTAGTTTCATTAAAATGATCCAGGAGAAGATGGATTCCATCAACCTGGAAGCGGGCATGGGTCTCCATCTGATCTGTCCAGCATCCATGCACCCAGCGCCCATCGGCTCCTAAATCCAGCATGACCGAATAAGCGATTTCGTCCTTAATAATTTCGACCAGATCCCTTGGGCAATCATCTTGAATAGCAATGAGCTTATAAAGAAATAGGGCTGCTTGTTGGGAGCTGAATCGGGCCGAGGCTTCTCGAGAGGGCCCTTCTCTATATTCGTAAATTCGGCCATCTACCATGACCCTCCAGCAATCCAGCAGGGGCGAAACAACCACCCAGGGTCCGGTTAAGGTATATTTCTTCATACTATTCTTATATATGCTTTGAAGACTTAAAAACCCCTGATTAGGAACATCTAATACGATAAGCTCAAAACTTTCATCGGAAAAGAGTTGAACATCAAAGATAACACGTTGATTCTCAAATCTCGTATAGTAATCTGTTTTTTCATCAATTATCTGCTTTTTATTGTTCCAGTGTCGGACTATGGGTAAGCTGGGAATTAGAAAGAATTTTTTATCTTTTTGGATATGAAGCCAGGTCTTATCCAAAATGCTCTCTTGATTAACCTCCTCCCCCTTTATAACAAATTGGAGCTTATGGTCTATATTGTTATTGAAAAAGAATGAGAAATAGAAAAGAACGTACCCCTTTCCTATGAAACGATCCTGGATAATCAGGAGATAACCATTATTGTAGCTTCTCTTAAGTATTCTCCTATTAAAGGAAGTTGAAACAAAGAGGTCTTCGGTTTCGTTGGACTCACATGTATTTATAATTTCTGCTAGTATATCAATAACCATAAGGCGATCAGGACGTGCAGTGGGAGCATTCTATTACTTTATGGTGGCTAAAAACAAATTTTGGAGCTTCTTTGTCTCTTGAACAATGTTAAACTCCCTTTCTATTATCTCCCGTCCTTTTTGACCCATTTCCTTTTTACTTTCTGGAGTCATTAAGTAAATCTTATTTATGGCCTGGGCCAGGGTTTCAGGGTCCTCTGGGGGGACTAATATCCCTGCCCCATCCCTTATCAATTCAGGAATTCCGGAGACATAGGTTGATATTACAGGCCTTTCTAAGGCCATGGCCTCTAATAAGACATTGGGCATTCCATCTATATCTCCATCCTTGGCAACTACACAAGGAAGGACAAAAACATCTGCCCCACCGAGCTTAAAAATTACTTCGTCAATAGTAAGGGACCCTAAAAATTCTACCCTGTGCTTCAAACCAAGACCCCAGGCCAAATCCTCAAGATCGTTTTTGAGGGGGCCATCCCCGATTATCTTGCAGATAAAATTAGATAAGCCTTGCTTATCAAGGATACTACAGGCCTCAAATAAGTATCTAAGTCCCTTTTTTTCGATTAATCTAGCAACCGACAGGATAGTAAAAGGGGTCTCTTTATCTCTACATGATCCGGCTAGTGCAAATTTCTCCGTATTTATTCCCAAATGCACTAAATGTAGCTTTGATTCATCAACACCAGCGTATCTTTCTCTTATAAATCTTCTATTGAAGTCGGTTTTTGAGACTACAAACTCTGAAAAGTGAGCCTTCTCTCTTATCAACCGTGGCTTAATAAATAGATCATAGGCATGGACGGTAAAACTATAAGGAATACCAGATATCATAGAGATCAACATAGCATATTCTGAGGCAGCAGCAGCAAAATGTGCATGAATATGCTCTACCCCGACTTTCTTTAGCTCTAAAGCATAATGAGCTGCTCTCTTAAATTTGGAAAAAGCGGCTGCATCTCTGCTATAGGCAAACCAAAAGGCCTTTAAGTATCTAAGAGGATTGTGGATGAGGAGATTTAAATGGGCATAGACTCTTTCACTTAGAGTTATATTATCGGGATAGTGGGTATCCTTCAGTAATTGGGCCGCTTCTTGGTGCATGACCTCTTCATCTGGTCTTGCCAGAGAGAAAATAATTATATCCAGGCCAAGCTTCTTCAACTCAATTATCTCATTAAGGATAAAGGTCTCAGAAAGCTTCGGAAAGACATCCAAAAAATAGGCAACTTTCATGATTCTCCCATATCATAAAGCAGATACCCCAAAATTTTTATTCAATAATAAAGCTGAAAAAGCTTATCTTGTCAATTATTCGGGGATTACCCGATTGTACAGAGCCCGGCTCAGCAAAGACAGCAAAAGCGATGTATGTGCCTGTCTGCAGACCGACGGTGGGCAAGACCATAGAAAAGACTTGCGTAGGAGCCAATGTATACCCGCCTGGTATGGTTATAGAAGTATCTGCCAATACCGAAGCTCAGATTGAGATAGAGCTCCGCCCCCACTCCGTTAGATAGGCACACAGGATTTAGCGCTTCCTGCCTTGCTACGAGATTTGCTCGAACCATATTTCTTATATGCAAGGTCTGTGCCATTAAGGTCTGTGCCATTATTGATATGACCATAATTTATCTTAAAATAGCCTAAAAAAGGGGTATTTTGTGGGAGATAGTTCTAGGAAAAACATAAAAGGTAGAGAAAACTTGGGAAACAAATTACCCAATATGGGAAAAATTATTATACTAAACTCTTGCACTTTTTTAGAGGATAAAAAAAGAGGCTGTCATCCTATAATTGGCTAAATAAAAAACCAATTTATAATCTTATAGCCAGAAAGGAGGACAGCCTGTGAGATTCAAAAATGCCAAACAAGATATCCAAGATATATTATCCTGGTTCAGTGGTTTCTTTTCAAGTCCCTCTTTCAAGCTCTTTTCCTCTTTTATCATCAATTTTATCCAATTGGGCAAAGAAGCCCATACCTCATCCATGGTACAAGCCCTTACACCCTTCACTAAATCCCTCTCCAGCTTCACTCGCTTTTTGGGAAATAATATTTGGCAGGCGGACGAGTTGGTTAGCACCTCCCTTAATAATTTTTTCTCTTCCCTCCATATCCAAATCCACGATGTAACTCCTGCCAAACCGTACCACAATATTTTCATAAAAACCCTTTCTAACAGGCGAGACGTCTGTCTTATTACTTATTAGTGAATATCGACTTCATAAAGTGTGTGCCAGACGTCCTGCTTGCCCAATTTTCATGCCCCTTTGAAGCCCAAGACTTATGGAAATTTATTATTATTATATACTAATTCCAGCTCATTTATCATATCTTCGGGACTAAACAGTCTTTCCCAAAAGTTTTCCCTTTTCAGGTCCCCATTACTCAAGGAGGTGATAATACTGGCTGCCAGTTGTTGGCTGTCTCCTTTCCCAACCAGGAGCCCATTAATACCATGTTGGATAATCTCTGGGATGCCACCCACTCTGGTGGCTACTATGGGTAATCCAGCAGCCAGGGCCTCCATGAGCACTATGCCAAAGGCCTCTATATATGAAGGGAGGACCAATAAAGTAGCTTGTAAAAAATATTCTCTGGTCTCCTTCGGGGATAGTCCGTTGATATATTCTATAGGGAGTTTTCTGCTCAAGAATTTTGCTACCAGTCTGGAATGGAAATACTCTGGCCCGATAACTGCTACCCTGGCCTCAGGGATTTCCTTTAACACCAAGGGCAAAGCCCTTATCAAGGTCAAGATACCCTTTCTAAAATAGTCCCGGCCAACAAACAATATCAGGTTCTTATCCCGTTCTTGGGCATGTGATTGAAAACCATTCCGATCAATGGCATATCTGATGAAAAATATATGGGGGTGCTGAATCTTTTTCTTCACATATTCTGAATGGACAATGACTGCCTGGCTCTCTTTCAGGATTTTGGAATATCTCCATTTCCGTATTTTCTGAAGAAAATATCTCAATGGCAGGTCCGGGCAGGGAAAGGGATAGAATTGGGTCCAGTAATAATCATGGACATCTACGATTATCGGGCAGCCTAATCTTTGCAAATCCTTTAGTCTCGCGTGCTTCAAGTCCAATACATGGGCAATATCCCAGTCCTGTTCATAGTCCTGCGGTCCTGCAAAGGTCTTAATATGATGCCGGTTACTCATCCCATCCAACACCAGGTCCCGATAAGTACCTGAACCGGTCAAAAGCTGTCCCGTTTGGGTAAGATATAGGATTTTCATGCTCTTCCTCTGAAATAATTATTTTACCCTCCCCTTTATCCTTCCCCAGCTAATTAGTTGCCACTGAAAAATGGTATGTCGAGCAAGCTCGACCACTACATACATTGTGGAAATAGTCTGATGCACCAATATGTAGTGACAAAGCTTGCTTTGCAGGGATTTTTCAGTGGCAACTAATTAAGTGCCAAAGTCTTAATTAAAGTTGATTTTATTTCTCTCATTGCCTCCGAGGAAATAGCACCGATCTTCGCTTTAATCACGGAATTATGGATAGTTGCTATTTTCTCGGTCTTTATTACTGATCTTTTCTTCAAACCCATCTGTTTAAAATATGGTGAACTTTCTTCGATCACTATCCATGAATCTTTTAAGAAATCAGGGACATTAGAAAAAATTCCTATCACTATCGCGTCTTCGCCTTTTGTTGCAATGATTAAGGCAGGTCTCACTTTATAAGAGGATAAATCGGTAAAAGGGAAGTTTACCAAGACAATATCTCCGGGGTTATAAATACTCATTATATATATCTTCCTCAGGATCTTCCCATTCGGAAAAGGCTGTTGCAGCAGCTGCCATCATCATTTGAGTTTCTAAATATTCATGGATTTTTTGATCTAGCTCCAATATTTGTGTTTTTGATAATTGAGGCAATATCTTTTTTATATCTTCCACCGTTATTTCAATCTGTAATTGCGGCATCTTGTTTTTCCTCCTTATCCAGTCAAGCACAATATATGGTTCAATCGACAACGTCGTTTATAAATGACCCAAGGGGCATAAGGGGCGGCCAAGAATTTACTTATAGTTGGGGCAGAAATCTTTTTGTTGCCATGGATTTTGCTTCTTTCTCGCAAGACCCTGGGTAACTGCCTCAGGGCACTGAGCTTGGCCCGTAATCTGGAAAAGTCCTTTTTCAATAATATATAATAACCATCGGCCATGAGGTCGTAACCTATTATTAAGGGGGCATATAAAAGCATTGCTCTTATCGGCCAGTTTTTCAGGATGGTTAAAATTTTATTTCTCTCGATAAAGAAAATCTTTTGGCTGGATTCCTGCCCCAAGGACCAGGAATGGTGGTGAAATGCAATGGCCTGGGGGACATATAGGCATTGCCAACCCGCCAGCCTCGCCCGAAATGCCAGGTCAACATCCTCGTAATAGATAAAATAATCCTCATCAAACAGCCCTATGTCCTCAAAAAGCTCCCTCTTGTACAGGGCAGCAGCGCCACAAGGACCAAATATCTCCTCACTTTGCTCATACCCGCCGTTTCTGGCCAAACCTTTCCGATGGTAAGCATTGCCATCTTTACTAATTTCAATACCTGCACTATCTATGGTATCGGGACGCGAACTGTATAATATTTTGGAGGCCACCATCCCTACGCTTTCATCATTTAATGCCGGTGTCACAAGTTCTTCTAACCAGCTATCATCAGGGATAACATCATCGTCTAGGGTAACAATATAATTTCCCCGCGATTGTTCGATTCCTTGGTTTCTTCCGGTAGCACAGCCTTTATTTACCTCATTCTTTATTATCTTTAGCTTGTCATATTTCTTTCTAATAGAGTGTACCTGACTTTCTCCCAATCCATTGGTAACCAGGATAATCTCAAAGTCTCTAAAACTCTGTCTATATATACCCTGCAAACATTCGTCCAGGTGCTTTCCTCGCTCTCCCCACTTAGAGGTTAAAACAACTATGGAGACAAATTTTTGAGCCATTAATCCGATAATCCTGCAAGGGTTAATTTGGAGTTATAAATATTCTGTCCATGGATGATAAGGGTTTTCTGAGCCCCTGCCACATTCCCTTGACAACAAAAAGGGAGTAATAGCCCTTACGTAACTTATATTTATTGCAGCTAAGGATCCCTAATATAATATTTCCAATACCTCGATAGATGAGCCTTTCAAGGATCAATCTGAATACATACGCATCACCATAACGCAGATGTTTAATGAATAACGCCCCTGCACCAATATGGTAATCTTGCTCTACCCGCCAAGCTTCCCCATCTCCTCTCCACTGTCGGTGGTATATAATAGCCTTAGGGGTATAGACAACTCTTAGCCCATGCCGAAGGAGTCTATAAGCCATATCGGCATCATCACAATTCCTTAATTCAGCCCCTGGGCCCAATAATTCATCAAAATATCCTATCTCTGCAAAAACCTCTCTTCGCAGGGCCATATTATTACCAGATTGAAATTTCCAGGGATTAACTAATTTTTTATATTCCTGGTGCTGATTATTCAACTGAATTGCCAGCATTTTTCTGGGTTGAAGACCATTAAAAAATGGGAGTACTCTTCCATAAACTGCCATTATATGGGGATCCCTTTGAAATTCTTTAATGATTGCCTCAGCCCAACCATCTGTCATAATACAGTCATCATCAGTAAAGGCTATTATATCTCCCGTGCTAACTTTAATACCCAAATTTCTTGCCCATGATAACCCTTGAGTTTCCGTAGGAATATATCTCAGATTATTTATAATGGGTAATAATTCCTCTGTATTTGCGGTATCAGAACTCTGGTCTATAACTACGACCTCATGGAAGTCAATAGAACTTTGAGGAATAGATTGGAGACAGGTCTTTAGCAGTTGTATCCTATTTCTGGTGCAGATTATCAAAGATATTTTCATAGTTAACTATTGATTTCTCAGAGAAATATCCGTATGATAAGCTTGGATAACTTCCTCTGGCTCTCCCTCCCTTTGAATCATACCATTTTCCAGCCATACTACCCGGGAACAGAGCTTTTTTATGGTATCTAAATCGTGGGACACCAACAGAATAGTTTTGCCTTCCTTTTGGAATTGATCAATTTTATTCCAGCATTTTTGCTTGAATTCTTCGTCTCCTACAGCAAGGACTTCATCTATCAATAAGATATCCGGGTTAGCAAAGATAGCGATGGAAAACCCTAACCGGGCATACATGCCAGAGGAATAATATTTTACCGGTGTATCTAAAAATTGAGATAACTCGGAAAAAGATACTATAGGATCAAATTTTTGCTCTATTTCTTTTTTGCTTAGTCCCAGGATTGATCCATTCAAATATATATTCTCTCTACCGGTTAATTCCGGATGGAAGGCTGCCCCTAGCTCCAGTAAAGCAACAACTTTCCCTTGGGTTCTAATATAGCCCGAAGTGGGTCTATAGACCTTAGAAATGAGCTTTAGGATAGTGCTCTTACCCGAACCATTGCGGCCAATTAGTCCTACCGTTTCATTCCTATGGACTTCTAAATCAAAATCTTTTATGGTATACCACTCGCCGTTCAACCTTGCGCATCCTTTGAATAAGTCAAGAAATGCCCCTCTTAATGTTTTGCTTCTTTCATGATAATAATAGAATTTTTTACTAACTGAATGACATTCTATAAGCAGCATAGGGCTAGGCTACTTCTGCAAAAAGGGCTTTATACCGATTAAAGATATTATAACCTACCAAAAAGAATAGGATTGAAACGCTGCAACTCCGGAAAAGCTGGATTACATCAGGTAACTCTCCTTGATAGAGCAGGGACCGGTAAAGAGAAATAAGATCAAACATGGGATTCAATTCAAAATACTTTAAATATACGGTAGGGATTAAAAAATCGGGATAGAATATGGGGGTCAAAAAAAACCAGCCAGTCATTAAAAGTGAGAGGATATGCTCCATATCCTTGAAAAAAACCATCAGACAAGAAAGGGGAAAAACGAGTCCGATAATAAGAATGGTTTGGATTAATACTACTACCGGTAAAAAAAATAGATTGAGAAGGTAGATTTTTGGATAGAAAATTAAAAAAATCCCCAACAATATAAATAACTCCAGCCCAAACTCTACCAGTTTAGAAAGCACGCTGCTTACTATCAGCACTTCCTGGGGAAAATATATCCTGGTAGTCAGATTAGCATTATACCGGATTGCATTAGAAGCAGTTACAATGGACTGAGCAAAGAAATTCCACGCAAATAGACCACTGAGTAAAAAGGCCCAATAATGAGGTATCTCCAGCCGCACTACCTGAGAAAATACTATTATGTATATGACAAACAATAGCAAGGGATTTAGCAGGGTCCAGAGGAAACCCAAAAGGGAACGCTGATATTTTACTTTAAGATCACGGATGACCATATTCTTTATCATTTCTCGGTATCGCATAGTTTCTAGAATTTGACTAATCATTACTTGGATAAAGACCTCAGAAAATTCCCGCTGATACAGTAACCTTCCGACAGTTATAATCTGCCCTACCTGCTCTGCCAGTTATAATCGTAAACCTAGTCCCAATCCAATCACTCGGATAACAACCAACGTTAATCTAATAACTACTAGCCTTAAACCTGCGTCTCACAAACGCTGAGCTTTGCAATAAAAGCTTGCAAATTATCAAAACCAAACACTTCGAGCCGTGGTAGCGCTAGAAAAGGATCATGGTAGCCGCTCAAATCACATCGGCAGGATAGACCAAAAATATAACCACATGCCCCAATAAGGTGCTGAACAACATGATCAACATCGCCGTAAGGATACGCAAAGGCCTTTATGGTTACCCCAAGCTCACGCACAAGGATCGCTCTCGATCGAGCCCCTTCACTAACAATCTTCTCTGGCGAAAGGGCAGTAAGATAAGGGTGGCTAGCCGAATGGGATTCGAATTCAACCCCTTCATCCCGGAGTTGTCTGATGTCTTCCCATCCAAGGAGCGGTACCTCCTCTACATAAATGCTGTCCCAGCTATTTGTTCCCCCAACATGCTCTGCCACCAGGAAGACAGTAGCCAAAAAGCCATAACGCTTCAACAATGGCCACGCGTAGGTAAGAAAATCAAGATACCCATCGTCAAAGGTAATTATCACTGCCCTGCCGGGAAGTGGACTTTTCTTTTCCATTGCTTTGCGCCACCCTTCAAGACTAACACTATAATACCCAGTATCACGCAAATAACGTAGTTGCTCTTCGAACAACTCAGGCGTTACCCGATAACGAGCAGTCGAAGATGCGCCGTTTGGTGCAATGCGATGGTACATGAGGATCGGAAGTCGGTCGGTAACAACGTTTTGCTGATCACAGCTACGGTTAGGACGACCAACATCCCATAGAACATGCGCGGCAACTTCGGGTAGGAGCTCCGTGGGTTGCTGCGCCAACTCAACATAACTTTTGTTGTCGAATACTGAGCTCTCTCTGGACCATTCCAGGATCATTAGCTTTTGTGGAAGATACCTGCGTACCTCGCAACGGACGCCAGACTAGTTCTGGGGCGTAAACTATATGTTTAGGTTGTTCACTCGTCGCTGGAGCCTGAATCACGGGCTCACCAACTACCGAAGCGGCATTGATGAGTTCGGTAAGGGCTGCTGCAGGTAGCATTGCACGCCGTGAGGTACTTGTCCCAATCTCCCCGTGTAGATGTCGTCCGAGCATTACGATAAAATTTCCTGCTGAAAGCACATAATCAAGAGCGCAGTCAGTTCCAGGCACAAATACAACATCAGTGCACGTCCTCAAGAGCGATTCATTTCGGTTACGCTGTACAAATGATTTCTTTACAGCCACCAAGCGATCTCGAAGCGATGTTGGCATGTCTACCACTGACCTGCCAAGCAAACCCTCACGAACAACTGCCCGACACAATTCAAGGCCACTTGCTTTTGTGAGAGCCACTCGCAGTTCCTGAGCACGTACAATGTTCTTTTTAACGGGAATGCTCACAACCCCAAGCATCACCCCACCTAGCGTTAGAACAACATTGAGTTCTTGGCCTGATAGCTCCACATCGCGAAGTTCATCACCAACCTCGACTATGATCTAGGCCCCCTGTAATGGATACCGCGAGGTTGATGTCGTTTTAAAAATACTCGCATAGAACTCCTGTAAGAATGTCTTCCAACCAACCTTCTTCAAAGACACTGCACGGTCATCCGTGTAAAAACCATCGAGTGGCTGATCCTTACACCCCCATATCTCCTGTAAAAAAACTGTCCAGCCAACTTGCTTGTGGAGCTGTTGTCTGACTGCAAACTCATCTCCAGGAAGTGATTTTGCAAGGCACAGTGTTCCCCGCCAAATCGATGCACCATCCGGCTCATGTCTGATGCTGAGGCTGGGGTAGACTGTACGCTCAAAAAACCGCCCAATAATAACCCAAAAAAATTCGGCCGCTATGGCATCAGCAAATACATAACGAGAAACAACACCATCACAAACCGGGAGCTCAAGTGTACCAATGCTTGTCCCTTCAAACTCCAATTTGCAATGGATACGTTCGGCTGGCTTTGGAGGATTAATGTCACAGAGTGGTTCCGTGATCTCGACACAAACCTCATGAATCATCCCAACTGTCTGCGACCGGGAACTTGGAGAATTTTTTAGAATCAAACGCCCCAGAACAGCACGAGTACGACGGTACAACCCAGGAGCTTTAGATTGCTCTTCGAGAGCCAGCAGAAATTCGTTAACACACTGTTCTATGCGAGGCCAAAGTTGAACCCAAGCAGATGGAGCTTGACACGTGGGCAACAGTGCAGCCAGAAAAATATTTCGTGCAACACCACTTGGGTCGAGTTGTGGGTAGCGATTGTCCTTGAGAGCCCTGAGTAATGGCCTGGCATCCTTCTCACAACCGAGTATGAGGCCGGCACACCAGCAAGATAAATAAAACTTTTGGCTTATAAGTTGTTCTTTCGGTAATCCATTTACATGGGCTGGATGCGGATTTTGCACACGCGTGTCGTGGGAGTGTCCTTGTTCTAGCACGCGAAGACCGTCTGCAAGCATCTGGAAACCGTCCATCGAAGTAGACACTGGCTGCATACGATAGAGTGCAAATACCTCACTAATCACACCAAATTGAGCACCAGTACGGGCGATGCGTTGCCACAGATCCCATTCTTCACAAGTCCTGAACGATGTGTCGAAGCCTCCGACTGATTCGACAATCGATCGACGAACAACACAGGCATGAATAGGAAAAACGGCACGGCACGCGAACGTAGGAAACATATCCCCCGAAAGGTAACAGAACTCCTCGCTAACTCGTGTTCCATCCGAAGCAACGCGGGCCCAGTCGCAATAGACGGCATCAAGATTAGGGTTAGAAATAAGCTTACCCGTCAATCGCTCCAGATGCAAAGGAAGGAGCCAGTCGTCAGCATCGAGGAAGAGCAACCAATCGAAGTTGGCTAGTCTAATCCCAGTATTCCTGGCTGCGCAGACTCCCATCTGTAGCTGGCTGATCGTGTGAACTCGAAAATCTTTTTCTACGAAACTCGTGGCAATAGCTGCCGTTTCATCGCTCGACCCGTCATCAATAACAAACGCCTCCCAACCCTGGTGAGTCTGGGTACGGAGAGACTCAAGCGTTTCGGATATTGTTTTTGCTGCGTTATGAGCGGGTATGATGACAGACACATTCATACAAAACTCCCGTTCGTTAAATTTCCCAAATAAACAAGTGGTTCATTAAAAATTTCGTTCTTAAGGAGATCAACAAACTTTACATGTTTTGGATGAGTGGGAAGATGAATTGCTCGATTGCTAAATTCCTTATTAGAATATGTCCCCCAATTTACTAATTGGCTGAAATAAACAGTATCAGCATGAAAACGCTGGCCAAGAAGCACAAAAGCAGGCATCTCCATAAAATTATTCTCCTGAACAACCATGCTTATACCAAACCATTCAAATGGGACATTCTTGCGTAATATGCGAATAAATTCAAGATTTTCAAGAAGCCTTTCAAAACTCCCGCCCCTGCGATTGATAGAATAGGTCCTTGAACTTACCGCATCAATTGAAATTTCAACAGTTTTTACAAGTTGTTGTATGTCTTTTGGTATTGTAGACCACATCTGTGGTGTCCATAACTGTGCATTTGTATGTAAATGTATTTTCTTAAGATTTGGCATGTCTCCTCTCTTCATAGTTTGCAGCCACTTCCTAAAAAAAGGACTACCAAAAGGGTCCCCCGAACCTGTAATATATAAAAGATGGGCATCCTTAAGAGCTTCATTGTTGATTTTACCTTGAATGTTTAATATCTGCTGCTTATTCCCATTTTCTATAATTACTTTCGTACGGCATGATGGACAGGATAAGTTGCAAGACCTGTCATAGCTACAATTAATTTCTCTCGGCCCATATGGCAAAATTGTAAGTTTTTTTTCTATTATTATTTTTAGATCTTCATCTTTAACGTCTTCAACTCTCTCAACTGGTTCCGATATGGTTTGCAAAAAAGGACATCTGGAACGATTACAATATTTGAAAGAACCATCCAGAATTGAACGTCGGAATTCTTGTGCCTTTTTGCCATTCCATGTTTCTTCAACCGATTGATACGTAAGGTTTCCTATGGGTGTATCCAGCCATGAGGGACAACACACATACACTTCTCCAATTTCATTCACCTGAGTCACTTCAAACCACTTAAATGGTCTGGAACAAAATAGTTTTTTATGTCCTACTGTAGTATCCATACCATTGTCCGTATAATATCGGATTAACTACTTTTTAGTTTAGAATAGACCGCTTCATATTGTGGGGCGATGTTCTGCCAATCAAGTTCTTCAGCCCTCTTGCGAGCTTCTAACGCCATATTTTTACAGTCCTCCGGGTTATGAACCAAATGCAATATCGCATCTACGATTTGTTTTGGATCGTTATCTTTTATCAAGACAGCTTCCTTCCCCGGTAGATATGCCTTCACGGATGGCAAGTAAGTTGACACTACCGGTAACCCGCAAGCAATCCCTTCAAGAATCCCATTATTTGCCGTAGACTGTAACAAAGGCAGGAACAATATATCTGACTGCTGGTACAGTTCTAATAATCTTGCATCATCAATATGATCTCTATATAGCGTAACGTTTGCTAGACCTTCCAGTCCGGTTACTCTAGGACCTGTTAATTTAGACGTCATAACGTAAAACTCTATGTCCTTATATGCCATCAATTTCTCTGCTACCTCTCGTACAGCCTTGAAATCCCTTAGCCAGTGGCCCGTCGTTATACATTTGAACTTATTTTTATCTTTTAGAGTACCGCCCGGCTTAAAATGGTGAGTGTCTATGCCATGCAGAATTAACTGTATTTTATCAGATGGCACAAATTGTTTAAAGTAAGATACTTGCTCCGGCGATACTACGGTGATGTAATCGAACCTGGAGATGACATCCTTGCGAATAAGTGAATCTAACAGTTCCGGAGGCTGGTGATACGTAGCAACTATTTTCGGCCTCATTCTTCGATGTAGTTTGCATAACCAGGACAAATACTGCGCCGAGTGCTCGCCATCCATATAATGGATTATATCGATTTTATTCCACCAGCATTTACGGAACGCTTTGATCTCAGCAGTCAGGTCGCTCAGCTTATAATATTGCATACCGTTTCGTTGCACTATATAACGTAACCATTTTTGTACCACTCGGTTTCGTATTGGAAAATCTCCATCATGATCTGATGCAACATAAACATCTATGTGATATTTGTTATGATCAACATATTTTAAAAACTGATTTATGCCTGAGTATGTACCCCAATGAGGACGTTGGGTGCGAATTAGATGTATATTTATAGCCATCGGTTCGCAAATCTTAATAAGCCGTATATATGCCCCAATGTTATTAAATCAAAACATTTTTGAGTAAACTGTTCTGGATCACTTGTTGGCAACATAAGAGTAATTATTTTTTTTGGTGATCGTAAAAAGATTCCCGCCTCCGAGATAGAAAAGCGTAATCGCTTTAATGTTGAAGGTCTTTCTTGAAGTATTTGCATTACCGCATCAGAAATGCCCTGCCAGTAATACCTACGAATGAACCAGGCCTGACTAAGTCGCGATTCAAATATGTGATGTCCGATAGCGATGTCTGGATGATAAAAGCAGGAATATCCCATTTTGGTGATTTGTTTTTCAAGGAATACATCACCACTTGATAAGAGATTATTCCCCACCCGGTCAAGACTTGAGGTAAATCCACCAACGCTTTTAAGAATTTCAATCGGAAAAGCAATATTAGCTCCAACGAGCCATTCCGCAGAAAGATTAGTCAAAACATGCGGAGTTTCTGACCAATCTATGATGGTAAGACCATGTAAAAGCCAATCTGACAACCATCTCGGCCTAGGAGATTCCCATATTGATTCTACCCTCCCACCTACGCAACCGGGTCTCGGTGTTACGGTTTCAAATACTTCTAAAATTTTGTCAAGCCAAACTGGACAAGCAACAGCATCATCATCCAGGTAAGCAACATACTTTCCCTTTGCATTGCTCCAGCCAGTGTTCCGTGCAAATGAAAGACTCAAGGTTGATTCATAGATGTATTTTATATTGCTGTTGCCTATAAATCGTTCTACTACTTCTTTCGTGGAATCCGTTGAGCAGTTGTCTATTATTATGATTTCGTACTTGTCTTTGGGTGTGCATTGATCCACCAGGCTTTGAATTGCTTTTGTCAAATACTTAGCACGATTATGCGTGCATATTATAGCCGATATAAGTATATTCATGCCTGTACACCTTTCCATATCAACTCGTCACACGAAAAATAAAGTTAGACATCCAAGCTGGGCCATTCCGAAGCATTTTGTTTTTTACTTTCTTAAGAACCCATAGAGCGGAGTAGGGTAACATTCGTTTTATTGCACATTGTAGCCATATTTTGAAATGTTTTTCGCGTAATAACCTTGTTGTATCACACACAGAGAGAAGAATGATATCCTTGGCATCACGTGCGACTAAATCTGGAAATCTTTCAAGAAGTTCTCGACGCATCTTCCCATAGATATGAAGACTCGTTTGGAGCATTGAGTCATCTATGAACCAGTGTTCACCAAGTATCTCAGGTATGGTTACAGCAACCCAACCTGCTGCCATTACGGCATTAAAAAGATCCCAATCATCGTACTCTCGACTCATTACGGAACGAAAGTAACCAGCTTCACGCAATGCATCGGTTCGTATGGCACTAAAAGGAACCGCATCGTTGGATAACCACTGGTAAGGGAAGCTGGGACAAGGTCTGATCCAGATTCTCCCATCACTCCAGAGATAATGAGTCCAGCAGGAAACGATACCAACTTCAGGGCAATGTTGAAGAACCGATTCGCATGCTGCAACAAAGCCTAGCTGCAGCCGGTCCTCCGTATTGAGAAAAGCAAAACCAAGGAGATTTGGCTCAGAACTGAGAATTGCTTCGATACCGGTATTCTTAGCAGGTAAAAGATCCCCCTTTCTTTTTTGAATAATCCGCCATCCTTCTTGTTGTGCTTTGTTGAGAGCTTTCAATGTTAACTCCTCTGTCGATTTGTCATCCACAATAACAACAGACGCCGGCCTGCGAGTCTGCCGTTCAATACTCCTCAAGCATTCGTCGAGGAATCGGCCGTTATTGGCGCAGGTGATTACAATGGCGAGACCTTTCTCAGAATTCTTTTTTGGAGTTCGGCGCTCTGACTCATCAGAAAGTGGCCTTTTGGCCCAAGGCAAATTCAATGGCAGGTACAAAGAACGTTTTGCGCCTTGATTAACAATCTGACTGCGGAAATCTAAATGGCTTTCCACAATTTTCTTGTTATCGCACATCCTTCTTATGTCCAACGATGCATTACGTCCCATTTCGGCAATCTTTGCCGACGGGGTCCCCAACGCACGTCCGAGGGCATCTGCAAGACCTTCACATCCTGTCTTGCTGGCCAGCCAACCCGTTTGGCCATCCTTGATCATCTCTGCCATCCCTCCATCACGCGACGCAATCACTGGGAGACCTGAACACATGGCCTCAATGCAAGTGTTAGGAAAATTCTCCCAGCGAGATGGAACGACAGCCATACGGGCACCTACCAGGACCTGTGGGATAGCAGATCTCTTTTTTTGGCCGTGAAAGTAAAACCTCATCCGTAGATCATCTGGAATCCGACTTTCCACAAACTCCTCGCCCTCCATCCAAGCATTACCGAGAACATTAGCGCCGACAAATTCAAAATATGCTGTCGGATATTCACGAGCAACCGCAACAGCAGCATCAATCCACTCTATTACTCCCTTGCGCATTTCAAGTCGCCCTACATAACAGATTGTTCCATGTTCCCACGTGTCTTTATTCCTTTCGAGCATAGGATTGTCTCCCATAGGACACGGAATGATCCATACGGTATTTTCTGCCAATCCATAATAAGCTTCTACTTGATGCGCGAGATATCGGCTGGGGCAAAGTAATGCATCTGCTGTTGCAATGCTGTAATCTTCAAGCCGTTTTGCCGTTTGCACAGCAGGCGAACTAATATTCCAATCGTTGTATTGAGCGATAAATTCGGTAGGAGAATGTAGGTGTACGATACAAGGGGGATGCCGTTTTGGTCCAAGCCCCAGAGCGCGTCGAAACTGGAAAAAATACAGGGGCGCCTCATACTCCTGCGCTTCAATTATGTCAATTCCTTCCTGATCAACAAGCCTTTCAGCAAGAAGACCAGATTGCCAGGAAAAACATTGAGGATAGAAATTTGATTCAAGAAGGCCTTTCTCTTCTTTGGACTTGTTAGTGGAACCCAGTATCCGGCCAGAAGATAATTTCCAGTCTTCGAAATGAACGCGGTGAATGATTAACCTTCCATGACACTTCTCTTCGACTTTTTCCTCAGCTCCTTCCCAAAGTTGTCCAATTATGTGGACAGTCTCCCCACTTTGGGCAAGCAATTGGGATATATTATGTACGTAAGTTCCAACACCTCCTCCAGGTGCAGGAGGATATTCACGGCAGATGATCAGATGTTTCATAAAAGACTCGTATCCTTTAGTTTGTTATTAGTGTACGCGTAAGAAGCCTTCGAACCTTTTGCGAGAGCCTTCTGCAGAAGGAAACAGTATTGTTATTGCCTTGTATCGAAATGGGTGGTGTTAAATCAGGATGGATGGATTTCATCCATTGATTTTCCAATTGCATAGCAATTTCGACAGAGAATTTGGAAACTGTCTCCCGATGAGTGTTTAACAAAAGTTCTCGCATAACTTGATTCTGCACGTAGGTCATACTCCGGTAGAGTGAATTTGTACGGACACGATACTTTAAAAGATGCATGGGAACAGTAACAATCGGCCAGCCCGACACGAGCATTCGAATACCTAATTCCCAGTCTTCGTAATTATAACGTTGACGGATATCATAACCGCCAAGATCCCGTAAAAGTTCCGTACGTGTCAAACAGGGAACGATTATACTATTCTCAATAAATAAAAAAGGAAATTCCGGCTGCGGGGCATTCCAAAAGCCGTCGGTAATATCAGCACCAAAGAGTAATGCCCATGCGGCGACCCCCCCCAAACGCGGATACCTCTCGAGAATTTCAAGGGCAATCCGATAGAACTGAGGTTCAATCATATCATCTCCATCGAGGAAGGAGATAAATTCTCCTTTTGCTGCCCCAAGGCCGGCATTCCTAGCCGAAGCTAATCCTCGGTTCCTTTGTTGAATAACCCTTAAAGGGAATCCTTTTTTTGATGCATCCTTTTCAAGTTCTCTAATATTTGTAAGGGTTTCATCTCCATGTGAACCGTCATCGACGAGAAGCACCTCATCAGGTTGCCGCTCTGAAGCCCAAACGCTATCTAGAGCTTCCTTGATCATGGACCCCTCCTCATAGCAGATCACAACAACAGACAGTGTTCCTTTTTTTATGCCTGATCTTGGTTCTGGCAAGGGAGGTGGTTTGTCTTTCTGTGCAAGTGTCCGAAGGGATACACGGCGATCAAAAAACATAAGAGAGATTCGTGATAGGTCTTGTGGTTCAGGGGGAGACTGAAGGATCTGTCCAAGGGCTTTGGTAGTTTTTTCGATAAGACGCCGTCGCCCCTTTCCTCGGTGCGCTTCTACAACCCGTGCACATAACTCTCGTCTGATCTGATCGAGTTTTTTGATATCTGTCCCTGCGATTTTCTCCAGAGAATCTGCCACTTTTTCAGGAACTGGATCTCCCTGAATTAAGACCTCCTGAGGAAGAATCTTTCCAGGAGCCAATCCCTCTGCTGCAGATGGAGAAAGAAGCACTAAAGAACCTCGGGCAAGTTCTGCCCAAACATTTGGAAGATAGTCAAAAAAACTAAGATAAAGACGAACCCGGAAAACCTGATCAAGGTAGGAATATTCTCTCCTCCATTCCCATTGGTGTTCGCGGATAAGTTCACGCACAGATCCCCGAGACGACCAATAATCCATAAACGTTCTTGGCTTCATGGGAGCAAAAATCATGGGTGGTCCGGCACTTATCACCGGCCTATTTAATCTTATCCCCTTATTTGTCAAAAGAGTAACGGCATCTAAGAGAGTCAGCACTCCTGATGCGGCCTGTTGGGGTTCGTGAAGAAAAAATTCTAAAGGACTGTGAGTATCAGCAGGTTGTGCTGACGCATTGGCAATTTTATCGACCAACAAGTCCTCAACAAAACGGGGTGCACAAACCGGGGAAGGAGATTCGGGAAGCCTGCCATCAATAGCGATCTCATTACCCCTCGGTCCGAAGATCAGCACAAGGTCGGCCAGAGCAAGCGAAACATCTTCCATTTGACGTTGAACAATCGCCTGGCGAGTCCAGATTCCCTCCTGATTAGCCATCTGGCGATTAATAGATTTATCTGTAGCCACAACTACGAAAGGCACATCCACCATGTTAGAAACCTGCGTTGCCCTTGCCATCTGAGAAACATATCCGACGCCACCCCACATGGGCAGGATGACAACCTGGAAGGGGTCATTATTATAAAATACTCGAAGTTCCTTGCTCAAACAATAAGAAACGAAAAATAATAACCCGCTATCATTGATTAGCCCATGAGAACGAGGACTCAAACCTTTTTCATCGAATAAAAGCCAGTATTCAGGATCTCTCGCGGGAATAGGGATCCGCTTTATTCTGCTGGATTCCAAAACTCTTGACATGTTACTAAAATCTGGTTGTGATACTGGCCGTGTCGCTGGTGTTGACCCCCAAGTCTCCTTTAGTTCATAACGATACCATTGATCCCAACAAAGAATGGTAATTCGACAATCAAGATGCTCGGCAATTTCTTCGACTGGAAGACCAAGCCCCTGAAAGGAATTTCGTTCCTCTGACTCATCAGAAAGATACTCGATAAAACCTTCGTAAGCTTCCACAACAACGATATGATTTTGACCTTTACTATTCATCCATTGTCCTTATATACCTTTTACATTCTCATCTCAGCCGTTTAATTTGTGTCGGAGTAGATGATATTGGAAAGAGATTTAGTAAGGCCGTATTCAAGCTCAATTATCAGACCGTTACCACTATGCAAGATATTAGTGGTCCTACAATGTGTATCGTACAGGTAGACAGCACAGATCGATGCTTCCTATGTGTTCCCATACGGCTGCCGTGTTCAACTACCAAGCTGGGTTGAACTGCTCCACTTGAGAGTTGATCCGCCCGTTTCTCTGTCCGCTTGCGCATCAGATCATTATACCAAGTAATGACACTCTCCGGGTCTTCACCGTTTAATATGGTCTGGTATTTGCTTCACTTTCAGGAATCTTGTGACAGAAATAGCCATTTTTTGCTGATCTATGGATAGATTCTAAGACTTGCTCTAAAGCAAAGAAGGAATTTCTACCGGATACATCCTCCTCAAACTGGGAGCACCTTATCTTATCCCTCATTTCTTGATAATATTTTTTGTCCCCTAGCAGCCTCAAGATACAATCTCCGAAGGAGCCAATGTCGGCTGTTTTGGCATATATGCCTTTATCTCCCAATATTTCCCTGTTTACCGGATGGTCAAAAACAACAGTGGGAAGGCCAGCCATCATATAATCATATAATTTGCCATTCCCTTCACCTCCATCCATAAATTTGGGTGCTACGGCGATATCCCCTACGGCGAGATATTCCCATCTCTGAGTAAAGGGTATCCTGCCGGTAAATGATACATATTTAGCGATATTATATGTTGTGGCCAGGTTCATATATTTCTTTTCATCGGGATAACCCATGATAAGAAAATGGATATCGTCCCTTTCTCTCAGGACATATTGAATTACCCGCAACAAAAAGTCGGTTCCTTGGTGTTCGCCCAGCACTCCCAAATAAACCACCATTTTCTTATTCAGGGGAATAGCTAACTCAGACCTCTTCCTATCGGGTGGATTAAACAAAGTCATAGGGGAGGCATCTATAGCAGCATCAGGGATTACTAAGATAGACCCTCGATTTAAGGAATAATCCCGAACAAGGTTTTCGGCAGTATAATTGGTATTAACAAAAAGGATATGAGCCGTATGATAAGTCCAACTTTCTATGAATAGAAAGATTTTTCCCAAAAAAGAATTTTTACGGATAAATTTGTGGGCTTTGAGCTCTCCCACCAAGGAGCCCTGTACATCAAAGACCACCGGTATTTTATAAACCCAGCTACATATTTTAGCAATTATAGCCCCTTCGTGAAGATGGGCATGAATGATGTCTGGTTTAAATTTGCCTATCACTCTTAAGGCTTTAAACAATAAGAGAAAGTCAATATAGAGTTTATGAAAAGATGGTCCGGGACCTAACTTTCTATACCAGGGGAGTTTGATAGTACGGTGGATTTTTAAGCCTGGCAGATTATCTCCCAGGTGATAGGTAACTAGCTCTACCTGATGCCCCTTGGACTGCAAATAATCAATTTCGCGATAGATCCTTATATGGCAGCCCCGGTCCGCAAAAAAAGGAGTAGGAGCAATAACCAATATTTTCATGAAATGATTCCTTACTATGGTTATAAATACCTGGAAGAAAATATATATATCATCGGTAATTTCCTCCAGATAATAAGGATTTCTGGATCAATCACAATACCTGTCCAGGTAGGGAATTGGGTAACTCAACCCAATATTCGGAGTTCCAGTGATATGAGCCTCGCCAAAAATAGCGCTGGGTATGGTATGTATCTAAATGATATTGGCCCTTCCTGGCATTTCCCTGAGCCTCATTAGGTGGGAACGCCCTCGGTACAGGTACTTTGGGCTAATAGCTTATGGCCCTACCGGGGAAATACCGGTATCCGCATTCTGACCCTCCGTTACCGTATCGTTCCAGTTCGGGACAGTAGCAGTATCACGTGAGAACACCGCATAATAAT
>MHDQ01000127.1 GCA_001803565.1 Nitrospinae bacterium RIFCSPLOWO2_12_FULL_45_22 | reverse complement strand
GGCAAAGCCATGCCGCATGGTATTTTCTGTAATAGTCTGGGGCTCCATGAATTGCAAAAGATAGTCGGGCCCACCAGCCTTGGAGCCAATCCCTGACATCTTAAACCCACCAAAAGGCTGGCGGCCCACAATCGCCCCGGTAATCTTCCGATTGATATATAGATTGCCTACCCGGAAGTCCTGTTTTGCCTGTTCTATATGGGATGGTGTACGGGAGTATATTCCGCCGGTAAGGCCATAAGGGACATTATTGGCGATAGAGAGGGCTTCAGCAAAGTCTCTGGCCTTAATGACTGCCAGCACCGGGCCGAATATCTCTTCCTGGGCAATAGTAGCACTCCATGGCACATCGGCAAATATGGTTGGTCCGACAAAATATCCTCCCCCGGCTATGCCAGACACATCGGTCTCGAGCACCAATTTAGCCTCTATTTTACCTATCTCAATATAGTCTCGTACCTTATTTAAGGCCGCTTCATCAATCAGGGGTCCGACAATGGTATCTGGCTTTTCAGGGAAATCAACCTTTATACTGCGGGCACTCTCTATCAATCGCTCAAGGAATACCCGGTAGACTCCTTCCAGGACAATGACCCGGGAGGCAGCGGAACACTTCTGACCTTGATAGCCAAAGGCGGAATGAACCGTCCCCAAAACCGCTTCATCCAGGTCAGCGCTGGCATCTACAATGATGGCATTCTTGCCCCCCATCTCAGCTATTACCCGCTTGATACCTCCTTGTCCCTCTTGTGTCTGAGCGGCTATCTGATTGATATGCAAGCCCACTTCTTTTGACCCGGTAAAGGCAATAAAATTGACCCCGGGGCTCTTTACTAAAAACTCTCCTACCTCTTCACCAATGCCAGGAAGATAATTAACAACACCCGGAGGTAATCCAATCTCCAGAAATATCTCCATAAGCTTGGCCCCTGCTACTGAAGACTGCTCTGCGGGCTTCATTATTACGGTATTACCAGCAATAATAGCCGCAGAGGTCATTCCAGTAAGAATAGCCAGCGGAAAGTTCCAGGGGGCAATGATCACCCCTACGCCCCGGGGTTGATAGCTATATTGATTCACCTCTCCGGGGATATGATCCAGTAAGCGTGGCGGGCCCAAACGCAGCATCTCCCGGGCATAATATTCTAGATAATCAATGGCTTCTACCACATCGGCATCGGCCTCACGCCAACTCTTTCCTACCTCGTACACCTGCCAGGCCATTAGTTCCATCCGCTTGCGGGCCATGGCTATGGCAGCTTTAATGAGATACTCGGCCCGTTGGTTATAGGGCACAGTACGCCATTTATGGAGGGCTTCGCGGGCAGCCCTGAGGGCTTCGGCAGCATGTCCAGTATTGGCCTTAGCTATTATACCAACCAGCTCTTGCGGCCGGGCAGGGTTAAGAGAAGGGATGGTATCGCTAGTCCAGACCTTTTTGTTATTAATAATCAAGGGATATTGTTCAGCAAATTGCCGCTGGATAGCCGGCAAAGTTTGTCTCAGCTTTCGGCGATTCTCTTCTTTAGAGAAGTCTAGTAGCGGATAATTTTTAAAAGGCAGCACTACCCCAGCTTCTGGCTTATCCTTTAGTTCTACTTCTTGCACTACAGAGCTTTTGATTTCCCCTGGGTTTTTTATAAGCTCTTCTAGCGGAAGATCCTTAATTATCCGATGCCGTAAGAAAGATTCATTAGAGGTATTCTCCAGGATACGCCGTACCAGATAAGCCATGCCTGGGATAAGCTCTCCATAAGGCGTATAGACCCGGACTTTCTGACCCATCTTTATCAGGGCCTTTTTGATCTCATCCGCCATCCCATAAAGCATCTGAAACTCTATCTTATCTTCAGGCACCTTCAGGGTATGGGCCACTGCCATAGCATGGGCGATACTCCTGACATTATGGCTGGCAACGGCCGTATAGATATGGGCATAGTTTTTGAGCAAGAGTTCTATTAGCTTTTCAAAATTGGCATCCGTCTCCCATTTCCTGGTGAATACCGGCATAGGCCAGCCCCTCTGGCTGGCTATAATAGTCTCATAATCCCAATACGCACCCTTGACCAGCCTTATCTGGATAGGGTGGCCTCGTCGCTTCTGCTGCACCCAATTAATGATATCCCTTAAGGTTTCTTCTGCGTCCCTCAGATAAGCCTGGATCACGGTTCCTACCTGAGTATATTCCCTAAATTCCTCTTCTACTAATAGTTCTTTAAAAATCTCCAGCGTAAGGTCTTTATACTGATACTGCTCCAGATCAACGTTCACAAAGGCTCCTAATCTCCTGGCTACCTGCAATATTTTCCGGAGCCGGTTTTTTACCACAACAGATGTAATTTCGGGAGCAATGGGATCGAACTGGGAATATAAAGAAGATAGTTTCAAGGAGATATTGATCTGGCTGGTGGGTTCTTTACTGGCTACCGCTTCCATCAACTCAATATAGCGTTCCATGTATAAGCCGGCTTCTTTTTCGCTGGTAATAGCCTCTCCCAAAATATCCAGGGTATAACTCATCTGCCCTTCTTTGAGTCCCTTTATCGCCTTTAATGCCTCTTCGACGCTAGCACCGGCAATAAACTTCCGGGCCATCCGGGTAACTATATAACGGGTAGTAGCAGCTATCACCCGGGAAGTAATCAGGGCCGGTCTAGTAAAGGTGACCCCCACCCGCAGGGCTATGGGTAGCCGCTGGTCTGGGTGAGGGAAATATTCCCGCAGGTGTTTAGCTACTTCTTTAGGGGTAGTGAGGGCAGGTAGGACATCTATAAAGCGCAGGATCTGGAATTTGAGGGCTTCATTGGCCAGGCACCATTCCAATACCCGGGCCTCCCACGAAAGCCCCTCTTCGGCCATCGAGGAAAATATCTCCCTGCCAATAGCCTCAGTCTTTTCCTCCACCAGCTCGTGATCCAAGGAGAGCATCTCCCCTGCTTTCGTATATCAGACCTTAGGTACTTATTATTGCCGTTTAATATAAGTGGCAGAGCAAGGCTCTGCTGCTACAATCGTATCCGTAAGCCTTGTCCGTTTCGGACAGACACCGAGACGCGTCACGGCATTAGGGCTTTCCAGCTAACTATTAAATTATAACAGAATGGTCCTTCAACGACTAATAAATTTTGCTTTTGTCCACTCGGCTAGACTTTTAGCTGGTGGTCTATTAAAATAGGGTGAGAGAGGAGATTATGGCGTGCGGCTACAGAAATTTATTGCCCAGTGTGGTGCAGGATCCAGAAGGGCGGCAGAACGGATGATGCAGGAGGGTAGGGTCTCAGTCAATGGCCAGGTGGTAACGACTCTGGGTGTACAAATTGATCCTGAGCAAGATAAGATCAGACTGGATAATAAACTCCTTAAGGGAGCCGAACCTCTCACCTATATCTTATTCTACAAGCCTAAAGGGTGCCTAACCAGTATGAAAGAAGAGGGCTCCAGACCGGCTATACCGCAATTTCTTGAGAGAATAAAAATCAGGGTATTTCCGGTAGGGAGGCTGGATTATGATGCCGAGGGCGTGCTTTTACTTACTAATGATGGAGAATTGGCTAAAATCCTTTCTCATCCCCGTTATAATATCCCCAGGCGTTATTTGGTAAAAGTAAAGGGGATACCGTCAGCAGAAAAGCTTAGTAGCTTGAAAAGAGGCATAAGGCTGGAAGATGGTCTCACCCGGCCGGCTGTTGCAAGGCGTAAAGGTACCACCAAGGCTGGTAATAGCTGGGTAGATATTACCGTTTGGGAAGGACGTAATCGTCTTATTAAACGGATGTTCCTGCAAATAGGCCATCCGGTGCAAAAACTGAAGCGGGTGCAATTCTCCTTTTTGGGGCTGGCTGGGTTATTACCAGGACGATACCGGTATTTAACCCCAGATGAGATAAAGCGGTTGCGGGCGATAGTAGAGGAAAAAGTAGAAAGATGAATCTACCCAATGCTATTACCCTGCTCCGGGTCTTTTTATTACCACTATTTATTTCTTTGCTAGTTTATGGACATAGGGTCTGGCCCGTGGTGCTCTTTTCTATTACCGCCCTTAGTGACGCACTGGATGGCTTTATTGCCCGCACCTGGCAGCAGAAGACCGCTCTGGGTAGCATATTAGACCCTATAGCTGATAAATTGTTCTTGACTGCCTCTTTTCTTACTTTAGCATACGTAGAAGCTATACCAGTATGGCTTATGGTAATTGTGGTCAGCCGGGATGGGATGCTGGTTATTGGGGCATTAGTCATACATATACTGACCGGAAAGCTCTCGGTCTCTCCTACTATCCTGGGGAAAATAACCACCCTTATCCAATTTGTTACTATACTTTTGATCTTAAGCCTTTATGCCTTAGAGAAAAACCTGGTTTTAATCTCTTTTATGTATGATCTAACAGCCTTATTTACTATCCTCTCTGGACTCCATTATATTTATCGTGAGATAGCTAAGCTATGATCCCAGGTAAAACCGTTAGAAACTTGCTTATATTATCAGGGGTTTTAATATTCTTTTATCTGCTATTTTTACTGCGCACCATCCTAACCCCTTTCTTTATAGCTTTTTTCCTGGCTTATCTCTTAGACCCCCCTATTGATGCATTAGAGAAGAGAAAGATACCCCGGATGGTTGGAATAGTATCTTTCTTAATCCTCCTGGTGTTTTTGCTGGTCTTGCTGGTCTTTATCCTGTATCCCATTATAAAACTACAACTGGACAACCTGATAGAGCATATACCTGACTATATAAAAACCATAAGGGAGTGGATTGAGCCGCTTATTGGAAGTATAGTCCGTCAGAACCCTGAACGCACCCGCCTGGTGCTGGAGGAAGTGTTAAAGAGATTGGGGGATATACCTACTCAAATATTAACGGGAATTGCTAATTTCTTCTGGGGGTCTTTATCTAGCCTGTTTAATCTAATTATCCTGCTCCTCAATTTACTGATAATCCCAGTAGCTACTGTATACTTCCTTAAGGATATTGACAAGATCAAAGGGGGGCTGCAAGCATATATACCCCTGGGCTTAAGGGATCAAGTTATCGGGGTCTTCAAAGAGATAGATGAAGTGCTGAGCGGATTCATTAGGGGCCAGCTCCTGGTAGCCCTTATCCTGGCTGGGTTATATAGTTTGGGCTTGACCCTTTGCCAGGTGCCCATGGGGCTCCTGATAGGTGTGATAGCGGGTATTATGGCTATAATACCTTATCTGGGCTTAATAATCGGGCTGGTACCAGCATTGCTCTTGACCTTCTTGCAATACCGCACCTGGGAGCCGCTTTTATTGGTGCTGGCAGTATTTGCGATAGTACAGGTTTTAGAAGGGACCATAATTACCCCAAGGATAGTAGGCAAGAAGATAGGCTTGCACCCGGTAGTAGTGATGATAGTAATCCTCTTGGGTGGTAAGCTCTTCGGTTTTTTTGGTATCCTGCTAGCGGTCCCGGTTGGGGCAGTAGCTAATGTATTTGTGACGCTGGGGCTGAGAAAATATAAAGAATCCCACTTTTTCCGTGGTGAGTAGTGAGTAGGATCTAATTACCAATTAACCAATCACCCATAACCATATTATTGGGAAAGATGGATAAAATATTCCAGGTTGCCCTTGGGGCCTTTAAGGGGAGATTGGATTACTCCATGCAGCACTAGACCTAATTTCTCGGCACAGGCAGTTATTTTTTGGATAACTTCCTGATGCTTATCCAGGTCCTTCACTACACCACCTTTACCTACCTCACCCTTACCTACCTCAAACTGGGGTTTTATTAAGGCCAGGATTTGGCCGGGGCTATGAAGGAGATTTTTTACTACCGGGAGAACCAGCACCAAGGAGATAAATGAAACATCAATTGTAGCTAGATCGGCCTTTTCTGGTAAATCCGCAGGTCTTAAATAACGTACATTAGTCCTTTCCAGAAGGACAACCCGGGAGTCATTCCTTAATCTCCAGTCCAACTGACCATGACCTACATCAACCGCATATACCTTTCGGGCACCATGCTGCAGCAGGCAATCAGTAAAGCCCCCGGTAGATGCCCCTACATCCAGAGCTATCTTATTCTCCACCCGGAGCTGGAATTTATCCAATGCTGCCTGGAGCTTCAATCCGCCGCGGCTTACATAAGGGCAATAGTCTCGTAATATCTTTATGGTAGATTCAGGGCTTAGCCTCTGGCCTGCGCGGGTAACAATCTCTCCATTGACTGTTATCAGGCCGGCCAGGATGAGGCCCTGGGCCTCTTGGCGGCTCTTCACTAACCCCTTTTCTAGCATCAACGTATCTAGGCGACCCTTCTCTTTGAGGGATTTTAATATAGGCATATTCGCCCTCTACTACTCTCTTTACTGTATCTATTATACCCCGGACCGTCAGGCCATATTTAGCTCTCAATATATCTTGCGAACCGTGCTCAATGAATATATCAGGTAAACCGATTCGCTTAACCCGAACCCGGGACAGGCCCTGCTCCCCCAATAATTCTAACACTGCACTACCAAAACCTCCTTGCAAGACATTCTCCTCTACCGTAATCAAGGTGCCTACTTCCAGGGCCAGGGACAGGATTAACTCTTCGTCCAGCGGTTTCACAAAGCGGGCATTTACTACTGCTACGTCTATCCCTTCCAGTTCTAGTTGTTCCGCTGCCCTCAGACCGGGATAAACCATATGCCCCAGGGCAATAATAGCAGCATCTCGACCCTCTTTTAGGAGTTCTGCCTGCCCGATCTCCAGCCGCTTAAAATCATTATCCAACCGAACTCCTACACCCCTCCCTCGAGGATAGCGTACCGCCGCGGGCCCAGGATAGTCTACCGCAGTTTTCAGCATATGCTGTAACTCATCCTCGTCCTTTGGAGACATCACTACCATATTGGGTAAGGAGCGTAAATAAGAAAGATCAAAGGCCCCATGATGCGTAGGGCCATCCTCTCCAACTAGCCCTGCCCTATCTATGGCAAAAGTAACCGGTAAATTAGGTAGGCAGACATCATGCAGGATCTGGTCATAAGCCCTCTGCAGAAAGGTAGAATAAATAGCTACTATAGGTTTTAGTCCTTCAGCCGCCATCCCTGCGGCAAAGGTCACCCCATGCTGTTCAGCAATGCCTACATCAAAAAATCTATTCGGAAATATCTTACCAAAGCCTTCTAATCCTGTCCCATTGCTCATAGCCGCCGTAATGGCTATGATTTTATCATCTGAATATCCTAGTTTAACCATACTTTGCTGAAAAATTTCTGTATAACTAGGTATGGTACTGTCTTTCTTTGGGCGGCCAGTCTTGAGATCAAAAGACCCTACACCGTGATAATACACTGGGTCTCGCTCAGCCGGTAAATAACCCTTACCCTTTTGGGTAACTACATGAACCAATATAGGCCCTTTTATAGCCTTGATGTTCTCAAAGGTCTCGATAAGATAATCTAACCTATGGCCAGAGATAGGACCAATATATTTGAAGCCCAATTCCTCGAAAAGGACCCCAGGAGTAAAAAGTACCTTCAAGGCCCCTTCAAACTTCTTTAGCCCCTTTACTAACCCTTCGCCTACCAGAGGAACTCCGCTCAAAAGGTCTTTTAGGACTTGCCTGATACGCCGATAGGGACGACGCGTTAAGACCCGGCTCAGATAAGAAGCTAAAGCGCCGACATTCGGGGAGATAGACATCTCATTATCGTTCAGGATCACAATCAGACCTTTTTTGCTCCCCCCAGCATGGTTAACCCCCTCAAAGGCCATGCCTGAAGTCATGGAACCATCACCGATAATAGCTATTACCTTACAGTTTTCCTCTTTAAGCGCTAAGGCTTCCAGCATGCCCAGGGCGGCTGAGATACTGGTCCCACTGTGACCAGTATCAAAGGTATCATAAATACTTTCATCCCTCTTAGGAAAACCGTTCAACCCCTGGTATTGTCGTAATGTGGAGAACCGCTCTCTGCGGCCAGTAAGGAGTTTATGGGTATAGCTCTGGTGCCCTACATCCCAGATAATGCGGTCTTCTGGCGCATCGAAGACATAATGGAGGGCCAGGGTCAACTCCACTACCCCTAAATTAGAGGCCAGGTGACCACCAGTATTAGAGACCGTAGCTAAGATTTCTTCCCGGATCTCCTCTGCTAATTTAGGTAATTCTTTTATCGGGATCTTTTTCAAGTCTTTAGGATCATTAATCTTATCTAAATAAGAGTTCATCCCCTCCCTATCTCCTAAATAGGTTTTGGCTTTAAAAAATTTTAGCCGGCCGGCCTTTTTCCTGAGTGAGGATACCCAGCACTCATTAGACATTGGCAGCCTTAAAGGCTTCCATTTCGTTAAATCAACCTGCCTTTATGGAAAGATATACCTTATCATGTTAGCCTTTCTGTGTCAACGAAAAGTTCTACTAAAATAGCTAAAATAGCGATTGATTTTATTTTTTAACCACAACCTCCAGTAGGACAAGCGTCTCGCTTGTCTGTATATTTCACCCGAAGAACAGGTAAGCAGGAGACTAACCACAGAGCACGCAAAGGACACCGAGATGAAGGTGTTGGGGGAAGGAATTTTTGGGTGTTTCCGTTGTTATTTTACTGCAACTATTCCTTCCAGAAGGGAGACATCTTTCGGAGCCGCTCTACTATAGGAGGCAGAATGTCCAGGATATAATCAATATCGTCTTGGGTATTATATCGGCTGAAGCTGAAGCGCAAAGAGCCTTGATATAGCTGCGGTGGGAGCCCCAGGGCTACCAAAACATGGGAAGGCTCGATAGAGCCCGATGAGCATGCTGATCCGGTCGAGACCGCTACGCCAGCCAGGTCTAAATTCATTAACAGGGATTCGCCTTCTATGCCATAAAAGCTACAGTTAAGAGTAGTAGGCAGGCGTTTAGTTGGGTGGCCATTCAGTTTTACCCTGGGTATCCTTTCCTGGAGTCCTTCAAAGAGCCCGTCCCTCAACCCACTCAGGTTTTTTGCCTCGTCCGCCATATGCTGGGCAGCTAACTGGCAGGCCCTACCCAGGGCAACAATCCCAGCTACATTCTCAGTACCAGCCCGCTGGCCCCGTTCCTGATGGCCGCCATGCAGGATGGGTTGTAACTTAAGACCTTTCTTAACATAAAGAGCCCCTATACCTTTAGGGCCATGGAGCTTATGGGCAGAGAGGGATAGGAGGTCTATCCCCAATTCTTGCACTATAATAGGAACCTTGCCTAGACTCTGCACGGCATCGGTATGGAATCGGATACACCTCTCTCTAGCTATCCTGCTAATCTCTTCGATAGGCTGGATAGTACCGATCTCATTATTGCCATGCATGATAGTAATCAGGATAGTTTCATCAGTTATCGCCCCGGCTAATTCCTCGAGACGTATCATGCCATATTCGTCCACGGGTAGGCATGTGACCTTAAAGCCCTCTTTTTCCAGGTGTTTGCAGGTATTGAGCACGGCCGGGTGCTCTATCTTGCAGGTAATAATATGCTGGCCTTTGCCCCGCAGGGCATGAGCAGTGCCTTTAATAGCCAGGTTATCTGCTTCTGTCCCGGAGCTGGTAAAGACTATCTCTTCTGCTGCAGCGCCTAAAAGGGCAGCTACTTGCTCCCTGGCCTCATCAATGGCCACCTTTACCTCCCGCCCGAAAGCATGGATACTAGAGGGGTTACCAAAATTATCCCGGTAAAAAGGCAGCATAGCCTCCAGCACCTCAGGGGCTATCGGCGTAGTAGCATTATTATCTAAATAGACCCTCCGCATATTTTATTCCTCCCTTCAACTTAAGAGCATAGTAATATCCTTACCAAAATATGCCATACCATGCTATAAAGGTCAACCTGGAGGAGATATTAAAAGCATGGCAGCACAAGGTGCTGCAGCTACAATCCCTTCTAATTAGATTATAATACCTTGTAGCAGCAGGGCCTTGCCCTGCCAAAAATAGGTATTACCCACGTAATTAAGGCATTACTTTTCCAGTTCAAATTGGGTTGACAGAACTGTCCCCTTTACTTTATTATTGCGGTAAAGTTATAGATTTTGACCATCCCCTCTCTAAATGCTTCCTATCCCAAGGCGATCCGAAAAGTGAGTGAGAGTAATGCTCAATATCTCTTTTTACAACAGATTGAAATTCAAAATAATCTCCGCCACTATATCTATACTAACAGTTTTTCTTGGTGTCTTTTTTTACTTTTTATATAACTTCCATCGAGAGCAGCTTATAAGCAGTTTTCAAGTCTCTGTCACTTATTTAAGTAGCTTGGTCCAGAACAATTTGGAATACGCCATGCTAATGAACCGACCCCTTATCCTCCATGGCATGGTAGAAGAGCTGGCTAGGCAAGACGGGGTAGAAAATATTGTGATTCTTAATAAAGAAGGCGTTATAAAAGTCTCTTCTGATAAAGGGGTCATAGGAAAGATAATGAATAAGCAAGATGCTACCTGTCAGATCTGTCATCAATTAGCCCCAGAGACAAGGACCAAGAGCATCTTTTTAAAGGATAAACAGGGAGGAGAATTTTTGCGCAATATTAGCCCTATCTTGAATCGGGAACCCTGCCATGAGTGTCATGATCCCAAGGTTAAAATCAATGGGATTATTTTGATGGATTTTTCTTTAGCCGATATTAATCGACAGCTCTCTTCTAATTTAGGTAAATTGTTTCTCCTGGTGGTTATAATGGTTGGCTTATTAATACTGGTGATAAGTTCTTTGATGAATAGATTGGTTATAAAAAAACTAAAGCTTTTAGAAAAAACCTCTAAACTAATAGGGGAGGGGAAGCTGGAAGAGAAGATAGAGATACCGGGCAAGGACGAGATATCCCATCTGGCAGACCATTTTAATCGGATGACTACTAACTTAAAAGAGATTCAACGTCACCTGGTTCAGTCGGAGAAGCTGGCTGCTACTGGCCAACTAGCGGCCGGTATTGCCCATGAACTTAATAACCCCATAGGTAATATAATGCTCTATTCTAAACTACTTTTAGAAGAATTAGAGCCCGGGGATATAAAATATAAGAATACCCAAAAGATCGTGGATAATACTATAAGGAGTAAAAATATTGTCTCCGCCTTATTAGATTATACCAGAGAGTCAGAAAGTGTTATGACCTCGAATAATATCAATGATATTGCAGAAAAATCGCTAATGATGCTGCGGCATCATATGGAGATCCAGCAAATAGATGTTCAATTAGATACTGATCCCGCATTACCTCAAGTCCTTTGCGATAAAAATCAGATCCAACAAGTCTTCATTAACCTGATCCAAAATGCCATCCAATCTCTACATAACGGTGGTAAGATCGAGGTATTTACTCATTTAGGGGAGGACAAGGAAAGTATCATTTTTGGAGTAAAGGATAATGGCCCTGGGATACCGAAGGAGTGTTTAGATAAGATATTTGAGCCTTTCTATACCACCAAAGAAGAGGGAACAGGATTGGGATTATCCATATGCTATGGAATTGTTGAGCGCCATAGTGGCAAGATATGGGTAGAGACACAAAATTCTTCCCCTACAGAGGGAAAGGAATTTAAGACCATCTTTAAGGTTAGCTTACCCATTACGGTCAGGAAAAGTTAATTCATTAGGGTGTGGCTATTCTTTGTCATAAAGCTCGTGTAATATAATGCGAAAATTGATTCATATTAAAGGGGCAAAGGGTAGAAAGGATAGATATACCTTGCTTTCAGGAGTAGCCTTAGCAGCCTTGAAGGAATATTATCTTGAGTCCCATCCCAAAAGATGGCTTTTTCATGGGCAGAAGGAGGAGAGGCATATCACCTGAGATTTATACCCATGTCACCAGTAAGGATCTAATGGCAATTAAGAGTCCATTAGACCAGATTTTTTGACCCCGATGCCAGAGAGGAGGTGGTGAGGTATGGTACAATTTGCCAAGCTGAGATACACTGGTTTGAAGCGCATGGCATCGGTCGTAAGGATTTCAAAATTAAGAGGAAGATACGATGAGCGATTTTGTGATCTGTATCAACAATGACAGCAATCCGGCAAGCCTGATCGTGGGCAAAGTTTACCGTACGTTGTCAGACCCGGAGGCAGAAGCGCACAACATGCTTCGCGTCATTGATGAGGACAAGTCAGAGCCTGACGGCTATCTTTATCCAGCATCAATGTTTGCACCTATTGAACTTCCGGAAGAGGCAAAGCAGGTGCTGATGACGGCGGGCGACTGAAGCCGGGCAGCGTTTTTGATGGCTCAACTCATAGAAAGTTCCCGTCAGATGATCCATTTGGCGGGATTTCTTTATTGAAGCAAAATTTGCTTGAAGATTATCCAGAATTGGAATTTGAAGATATACAAGCTGTTTTATTATATGTATATGCCGCTGAGTTAGTTAGCGAAGAACAGGTTTTTGAAGTAGGTGCATAATTAGAGGTATCGATTATGAGTTCGGTTAAAGAATCACTACATAAGATGATCAAATTATTGAGCGGCGAGGAAGCTCACCAAATCCTAGAGTTCATCCAGCATCTACTACAAAATGCTAAAAAAGATCCACTATTTTCTTAGCATAAAGAGCATTCGCTCTGGATTCAGGATAATTGGAGAAGGGATATAGGATGGAGAGACAGTCTCAAACTGGCATATGGATATTAATAGTAGATGACGAAGAGGATACCCTGGATGCCTGTACCCAAGCCCTAACTAAAGAAGGGTACAGTATTGATACTGCTAACCGGGCCCAAGAAGCCCTAGAAAATATAGGGGCTAAAGATTATCAGGTAGTATTGGCTGATATAAAGATGCCGGGGATGGATGGAATTGAATTATTGCAAAGAATAAAGAAAATCAATCCCCAGATAGAGGTTATTATGATAACTGGCTATGCTACCATAGAAACCGCTGTTAGATCAATGAGGGAGGGAGCCTACGACTATCTTCCCAAACCCTTTACTCCCGAAGAATTGAGAATGCTGGTAAAGAAAGCCCTAGAAAAGCAGAGATTGGTGATAGAGAATAGGGATTTAAGAGAAAGATTAAGGATAAATAAGGAAGAACGGGTCTTACTGGGAGAGAGCCAGGAGATGAGGGAGGTTGATAGATTAATCAATAAAATAGCTAAGACCAACTCGACCGTAATGATTCTCGGAGAAACTGGGACCGGGAAAGAGTTAGTTGCCGAAGATGTCCATAAGAGGAGTCACCGTTCCCATAAACCCATGATTACGGTTAATTGCGCGGCTATCCCAGCAGAGTTATTAGAAAGTGACCTGTTCGGTCATGAAAAAGGGGCCTTTACTGGGGCTATGAGGAGCCGGAAAGGCAGTTTTGAGCTGGCTCATGGGAGTACCCTTTTTCTGGATGAAATAGGATATATGAGTTTGGATCTCCAGGTTAAGTTGTTACGGGCCTTACAGGAGAGAGAAATAAAACCAGTGGGGAGCGAAAAAAGTATCTCGGTGGATGTTCGTATTATTGCCGCTACCAATAAAGACTTGAAAGAGGCTATAAAGAAAGGTGAGTTTCGGGAAGAACTTTATTATCGGTTAAATGTGGTTCCTGTTTTTCTCCCACCTCTCCGAGGAAGAAAAGAGGATATCCCTTTGTTGGCTAACCATTTCTTGAAAAAATACAATAATGAAGTTAAAAAGAAGATCCAGGGTTTTAGTGAAGAGGCTATGACACTTTTACTTAACTATAGCTGGCCTGGCAATGTCCGGGAACTAGAAAATGTTGTCGAGAGGGCAGTTATATTGGCAGAAGGCGATTCGATCGAACCTGAAAGTTTTAACCAATTGCTGGAGAGAGGACGAGAAAATAGTATTTCGCAAAAAAGAACGGCCAAAAATAGTACTCAGCTAGAATCCTTTCCCTCCCTGGAGAGAGTGGAAAGGAACTATATTTTGGAAGTCCTGCAAGCCACTAAATGGAATAGAAGGAAGGCCTCAGAGATTCTAGGAATTAGTACCAGTACTATCTGGCGAAGGCTTGAGAAGAGGGATTAGTATTGCAAAATGCAATGATGTGTTGAAATTTGGGATAGCGGCTTAAAAACCTTTATGGTATCTAGACTTAGGGATAGGGGGTATTTCAAATTGCGATCCTGAAGAGGTGATTAAAATTAACCACCGGGGCACGGGAGACTTAGAGAAATAAATTAAAAATTCTTTTCTTACTCGGCTCTGGGTCTCGGTGTTATATAACCCCATATACAAAAAAAGCCACCTAAGTAAGAATTAGGTGGCTTTTTTTTTGCTTGAAATCGGTAAAGGCACGCTATTTGCTCAGTCTCTATTCAGTTGGTTTTAGAATCCTTCATAAACCTTTATTTGTTTGTCCTGAAAATAGCATTTTGGTTCCATTAACAAATAAGGTAGCGCACCAGCTTGCTGGCATTTATGAAAGCAGACTTTCACGCTACAGTTCAAGTTATTTATGCCTCGTGGTGTCCGTTAGGGTATGAAGGTTTGCCCATCAAATAAATCCTTGGAGCCCAGAGGTTTGGCTATGATAGATAAAAGAAAAAGGCTCCTTATAGCAGATGACAATAAGGAAGAGAGAGAACAAATTGCCCATTTTTTTTCTGCCAAAGGTCACGAAGTGATCCAGGCAGAGAGCAGCAAAGAAGCCCTCTCTCTTAGTATTAGGGAAAGGATCGATGCCGCCATTCTAAAGGGACAGCTACCGGGCTTAACCGGTTATGATATAGCTCCCATAATAAAGAAGATTAATCCTAATATCCATATCATTCTACTACTAGGAAAGGAGTTCAATGATGATGGAATAGAGGACAATAAGATCGATTTTTTCGATTGTTTTGAGGAACCCTTAAATCTGGACCGGCTAAACCAAAAGATCTCATGTACTTAAGAAAGGAGGGGTTATGAAGAAGATTTTATTCTTGGGGCTTTTTTTCACTGTTATTGGGGGAATAGTATTTTTATCTATTTTGGCCCAAGCCAATGTCCAAAAAATCAATCCGTTTAATTCTAACTCTTTAAAACAACCTTTTCCCTTCAACCATAAGATCCATAACGAAAGCGGATTAGAATGTGAGAATTGCCATCTGTTTGTCTTTACTAGGACTGATCCCGGTATACCCAGATTAGAAATTTGCCTGGAGTGTCACGAGGGGAATACCGCGCCACCCTTTGATATTCTGGAGAAATATTCATCCAATGGAGGCCAAATACCCTGGATAAGGCTATACAAGTTGCCTCGTCATGTCTATTTCTCCCATAAACGGCATGCGGCAATAGGCAAGATAGCTTGTAAAACCTGCCATGGGGATATCGGAGAAAAGGAACTACCTTTGGACAAGCCCATCATGGCTACTTTGAATATGGACACCTGTATGGACTGCCACGAGCAGAGGAAGGTATCTAATGATTGTTCTGCATGCCACAGGTAGTGATAGTTGGCTCAAACAGGAATTCTCTTTTTGAGATAACCGCGCTTCACTTGCAATGACAAAATCAGACCTCAATGTCATTGCGAGGGGCGTTAGCGACGAAGCAATCTAAGTTCTTGTAGGAGGAGACCATGTCAAAAGTTACCCGTCGAACCTTCCTAAAATCGGCTAGTGCTGCCCTATTAGCTGGAAGCATGACTAGCTGTCGAATAGAAGAACTCCTGGAGGAAGGATGGCCGGAAGAATATGAAATTGATAAACCACCAGTGCCCGGGGCAGATGAATGGTCGCTAGGGGAGGAGCGTTACTATAAAAGTATCTGTCTACAATGCCCGGGTGGGTGTGGCATTCAGGTGAGGGTAGTTGAAGGCCGGGCAGTAAAGATTGAAGGGAATCCTATATATCCCACCAATCTGGGGGGGCTCTGTCCCAAAGGCCAAAATGGGCTCCAGGTGCTCTATGACCCTGACAGGATCAGGGGTCCAATGAAGCGGGTTGGTGAGCGAGGGGAAGGGAAATGGCAAAGCATTTCCTGGGAACAGGCCATTAAAGAATTGGGGACTCGACTTGCTAAACTCCGAAGTAAGGGGGAAAGCCATAGAGTAGCAGTCATTGGGGGTCACTACCGGGGCCATATGGGTCCGCTCATGGACCGCTTCCTTAAGGTCTATGGGTCTCCTAACAATATTAGTCATGATCTGGGGATGGAAGGGGCCATGTCAGCTCACTATTTTATGCAAGGCGCTAAGGACTATTTTGCCTATGATTGGGAAAATACCAATTATATACTCTGTTTTGGCACCAGTTTACTCGAGGCAGGAGTGCCCGCTGCCTACCGGTTACGCATGTATGGTCAAATGCATCGAGGTCGGCCAGGAATCCGCGCTAAATTAGTCCAAATAGATATCCGTTATTCCATATCGGCATCCAAAGCCGATAAATGGATAGGAGTAAAACCAGGTACCGATGGGGCTCTGGCTTTAGGATTGGCCCATGTCATTATCCGAGACAATCTCTATGATCATACTTTTGTAAAAAACTATACCTTTGGCTTCGATGACTGGCGGGATGATTCTGGCAAGGAGCATGTAGGCTTCAAACATTTGGTAATAGAACAATACCCCCCCGAAAAGGTCTCCCTTATTACCGGTGTCCCCACGAAGGTAATTGAACGGACTGCTCAGGAATTTGCCAGCCATAGACCTGGTATTGCTATATATGGCCGGGGGATTAGTGGCCAATCCAACGGGCTATATACCTGTATGGCTGTCCATTCTCTTAATGCCCTCATAGGTTCTCTAGATATACCGGGCGGGGTAATGATTCAAAGAAGACCACCCTTCAAAGAGTGGTGGGAGCCGACTTTGGATGCAGGAGCGATAAAGGGATTGAAACAACCTCGAATAGACTTAGCCGGCTCAGAAACATTTCCTTTTGCATCCAGTGCCTATGCCACCTTGCCCAATAATATCCTGGCAGGGTACCCCTACAAATTAGATACTCTTTTTTTATATTATACTAATCCCCTCTTCTCTAGCCCACAAATAAGTAGATATTATGAGGCGTTTACTAAGATTCCTTTTATAGTAAGTTTTTCTCCCTTTTTGGATGAATCTACCCATATGGCTGATCTAATCCTACCGGACCATACTTATCTAGAGCGGTGGGAAGATGATGAGATCCCTTCGAGTACAGGCTACCCTCTATTAGGTATCAGGCAGCCTGTGGTTAAGCCTTTATATAATACCAGGCATACAGGGGATGTAATGATCGCTATTGCTAAGGCCATTGGAGGAACGGTGGGGGCGGCCTTTTTAGATAATTATCTGGATATGGTTAGAGATGCCTTAGAAGGAATAAGGACCGCTGGAAGGGGTTCTATCCAAGAAAAAGAACCCCAAAAGTTCTGGGCTGCCCTCTTAGATAATGGGGGTTGGTGGGCACCACCATATTCGTTTGCTCAATGGCAGGAAGTTATAAGGACCCCCTCAAGGAAGTTTGAATTTTATTCTTTGCTCATGAAATTAAAGATAGATGAACTAGTACAAAGGATCGCAGATAGAGAAGGATTAACCCATGAAAAGGCCTTTGAGCAATTAATAGAAAAGTTGCAGTTATCCGGCCAGGGAGATGAGGTTTTTATGCCCCATTATGAGCCCCTGCGGTTCATAGGGGATGAAAAAGAATATCCTTTTTTGATCAATACCTATAAGGTTATGCCCCATGCCGAAGGTAGAGGAGGCAATCAGCCCCACCTGCAAGAAATCTTTGGCCTCCAGCATAGCAAGAGCTGGGAACCCTGGCTGGAGATCCACCCTGAAGATGCTCACATTCTGGGAATAGAGGATGAAGAGCGGGTATGGGTAGAGTCGCCTATTGGCCGGGTCCAATTTAAAGCCCTGATCTTTGAAGGGGCTCAGCGGCATGTCCTAAATGTCCCCTTCGAATATGGCCATAGCTCTTATGGCCGCTGGGCAAGAAATAGGGGAGAAAACCTGAATAAAATTATAGGGACGGAATTTAATTATCTTACGGGTAATGTTTCCTGGGGCTCTACCCGGGTACGTTTAGTAAAAGTTTAAAAGGAGGGAGGTGGTAGAATGCCAAGGTGGGGTATGGTGATAGACCTGGATAGATGTACGGCTTGTCAGGCCTGTACGATTGCTTGCCGGAATGAGAATAATATCCCCTTTGCTGGTCCCGATCATGCCTCTAAAGGTAGAGCCATCTTCTGGAATCAGGTACTACCCTTCAAGGAAGAAGGGGAGCAGGGATATTCTCGCATACGTTTTACCCCACTTCCCTGTATGCATTGTGATCGGCCTTCCTGTATAAAAGTCTGCCCGGTAAGGGCCACCTATAAGAGTGAAGAGGGGATAGTTTTTCAGATCTTTGCCCGCTGTATTGGCTGCCGGCTTTGTATGTGTGCCTGTCCCTATAGCAGGAGATTCTATAATTGGAGCAAGGGCCATTGGCCAGAAATAATGCAGAGTGCTTTTAACCCTGATGTATCGCTCAGACCCTTAGGTGTGGTAGAAAAATGTACCTTTTGTGTCCATCGCTGGCAGAAGGCCCGGGAGAAGGCCCGGTCAGAAGACCGGCCTATCCGGGAGGGGGAATATGTTACTGCTTGTGTACAGACTTGTCCAGCCAAGGCCCGTTATTTTGGCGACCTGGATGATCCAGAAAGTATGGTGTCAAAGCTAGCCCGGAGCCGCCGGGCCTTCCGGCTCTTGGAAGAGCTAGGCACTCATCCCAAGGTTATCTATTTAGGAGAAGGGGAATGGCGCGAGGATATATAGAAGACAGAGAATTAGAACTATTGTTGCGTCCCTTAATTTATACCAGTTGGATGTTTTATCCCTTTTTTGGATTGCTCCTGGCCGGGGTAATCTGGCTTTTCTATAATTTTCAGCTCCAATTTTTTGAGGGGCATCACTTTACTGGCCAGGGCTCCCAGGGTGCTATCTGGGGGATACTGGTGGCTGATATTGTCCATTTTATTGGCATCAGCCACGTCGGGATCGCTATTTCTGCGGTAGTACGCATATTAAACTTAGAGCGATATAAGCAGTTAGCCCGCATAGCAGAGCTGGTTACCCTTGCTTCCTTAACCACAGCAGTATTGAATATATCTATGGATGTAGGCCGGCCAGATCGCTTTATCTTTAATGTGGTTAAGCATGGCCGCTTTCATGCCCCCTTTGTCTGGTCCATGACTGTCATCACTACATATCTTATTGGTAGTAGTGTTTACTTATACCTGGCTATGCGCCGTGATTTATATATCTGCTCCCTGGTATTGCCTTCTCATAAGCGCTGGCTATATAAACTACTGGCCCTGGGGTATTCGGACACCCCCCAGAGCCGTCAGACCCATGAGCGGGTGGTCTGGTGGCTGGCTGTCATAATCCTTCCCATAATGGTATCAGTCCATTCAGTCTATGGGTATATCTTTGGGATGCAAGCCGGGAGGCCCGGATGGTTTAATCCCTTCCAGGCCCCCTATTTTGTCTTAGGGGCAATAGTTACAGGCTTCTCTTTTGTCATTATAGTCCTGGCTATCCTGCGGCAGACCTTTGGCTGGCAAGAGATATTTTATCCGCGGATATTCAAAGGCCTGGGGGTATTTCTAGGTTTTGTCACCTGGCTATATCTCTATTTTCTATTCAGTGAGTGGCTAACCGGGACCTATGCCCCACCGGCAGCCGAAAGGGTAGTGTTTAATGATGTGCTTTTTGGCCGATTTGCCAAGATCACCTGGCCAGCTACTATCCTGGGAATGGTCGTACCTTTTTGGATATTTTTTATCCAGGGCGCCAATCCCCGGATATGCAGCATAAAGCTGACAGTTCTTGCAGCTATCCCGGTCTTTATATCCATGTGGATCTGGCGCTATCTTATTGTAGTACCCTCTTTCTATCACCCCCACCTGCCTTATAAAATCGCCCCATATATGCCTACTTTTTTCGATTGGAGTCTGATCGCCGGGAGCTTTATCTTCTGTGCCTTCCTTTATACCGTTCTGGTTAAAGTATTGCCGGTCTTAGAGCTGCCCGAAGAAGTCCGCGTAGCTACGCATAGCCCGGTAATATTACCTTACTATGTCTCTCCTTATGAGAGGATAAAAAACATCTTAGGATTAATAAAACGTTTTACTATCCCTTTAACTCTACTAGCCGGGGTAGGACTTATAGCTACTGGGATCATTACTCGGGAAACGCCACCCGCACCGGCTATCTGGGTATTAGGTATTATTACCTTATGGAGCTTGCCTCTACAAATCTGTATCCTTCCCAAGCGTGAATCAGCAAGGAGATACCGATGGCCTTATTAGCTGAAATCCGACAAAGAGGTTATGTCCTAATGGCCCGGGCTTTCTCGCGCCCAGAAGGAGATTCCTATCTCGAGGAGTTTCTGCAGCAGATTACCAGATGGTGTAAAGATTGGTCAGGTAGTTCGGAAGATCAACCCCCACCCGTTGAAATCCAATCAATTTTGCAAGAGGTCACAGATATTCTCTGCCCTTTCAAGAAAGGATATAAAGAGCACGGCCTATTGGCTTTAGAGGTAGCCTATAATCGTCTCTTTTATGGCCCCGGTAGGCCCTTAATACCTCCATATGCATCTGCATATATCCATCCCCGAGGCCAGTCGGTTATGGCTCAGCCCGCTATAGATGCCCTCAAGCTCTATAGGAGAGAGGGCCTGGAGATAGCTGAAACTTTCTACGATTTGCCGGATCACCTAATCCTCGAGTTAGAGTTTATGAGTTTTCTCTGTGAGCAGGAAGTTTTTGCCGACTTACCAGAAAAGTGGTGGGAAAAACAATATCAGTTTCTCTCCCGCCATATTCTATGGTGGCTACCCTCTTTTGTTGATTCTTTGCAAGAGCACGCGGCAGAACCGCTTTATCCCTCTCTGGCAAGGCTCCTTCTAAGATGGATCAAGGCTGATCTGCGCTATTTGAAAAGTTTATTAGGAGAAGGAGCATTGGGCGAAAAAAAGGTCTCTCCAGACAACCAAACAAAAGGCCACCAAATTCCTGGTATGGATGGAAAAATGCCGTTAAGGCATGGTGGTGGGATTCTGTGCCCGCCCCTTAAACAGGAGCATACAGGTAAGGAGAGGACAATTTGGTTACATATTAAAAAAGAAGATTGCTCCTTTTGTGGGATTTGCTCCCTGCAGTGCCTGGATGGTGCATTAGAGATATCCTTATTGGAAGAGGAAGTTCAGCTTAACTTTTATCCGGCAAGGTGCTCTGGATGTTTTGTCTGCATTGAAAATTGTCCGGAAAAGGCGTTGCAGGTGCTTAGAAAAGGATCTCCCGGAGATAACCGGGAGCCCACCAAGGAGATATTGGTGAGGAGTCCCCTTAGGAGGTGTCAGGAGTGTGGAGGTATCATACCTCTACCCGGTCAGGCCTATGTCCTTCATAAGCTTGGGCAGGAAGGAGAAAGAGATTTATTATTATCATTGCTTCAGCTATGTGAACGGTGCCGCGGGCGAAAGCTAATCCCTGGATTAGGTCCACCCTGGGCAACAAATACCAAGGATAAATCATTTCACTTTTTAGAAGGAGGGAGCGAATATGGCTAATATATCTTCCAATGAAGGAGCACGGGGAGATCAGAGGGAGAGGGCCTTAATGGAACAGATACTGCTCAAACGGGCAAGGAAAAAATTTGGTCTTAATCCCTTATCTTTCCTTATCGCCAGCATAATATTCCTGGTAGGCATCTTGCTATCCATTGCCACCTTAAATATCTTGCCCGGCATAATGATTCTCATATTAGCCGTCATTGCTGCCAGCATGATCAAGATAGCAGATCAATGGGAAAGGGCCATCATCCTGCGGCTTGGTAAATATCATCGCACCAAGGGACCAGGGTTCTTTACTATTATACCTATAATCGACTCTATCCCGTATTGGATTGACCTTCGAGTGATAACCACTATCTTCCGGGCAGAGGAGACCTTGACCCGCGATAATGTGCCAGTGGATGTGGATGCCGTACTTTTCTGGAAGGTGACTGACCCCATGAAGGCGGCTCTTGAGGTAGAGGATTATTCGATGGCGGTGAGTTGGGCAGCCCAGACAGGCTTGCGAGACATTATTGGCAAATATGATCTTTCAGAGATGCTAGTGGGGAGGGAACAACTAGACACGGATCTCAAAAAACTTATCCATGACCGGGTTATCCCCTGGGGGATCGAGATTGAGGCCGTGGAAATAAGGGATGTAATTATCCCGCTAGCGCTGCAAGATGCTATGTCTATGCAAGCACAGGCTGAAAGAGAGCGTCAGGCCCGGGTAATCCTGGGTGATTCAGAACGACAGATAGCCAAGAGCTTCGAGGATGCATCCCGTGTCTATGTGAATAACCCTACTGCCCTGCATTTAAGGGCCATGAATATGCTGTTTGAGGGGCTTAAAGGGAACTCTACTATAGTGCTGGTGCCATCAACAGCGATTGATAGTATGAATCTAGGCACAGCCGCAGGGTTGACAGCCATGGCTGAGGAATTCAAAAAAGCTAAAGAACTAGCCATAGACTAATACCACTTTATTGACCGGATTTCCAGGATGCAACGGAATATGCAAAAGATAAAAAAATTTATAAATCTGTGTCCTAGCAAATTGGTAATGTCAAAAGTTTTATGAAAAGAGAGGGAACAATATAAAGCCACAGAGAGCACAGAGGGGAGGAAATCAAAATCCTCACAACTTACCTGTCTGCCGTGGCACAGGCAGGTTGATATTTAATGATTTCTCTGTGTACTCTGTGGTGAAGTTTTGACAATACCAACAAATTTAAAAGGAGGTGATATGAAAGTGGATAAGAAGCTTAAGAGAATAAGATTTATCGCCTTTTCACTCCTTATTGTATCGATATTTTGCCCCTCTTTACTCCTTTTGTCTGAGGGTAATGCCTATACTCTGGAGGAACCTAAGCGGGGTTGGAAAATCTTTTACGAAAAAGGGTGCATAAATTGCCACCCTATCTGGGATATGGGGGGAAAAGGAGAGAGCAATCTGAGCGGATTCCCTTTTGGAGAGCTGGCAACTGAATACGGGAAGCATGCCATACAAGAAGGGATAAAGATGGGTAATAATAAACTCTTATCCATTAGGATTTCTCCGGGAGAGGTTCCCGCTCTAGTCTCTTTCCTCAAATTTATCCAGACTTTGGATGGGCCGGGTAATCCAGATAAAGGAGAAAAGGTCTTAGCCGAGAAGAGTTGTAATTCGTGCCATAACAAGATTGCTCCTGATTTGAGACCAAAGGCTAAGTTCGCTAACCCGGTCTCCTGGATTGCCCGGATGTGGAACCATGCCCCGGAGATGAAAAAAGAGATGAAGAGGACAAATATTCCCTGGCCACAGTTTAATGGTGGTGATTTAGTCGATTTACTGGCATATATCCAAAAACTTAGCCCACCGAAAGAAAAGGTTTATCTTACCCTTGGAGATCAAAAAGAAGGGGAAAAGGTAATAAGGCAAAATACTTGCCTAAGATGCCATTCTATCCGTGGGAAAGGAGGAAATACCGGGCCGGAGTTTACTATCATCAGCCAGATTAATAAGGGCGTTCCCCGGACAGTTGGACAGGTGGCAGGCTTAATGTGGAACCATTTTCCAGAAATGGAGCAAGAGATGAAAAATAGCGGTCTTGTCCCGGTCAAGCTTTCTGAAAGGGAAATGGGCAATATAACTGCCTATCTCCTCTCGATACAAAAATTTAAGACTGACGGGGATATAGTGACTATCAAAAACCAACCATAAATTATCCCCTCACCGGAAGAGATTCAAATAAAAAGTCTACTCTACCCGGAAAAAGGATGGGGGAGAGGATATCTTGGTCTTCAGGTCTTTTTGAGGTGGAGACCAAAGCATAGGAGGAGGGATACACCATGAAAAATAATCCTTTTTGGATCCATAGGGGGGGGGCCTTAGCAGTTGCTCTTACTCTTCTATTTATCTTGATGGGGCGTAATCTAAAGGCCCAGCATGGCCAAACAAAGAGCGTAGACCTCAAAACTAAAAAAACAACTGCCCAACACATCCCTAAATTACAGAAGGATTCTCTTACCAGTAGTCAAATCTGTGGCAAATGCCATCAATCCATTTATAACACCTGGAAAGAATCCATGCATGCTAAGTCCTTAGAAGATCCTGTCTTTAATGGGGCTTATGCGGAGGTATATAAGAATACTGCTGGTGCAGCAAAATATAATTGCTTGAAGTGCCATGCCCCGGCTGTATTAATTAATAATGATTATGATCTAAAACAGGAAATCACCAAAGAGGGTGTAACCTGCGATTTTTGCCATAGCGTCAAAGACGTGAATCTAACTAATAAGGAGAATCCCTTTGAGATCAAGCTAGGATTGACCAAATGGGGTCCCTTGAAAGATGCTCGCTCGCCTGCCCATGAGACCCAATATGCCTTCCTCTTCAATACCTCCTATTTTTGTGCCGGTTGTCATGAGCATAAAAACGAGCATGGGTTGGCTATTCTGAGCACCTTTTCTGAATGGACAGAGAGTCCCTATGCCGCTGATGGCAAACAATGCCATTATTGCCATATACCCCAGAGAAAGGGGACCCTGGCTTTTGAAGACCCTCAGCTTATAAAAGGAAAAAAACAAGAAGCCCTTCTGTGCTGTGTAGGGGTTAATACTTTAGATATGCTGAAAGAGGCGGTAAGAGTTAATATTAAGGATATTGTAAGGAAACCAGAAGAAATGACGATGGTGGTAGAAATAGAAAACCATGGTGCCGGCCATAAAATCCCTACAGGCATGCCTAATCGAAAGTTAGCCCTTTTGGTAGAGGTTAAAACCGGCAATAATCAAGCCTTTAGTAGCAGCCGGGTATATGAAAAGATTGTGATAGACAAAGATAGGAATATATTATCCGAGGAGAGTGATATCTTGATTAAAGGCAGCAAAATCATTAAAGATAACCGGATAGCGCCCAAGGAGGTCCGCAGGGAGGAATTTCTCTTCCCTATATCCCTTAAGGAAGAAGTTAGCACCAATGCTAATATATTTTATCTATATGAACCTTGCGTCATTAAAAAAGAGGAAATTAGAGTGCAATTAGCTGGAGATGAAAAAAACCTCCTGGCAGAATCAAGCACTAAGTAACTAACTAGCTCCCTCCCTCTTTCCCCACCAACAAAAAGGGGGAGAGGTTACTTTTTCTTCGGGACGGCTATTTTTTGTCAGAATAACAGCAAATAATTACCCCCCCTTTTAATAGATATAAATCCTGCTAAAAAGTAGCCTATCCTCCTTTCCCAGTTTATCCCTTGAAAAAAAACCTACCAATCTATAGAATGGAATTATTGAAATACCTCAACAGGATGGGTAGAATGGGTCATAAATTTGATGTAGGCAAGATACCAATGGGGCTCTTAGCCAACCTACTGGAGCGGTATGCCGGGGTTGATCCCCGGATAGTAGTAGGGGCAAAGGTAGGTGAAGATGCCGCAGTGATTGATATGGGCGACCGGTATCTGGTAGTCAAATCTGATCCTATAACCTTTGTAACTGAGGATTTAGGGTATTATGCCGTGAATGTCAATGCCAATGATATTGCTACCTGTGGGGCAATCCCCAGGTGGTTTCTAGCAACCCTGCTCCTGCCTGACCAGGGGGTGTCCGAAGAGATGCTAGAGGGGATATTCAGACAGATAGCTATGGCCTGTCAAGCCCTCAATATTGCTTTAGTTGGTGGTCATACGGAAATTACTTATGGCTTAGACCGGCCTATCATCTCCGGCCATATGCTAGGTGAAGTAGCCAAAGACTCCCTGGTGACGACGGCTGGGGCTAAGCCCGGAGATATTATTATCCTGACCAAGGGGATATGTATTGAGGGGACATCTATCATTGCCCGCACCAAGGCCGATGATTTACGCCAACGGGGCTATACGCCAGAGGAAATAAAAAAGGCCCGGGATTTTTTATTCCACCCAGGGATCAGCGTAGTAAAAGATGCCCTTACTGCCTGCCAGGCAGGCCGGGTAACCTCTATGCATGACCCGACTGAAGGAGGATTAGCCACGGCTTTGCACGAGCTGGCCCAGGCTGCCCGGGTAGGAATAATGATTGAAGCAGATAATATCCCTATCTTCCCTGAATCGGCCGCATTATGTAAAGAATATTCTCTGGACCCATTAGGTACCATATCTTCCGGGGCACTGCTCATAACTTTACCCCCACCAGGAGCGGAATTAGTCCTGACTGCCCTTGCCCGGGAAAATATCCCGGCTGCTAGTATTGGTCGGATTACCGCCAAGAGAGGCGAGATTCTCTTGCGGCATAGAGATGGGGCATCTCCCCTGCCCATATTTGAAAGAGACGAGATTACCAAGATATTTTAATTCCTCCAAGGGTAGCATGTTCTGGTAAGGGATTGGGGAAGGGGAAAAAACTGGCTGGTAAGTAGTATGAGAATTTTAGTAGCCGAAGATGAGAAGAGGCTCGCTTCCTATCTCAAGAAAGGGTTAGAGGAGAATTCGTTTGCCGTGGATCTGGCTTCTGATGGCGAGGAAGCTGCTTATATGCTAGAGTCTAAGGAATATGACCTTGTCATCTTAGATATTATGCTGCCCAAGATAGATGGCATCAGGGTACTGAAGAAAATTAGACAAAAGGGCATCCAGACACCGGTTTTGATGCTCACGGCCAAAGATTCCGTTAGTAGCAAGGTAGATGCCTTTGAGCAGGGGGCCGATGATTATCTAACCAAGCCCTTCTCTTTTATAGAGCTATGCGCCAGGGTCAGGGCCCTCTTGCGCCGGGGCAAGGTAGAGCCCCAAACAAAGCTAAAAGTAGGGGACCTAGAGATGGATTTAATCTCTCACCAGGTTACCAGGGCAGGGAATACCATATCTCTCACCAGCAAGGAATTCTCCCTCTTAGAATTCTTTATGCGAAATCCCAGCAAGGTCCTTACCCGCACTGTTATCTCTGAACACGTCTGGGATTATAGCTTCGATAATATCACTTCTAATGTCATAGATGTCCTGGTTAATCGTTTAAGAAACAAAATTGATAAGGATTTTGATAAAAAGCTGATCCATACAATAAAAGGGGTAGGCTATATCCTCCAGGAGTAAGCGTTACAGATGACTATCCGGCTAAAGATCTGCTTATGGCATACGGTCATTACCTCCTTGGTAATTACCACCGGTTCTATCCTGCTCTATATGGGTTTTGTCTATATATCTCATCGGGCGGTTGATATTTTCCTTACCGAAGAAACCCATGGTTTAGCAAATTACCTGAGATTTTATAACTACATAGATCTAACGAGCTATATTGCCCGGCTCCTGGATGAGCAGGATATGTTTAAAGGAAACAAATATATCCAGTTAATAGATAAATCAGGAAAGGTAATACTCCAGTCAGAAAATCTGGAGCATGAAAAAATAACTTTGCCTTTAAACCGCGAGACCCTCCAGAATGCCTTTTCAGGCCAAGATTTCTTTGCAAACAATACCATTCCTGCTATCGGCCCCTATCGGATGATAGTAATGCCTATATCAGATAAAAATGGGATTCAAACAGTGATACAGATGGCAGTATCCACCGGAGAGATGATAAATTCTATCCACGAACTCCGCCTGAGCCTCCTGATAGGCTCACCTATAATCCTATTAGCTATCGGGCTGGCCGGTTGGTATATTGCCGGGAAAACCTTAAAACCTATTGCTGATATCACACGTAAGACGGAAAAGATCACGGCAGAAGATTTGAAGCTCCGGCTAGCAGCACCTCATCCGCGGGATGAAATAGGGAGGCTGGTAGGGGTGCTAAACTCTATGCTCGAGCGACTGGAATCTTCCTTTAGGCGAATAACCCAATTCACCGCCGATGCCTCTCATGAGATAAGGAGCCCGCTAGCGGCAGTCAGGTGTGGGCTGGAGATTGCCCTTTCCCAGGAGCGGACAGTTGAGGAATACCAACAGATTCTTAAAAATAGCCTGCAAGACCTCTGTCGGCTATCCCAGATGGTAGATAATCTTTTTCTTCTGGCCAAGGCTGACTCAGGGCAAGAAACTTTAAATCTAATACCTATAAGATTAGATCAGATAATGGAAGAGGTATCTGAGCAGGCCGAACTCCTGGCTGAGACCAAAGGTATAACCTTCTCTGCCAATATTACCCAGGGAATTGCTGTCCTGGGTGATGACTTTAGACTACGGCAGCTCTTTGTTAACCTCCTGGATAATGCCATCAAGTATACTAATGAAGGAGGCAATATAACTGTCTCTCTGGAACCAGTAAATAGCCAGGCCAGGGTAACAGTGGCCGATACTGGTATCGGGATACCAGGAGAAAACCTCCCCTATATCTTTGACCGGTTTTATCGGCTAGACCTGGCCCGCTCCCATGATGCTAATGGAGGAGGGCTGGGGCTCAGCATCTGCCAATGGATTGCCCAGCTCCATCA
>MHDQ01000126.1 GCA_001803565.1 Nitrospinae bacterium RIFCSPLOWO2_12_FULL_45_22 | reverse complement strand
ATTGGTTAGGGATTTTTTTTGAGTGGAGGATAGAAATGGAGCACCATGCTTTAGATGCAGAATAGGTTTAATTTTACCAAGGTGAACTTAGAAGAGACTGACGCTCCTCTCTAAAATTTTCTAGTAAGCTGCAACAACAATTTTATACTCCTGTTGGTCATCGTGCTCAATGCCAGGTTTTTCCTGTACAGCTCTGACTCCACAATTGCTGACAACAAGGACGAGATGGTCAATATCCTCTAGGTTTGTTTCGTTCAATACAGTGGATAATTGCACCGTATCATCTTGCCCAGGGAAAGTGGTCCGTTTCAATGGCCGGACTTTACCCCGCTGCATTTCATCAGTTACTGTCGCTATCTCTGCCTTGAGTGGGGTATCTCCTCCAAGGGCTTTGGTTTCAAGCTGAACTTGAATAGCCTTGACGCTATTCATGACATAGAGCCGGTAGTATTGACAAGCGAGGTGGTCCAGACAACCTTCAGTCTCTGCGGTTTTCCCTGCACCTAATAAGAAACTTTCCGATATTGCCCGTTCACGAAATCTCTCGTATACCTCAGGCGCGAAGCCTGGACTCCTGGGATCGATCAGAAAATAAGAATCCATGCAGTAGCCCGAGGCAAAGATGTCTCGAATCTCTGGATTGGATGAAGAGAACTCCAGGTTTTCCTGCCGTAACAATCTATCAAGCGCCTGGATTGGTATCTCATCCCTCTTAGACTCTGTCCATACCCTATTGATAAATTCTAGCCCCATTCTCCTTCCCAGATAACGGACAAACATGCTCGATTGGTATCTTGAATAAAAGCCATCAAGCGGCATATCCGGCCTGTCACTCCATTCCATGATAAAACGAAGATGCTCGGGGCATCCTGACAAGACCAGCGTCTCCATGAAAACAGCCATAGCATCGTCAAACCATACCCATAATTTTACAGCAGGATCCCAAATGCCCGTTTGGGGATCAAGAAGAGGCCGCTCGCGAAAATTAAAAACATGCGTTGCCTCATGAATGGCTTCTACCGCTGCTCGCTGGAGCTCGCCATGTATGATAGGTTCATTGTTCTGGTATGGGAGGCCAATAAAAGGGATACCTTTGTGGTCAACACTAGTGAAGGGGCAGTCAGCGCTTCGTAAAAACTCCGAGGTGTCAAAGACGAATACAAGAGTCTTTCCCTGGCCACCGGTATTAGGCGGATAACGTTTCCAGGGCCCCTCGGTCATTGTCGCATATAGCCTTTCAAGGGCATCAAGATAAGCCAGGAGTAATCGTTGGTTTCTAACACCACCTCGCTTCTCTCCCCTGCCTTCCTGTGGATTTCGAAGGGCAAAGCGGACAATAAAGTGGTCGGATTCCAGTATTAGCGGGAGTTTCTCAAGGATGTCTTCCATCCTAAGAACCGGCATATTTTACTCCTTCATCATGGCATCTATGTCTTTTATCAAACCGATGCGTATGGGATCACTTGAGGTATCTACGCGAAACAGAGACATAATCCTGGTCCGTAATCTGTCATCCAGCGCTGTCCAGTTTTCCAAAATGTCACGAAACAAGGCGGCGAGTTCATGGGTGACGCTTCCATTACCTATTGTTCCTGTTCTTCTGCGATAAATCGGTTCACGATATGCGCTCACTGGTTGCTTGCGAAATAGATTATTTATCTGTTCTTCAATGCGTGTTCCATAGAGAAATTCCTTCAACTTTTTGACGAGTTCCGAGGGCCAGTCTACTTCGTCCTTGGAGATTAATGCCGCGCTAGAGTCCCTGCGATCTAGATGATAATTTTTCACATGATCCTGAATTTTGGGGTCACCTGGGTATGCGGAAATGTGAGCGACGATTATATCCGGCATTTCATGCCTGATTTTTTCACACAGCGATTCGTCCACCTCATCTTGTTTTCCTTTATCTTCAGGCAACTTGAAATCCAGGACAGCCGCATGATAATGTTGGCCCTTATCCACTGCCGCTTCAATCCGTTCAAGCCCTTCCTTAACCGTTTCAGCGGTGTCAATTGTTGACTGAGGAAACTCCTCGGATAGAGTTTTTTCAAGTTGTTCGAGGGTTAATTCAATATCTTCAACGATTAGGATTCGAAACATGAAATTCTTCCTCCTTTTCATTAATTATTCCCGATTTTGGTATTTCAATTACGAATTTCACTCCCTGGCCAGGCCTTCCCTCTTCCCGAACAGTTCCACCGTGAGCTTCAATCACTCTACGGACAAACCCCAAACCAAGACCCGTCCCGGTCTTTCGCCCAGGCCGATAGCTAAAGAAATTTTCGAAAATCCGTTCCTTAAAATCTCCAGGCACACCAGGACCGTTGTCGCTATATACTAATTTCACCCAATTATCCTTGCTTCGAATATTGACCGATACATGCATATCCGTGACATCTGGGATTGCATCCCGTGAATTTTGAAGGAATTCCTGTATAGCATTCTCTAATAGGTGGGTATCAGCGTGCACGATTAAATCAGGATCCTCACACTTAATATCCCATGCATCAGCAGGAAGTGCAGACCTTAGGGCATTTCTTATTCGGTCTGAAATATTGATCTTGGTAAGGAGGGGAGTCACCGGCGACAGTCGGTCCTTTGTCCTTTTGACTAAATCCAGGGTCTCTTTCATTATGTGAGAGAAATCTCTATTTAGTTCCTCCAATTTCGGCACTTTTTGTTGGAGCTTTTTATATCTGTCCAGTAATACCGGCAAAGCGGAAAAGCGAGTGGCAATATTGTGTGCCGTGACCGCCATGGTTTCATCAGCCGCCCTTCTTATCCAATCCTCGCGTTCATGGAATGTTTGGCCTCGACGAAGAAAGGCACCCAACAGTCCGGTTGTTATATCAGAAAGCACTTTGAGCAGCTCAAATTCTTCAGGGCGTAGGCTCTCGTCGCACTGGAGGACCACCTTGCCCAAGACTTTTGCCTGGGAGATGAGAGGAAAGTCGATCCAGAAATCCCCGGGTTGCTTCTGCACCGGCTTGGGAGATCTTGGAGGGTTTACATTGGTTGCCCGCAAACCTTGCCGGGTTACTACTTCAGTATCATTTGGGAGATCCTCCTTCCAGCAAAAGACCAGAGGGGTTTTGAGGTCTATACATTTCCACGAAACATACCCAGGTTCATCGGAGCGCGGCAATCTAATGTGACCCTTGGTGAATTCTTCTTGGATTGTCTTGTCCCCAAAACCGAAAGACCGCACACTCACGAGGCAATCAGGATCCATTTCATCAACAAGGTACAAACGTCCCCATTTATGCCCCAATAACTGCGTCGCTTCCATCATGGAGCGTATAGCAGAGTCAGTGTCGTTAGATTCAGCAATAACGCGAAATGCGGCGAACACATGGTAGAGATAGTTCATATCTTGAATATGTAATAGCGCACCAATTGTTTTATTTTGCCAATCTTGAATGACATCGGACAGGACCGCACCACAATATGTCGGCTTTTTCCCAATTCCTTCGGCGTGATGAACTATGCGGCGCCCAGATATCAGGGATTCATCGAGGTATTCCAACATCTTATCCATCTCGCCCCCATTGGGTGGTTTAGCCCCTGGCTGGTCCTGCCAACCAGCCTTGGTTCCAAAAAGATCATTGGCGGGTCTATTTGCATACAGGAGCCGTTTAAGCCGATCGATGATGACAACAGGTTCAGGGATCTTATCCAGCGTCGACTGCAACATGTTTACCCTCTTACTCTGTTCGATGGCTATGGAAAGCTGGCGACCAAAAACTAATAGATCATCCACTTCCTCTTGCGTTGGGACGGCCTCATCCTCACGCTCGACATGGATTGTGCCAATGGCATCGCCATTTTGATTCAAAATGGGAACCAGGGCCTCGGCCTTCATGCGTGCAAGTCGGACGATTTTTTTATTTGCAAGGGGTTCCCGCCTGGCGTCCTTGATGATCTTTGGCTGTTTTGTATGAATAATATAAGGCTGGAGATCGGCCGTAGGTTCGGCCAAAGGCCAATCAGACATTTGAGTGATGTCAATTAATGAATCACTGGAGTCATCCAGCACGGCTTGAATCCTTTTGCCCTCCGGATCTACCAAGCTGAACAGGACGCGCTTGTATCCCAAATTACGCAATCCCCGTGCCGCCATGGCAATGGCCTGATCTACATTCAGAATGCGGCTCCCCAGGGAATCAAAGATAGAGTTTATGATCGCAATATGCTGATCCCGTACACGAAGACGCATAGTATTCTTTTCAACCGAGACGGCATGGGTATATGCATCCACAAAATGGTGAATCAGTTTACGGGCCAAACTCCCACGTTCACGAGAGATAGCTTTCTCTTTTTCAAAGGTACTCATTACCACCGCGCCACATTGATTGGCACGGAGTGGTGGGAGTAACACGCACAGTGCATCTTCGTTCCAGGGATCAGGCATCGGTAGCAATCCACGCAACATTGGCGGCATAGGAGGAAGGATTTTCAGCACATTATCTTTGATATCTATTTTGACAGGGCTTTCGGTCATCGGTTGGAAATGCCACCCGTTATTGTATTCCCAGAATGTAATTTCCTGGAATCCAAGTATGTGCAAACAGCCTTGAGTAAAAAGATCCTTTACGGCATCAATATTCACTGTAGCGGCCAAATGCAGAGAAGAACAAAACGCATTGAGCGTCTCTTCAACTTTCACCCTGTCTTCAATGTTTAAAGGTCGAATTTTTTCCTGTGGACCGAGAAAACTATATTTTTTAAATGCCATATCCCACTGTCCGTCACCCGCATAGAGGTCTCCGAAACAACGATCATCATAATAATGTCGTATAAAATTTGCCATCAATGGGGAGGCGAACTGGAGTCGATTGTTATTACCACGTACAGCGATACCGACTAACTCGAGTGGGCCAGGAGCGCTAGCTATTGGGATCGTATTTGTAGGTTTATTATTAATAAGGCATTCTAAATCCTGCCAACAATCCGGTCTTCGGGTAATGACTCGAATCGCATAGCGAAGAAAATCAGGTCCATAGACACCGGGTATTTGCATCTTTTCGAATGAGTCCGGAATATCTGAAACTCTAACAGGTACGGTTAGAGAAATGTCTGAATGGACACGACCCTCAACCACGGACCACAGCAATGACTTGAGCAAAAATACGTTCCCCTCAGTCAGTTCCCAAAGAATGCGATATGCCTCGGTGTCGTCCTCGAATGTGATGTTCAGGCTAGTTGCGTATTGGGAAATAATGGCTTTAAAATCGTCTTTGGCAAAACCCTGGACAAAATACCGATTGGCGCAATTGAATTCGGACTTTGGCCCATGAACAAGGTCACGGAAATCATCCTCTCCACTTAATACGACAACTAACCGTCTTGATTCAACCCGTGTCCTTACCCCCTCGAGGAATTGCCGTGCCAGGTAATGGGCCATACTATCCACATTGGCTGCAAGCAGGATGATCGGTTTCTTGGTTTCCAAGTATAATTGGTCTATGGGTTCAAAGATTTCATCTCCCTGATATTCCCCTAACTTCAGGTTCACACCTGTTTCATTAATCTCTTTTTCTATTAATTGATGTACTTCCCATGCAGATTTTACCGTGGATTCGCGTTGGAAATAGACTCGAATAATAGGTATAAACCCCGACTCTGGTAAATGTAAGTAGAGCCGGTTTATTATCCATCTCTTACCAGCATAGCGAGATCCCAGCAAGACCGCGCTCTCACCGTCATGGACCTTATCGCACAATTCCTGGACAAACGAAAGACTGATTTTTTTGTAATAAAAAGGAATCATTGTTTATCCTCCATCTGCTTTATTTACGGCCTTCACATGCCGGAGTCAGGACACGTCTTAATCGCATGGCGTGCTTTGTCTATAGCATCATCTAAAAACCTCATCTCGCGTGCATAGTATGACAGCGCTCCTGTGGCGATTCGATACAACCCTTGGTTCCAAGCCAGAATATTGTGAATAACTAGATCATTGCACATTTCTTTAGTTTTCTGATAATCAAGGTTAAATCCTAGACCTTCAGCAAATTTCTGGATAGACGGAATATCGAAGTCTCGATGGCTCTCCTTCAGTAGACTTAGGGCCAAAAGACGCCCTTTGGGATCCACAATGTCTTGAAGCGGGCTGGTCAAATATTGAGCGAATTCGAAATCCCACTTGAGTCTATCAATATGCTCTATGGAGATCGTATCTGTGCCCTCAACAAGAGCAATATCCACCAGCTTATTTCCATAGGATTGAAGAAGATGGGGTAAACGACCTGTTAAATGAAATACGTCGTGGATAATTTGATCTACGCCTATCACACGAAAGCCGAGGTCCATCAGTGGTTCCAAAATCAGCTTTTTCGCTGATTCGGTATCAAGGGGTTCAGGACGGATCAGATCCAGGCGATGACCTATGGGAGAGTGTGAGCTCAACGCCATCTTCAGCAAAGATCCTCTTCCGGAAAGTATCAATCGACAGATACCTTCCTTGGCCGCCTTGCCGAGACAATTGAAGGCCCCTCCCTGACAAACCTCATCCACCTCGTCTAATAACAACTCCAGTCGGTGTCCATGCTCAGAACGCTGGTACTTCAAGAAATTAACCAGGCCCTCGGCAGTCATCCTGTTACTCCGATTTGATGGATTAATCTCCATCGCAAAAAAACGTGCCACCCCATTCGGGGTTCTATCCTGACAATCATGGAAGTCAACCTCACGTATATGAGCAACCCGTGAATCACCCTCGCGGATCATCTCACGATTGTACTGCTTCAAAAGAGAGGTCTTTCCGATACGACTCGGGCCGGCGATGGCAAAGCTGACATCTTTCTCGTACCGAAGCCTATCCAACTCTTTGCTTCTCCCAAAAAACATATTCCCGTCGGTTGAGTGAAGTATGGTATATGGATTAAGCCGTCGTATTGGAATCTGTTGTCGGAGATATGCTTTAAGCGTATCCTGAGGATCAGCGCTATCCAGCAGGGACAAGACTTGATCAGGAGGGAGCAATAGACAATCCGAACGAGGGACAACATACAGCGCTTGTTGGTAAGCAATGTCGGATAAGGTCAACACAAACGGTATGCGACCTGGACATTTTACCTTTTCCCAGAACTTCTTAACAGCCGGGGTTAAATCTGAAGTTTTTCCGCCGACGATCAGGCATGGAAGCCGATACATTCCACGGAGGCGAATCTTACTCAGGTAGGTCACAAAGTTGCAGATATTCTCATCAATATCCTTGACCTGAACCCGTGTGTCGAACCTCTTCTCCCATCGCAGTATCACCTCATCTAAGAGACTACGATGGGAGGCAGACCAACCATCGGCCAGCTTATTTAACAAAGCGCTTATCGAAACCTCTCTGTCGGTCATAATAGCATCACCCCAATCAGAACAGAGAAGAACCCTCTTCTGAAGACTTATATACCGAGCGAACCTCAGCGCTGATTTGCCGGAAATCCCTTTTTGTTTTGGGATCAAATTCCAGCTCGACCTGATCAAGCGCCGCTTCGCATTCCTCCAACTGGCTGTGCCTAGCATCGGTTGAACGACGGTGTGCGAGCAACATGGAGATAGGCGCCAGGCCGAACCGGTCAGCAAAGCTAATGCGCAAATGAACAAGCGTCTCACGGATGCTGATCTCAATATCTTTCGCTAACCGGGCAAGGGCCTTCACTGAGCCATGATCAAACCCGGCAAGATCGGTAATACCCAGCCATAACAGTACAGGAGTCAGTGACACGTTAGTTACCTTGGCAAGCCCTTCTATATAGTTAGCCAGCGATAATGGCACGAAACCAACACGCCGCCGTTCCCTGCGAAGGGTTTCAAGAATCAATGCGACTTCCGCCGCTTTGCGGCATCTCTCTCGGAAAGACAAAGAGATTTGTTCCGGCTCAATAACAGGATTAACGAAATAGGCTGCATCGCGGGTTGCCCGTAAGGCTTCAGTGAACCACTCTGGCTCCTGATAGGTTTCTATCTGCGAAGCTTGATATTCCTTTTTTCTTCTCATTTGGATTCCCTCCGATCATTATTCTCTTTCCGATTCAGTAGTTTCCTGATGTGCGGGTCTTCTTCCAGGATAGATTGCAGTCGTTGTAATGCCCGATGATGACGGACTCTTACATTACCGGGTTTGATATCTAGGAGTTCGGCTATTTCGGCATATGAGTGTTGTGCTCCAAGGTCCCGGAGTTGAATAATGGTTTGATCGGTATCCGAAAGCTTGGCTACCGCATTTTCGACCGCACAGATGATGTCAATATTCTGCCTTGGATCATCCTCCTGAGCGATATTTAACAACCCGTCATTGGTGAGGGGGACTTCATCAGGTTTCTTACGCCACCAGTTCACCAACTCATGGCGTATGATTGTGTATATCCAGGCTACAAAACTCCCCTTTTTTTCAGACTTGTATTTTTCTATTTTGAGAGCAATATCGGTAATGCAAGAGACTGCCAGATCCTCTGCATCTGAAGCCGTAAGCCCCCGTTTCAAGAAAAAGGACCTGAACCGTGGGCCGAAAATATCCGCAAACTCGCGATATGCTTCCTGGTCCAAGGCAACCATCCTCTTAGCAAGCTCCTCCATATGCATATCCGGCTTATCAGCGCTAAGGGTCAACTTCCTTCCCCTATTATCTATAACGATTTGATGTTACATAAACATTATAAAACCGGTTTTAACGGTCTTATAATGCCTCGATCTTATTTGGGCTCATGTCTGAAAAACATGTATTTATACACTATCGGCGGCAATAACAAACAATAACCACAACGAATAATGGACCCACTATATCTCATGAGTAATAAGTATAACAAAATTTTCATGATTGTTCCCTGCTCGATTGAGTCATGGGTGTCTTAAAGGTAAGAAAAATCCTCTTATAACAGTCATTACATTACATAATGCTTGTTGAATTTGAACAGTACGCCTTTTGCATTTATAAAGATTTCTATGACCTTTCCTTACTGTCTTCTCCAATACCCCACTTACTAGAAAAGAGAGAGGATTTTCAATCCTGAAGTTCCGTGTAGGTCTGTATGGAGTAATCCTGGCCATTAGTGGTTATCTGGATAGAGCCGTGCTGATCCGTGCGATATATCCTGGCACCTAATTCCTTTAATCTTTCTATCACTGCGGGTGAGGGATGGCCAAAGGGGTTATGGTTGCCCACAGATATTACCGCGACCTCGGGGTTAACTTTTTCCAGAAATTTTTTGCTACTGGAGGAGCGGCTGCCATGGTGGGGTACTTTAAGGACTGTACTCTGCAAACCTTTTGCCCGGCCTGCTAAATAACCTTCTGCTAACTCTTCTATGTCTGCCGTGAACAGGAAGCTTATCCGTCCATAATGGAGCTTTATGACCAGGGACTTATTGTTATCCCTAAGCTGATCTTCTGGCCCAGACTCTTTCGCTAGGGCCTCCCTTAGGTTAAAGACCTGGATTAGGACGCCATGATCCCCAAGAAAACGATGTTTATCCTTTAGGGCACTATAATTCGCCCCCCTTCGGCTGATCAACCCTTCAAACCCTTCAGGGAAATGATATGCCTTTCGATCGCCATTATGCCAAAAAGAATTTACCCGGAAATTCTTTACCAGGCCAGAAAACCCCTGGATATGATCCCGGTCAGGGTGAGTAGCTACCATATGATCTATTCCAGTAAACCCCTGGTTCCAGATAAATGGTGCTATCACATCTTCACCAATATCCAGGGTATCAGAATAGATACCCCCGCTATCAATCATCATGGTCTTCCCATAAGGGGTCTTTATAAAGATTGCGTCCCCCTCCCCTACATCTAAGAAGGTTACCTTTAGCAACCCATCCTCTCCCCTGGGGAGATACTGGGCCAATAGGGATATGATCAGAACCGTCCCTGCAAACACAGCCGACCATAGATAGACCCTTTGTGCTTTTTTGTAACTGCTGGCAGTGAATAACAAAAGATAAAAGGCTAGCATACTCAGTAGAGATGGTGTAGGTATGCGCCAGGAAGCGCCGGGTAGGCTGATAAATAATTTGGCCAAATAGAGGATCCCTGACAGGATCAGGATATTTACTTGCAAGAGTATCTGGGCTAGCGGTTCCCAAACCAGGGCAGCCCCACAAGCTGCTAACCCAAGAGGCACAACTACAGACCCCAAAGGTATAATAGCCATATTGGCCAGGGGGGCTACCAGGGATACCTGATGGAAATAATAAGCCGTCAAGGGATAAGTAGCTAAGCTAGTGAACAGGGCTACTAATATATATGGAAACAGGAAAGCAGGAAACAGACCAGAGGAGTTAGCTTTATCCTCTAACCTGTTTTCCGCTCTCTGTGTGCTGTTTCCCTTCTTATAGGCTGAGCTTATCCTGGAGATTATATGGGCAATAGCCAGCACGGCCACAAAAGAGAGCTGAAACCCTGGATCAAAAAGACCATAGGGTTGCCAGATGAGCAGCAATAAGGCGGCAAAAGCGGTAGCACTATAAAGGTCTTTGGGCCGATCCTGCAATAATATTAGCAAAAATACCAGGGCGGTTATGGTTGCCCGTAGGGTAGCATAACCTCCACCTACTAATAACGAATAGAAGATGATAGGAAAAAGCGATAGGCCAATAGCCAGCTTACGGGGCCTCAAGACATAAGGCCAATCAGCCAGGAAATGGAATCGGACAAAGCGCAATAGGGGATGGACTAGCACAATAAAAGCCAGGGCCACAAACCCTACATGCAATCCAGAGACCACCAGGAGATGGGCAATACCTGCATCCCTGAATAACTGCTTAGTGCCCCGGTCGAGAAAGCCCTTATCCCCTAAGACCATAGCCTTTAATATAGCCCCTTGTGGTTGAGGGGAGTAGCGCTCAACAAAGCTTAGCATCCTGGTCTTTAACTGAGCTATGCCCCGGAAGATATAATTGCCACCTTCCCGATCCACTACCTCTATCCTCGACCCTTCTTTTACCCAACCCAGGGCATATATTCCCTTTTGCGCCATATATTTTTGATAATCAAACCCGTAGAAATTTCTAAACCCTTTAGGCGGATAAAGCTTGACCCCCCTTATTATTACCTTATCTCCTAATCCCAGGTTATCCATCGGACCATAAGCGTTTATCCTGGCCCGGCCTATAACCGGTCGCTCTGAACCCCCAGCCCATACCCGACTGGTTTCTAAATAGAGGCTGGTCTTCTTAGGAAATTTTTCCGATGGGGCATAAAGCCGACCTTCTAAATCAAGCCGGTAGGGAAAGGAGAGGCTCTTTAGATGATTCGTCGGGTAATATTGTCCATATATACTAAGAAAAGTCATGTAGGCCTGGCCACTTACCAGGGGTAGGAATAGAAACAGGAGTAAGGGTGCAACCTTCCTGTTTAGCAGCAAAAACCTAGGTAAGGGTAAGATTAAAATAATGTAAAGAAGGGCGCCAATGCCGACATAGAAGAATAAAAGAACAAGCTTCAGGGGATAAATAGTACCTATTAAGATGCCGAGGATATAAGATACGACCAGAGGGATTAGGGGCTGCTTCATTATCTGTGAACTCTTCAGCCACCAAGGCCTGATTACTCAATGCAAAATACAAAATTAGCAATTAGCATTTCAAAAGCAATTCCTTCTTGTTAATTGCTAATTTTGCAGTGCTAATTTTGT
>MHDQ01000125.1:2472-15331 GCA_001803565.1 Nitrospinae bacterium RIFCSPLOWO2_12_FULL_45_22 | reverse complement strand
CTTCTCTTATGAGACTTACCTGGTGGATGCCCAATGGAGGATAGGTGAAAAAATAGTCTCCCAGGGTTTTGCCATTAGGCGAGTACCGGAAGCGGGGGCAGTCGAACCCTATAATATTGAAGCCCAGTACAGAATCTTAAAAGTAGTAGAGAATACCCCCGTACCAGCTCCTAAGCCTTATTGGTTAGAAATGGATGAAGGTATCCTCGGGAGACCGTTCTTTGTTATGGAAAAGGTGGAGGGGGAGGTACCAATACCATGGGGATTTGAAAACCATGAGGTATTTAAAGATCCAGAAAGACGGTTAAAAATGGCCAAGAATCTGATCCAGGTCCTGGCTGACTATCAGGCTATTGACTGGCGCCAGACATGTACGGACTTTTTACCGGTTCCCCAGAGACCTACTGATCCGGCTGAATTTGAACTCGAGCGCTGGGCACAGAATATCCAAAAATTTAAAACCTACCCTCAACCGCTATTGAAAGAAGTATATTTCTGGCTGAGGAAAAATAAACCCCATACCCCGGTGTTTACTCTTACGCATAGCGATTTCAGATTAGGGAATTTTATTTGGCGGGACGACAAGATAGTAGCTTTCTTGGATTGGGAAATGCCTGGTATTGGCGATCCTATGGCTGATCTGGCCTGGATGTGTCTAAAGATTTTACGCTCCCCTAATTCTAACCTAATGTGTATGCTTATTGAACGAGAAGATCTTTATCGGTATTATGAAGAACTTACGGGTACTAAGGTAGACGAAGGCAGGGTCTTTTATTGGGAGGTTATGGGTTACTTCAAGCTGGCTGCGGTTTTTATTAGTGCAATCAGGGCTTTTAGTGATGGTAAAAATCGGGATGTGAGACTGATTACGCTTCAAGATTCTGTTCATTATGCCTGTCTGAAAGAATTAACAGAATTACTTGAATTCTGAGGAGTTTATAAATGCAGCTCCCTATTGATCGGCTCTTTAAGGGAATTATATATGCCATTAATAGACTAATTCTTCCTGAGCTATCTTCTCCCTATGCCCGGGCCCAAACAATGGCTATCGTTTCTACACTCCAGAATGTGATGGTCAGGATGGCTAGCATTGATAAGTTCCAGTTGGCCCAAAATAATTCCTTAAAAGAGATATTCCAGCGCATGGAAAGGATACTGTCTGAACATAGTAATGTCTTTAAAGAAGAAGATGCAACGGAGTTACTAGGGGAGATAAGCCAGCAGTTGCAAACAAAATATGAGTCTAATAATCCTTTAGCAGATGAGAACTGTGCATTAAAACAGATGCTAGAAAAGGTTATCGAATTCTTCTGGACAATAAAAGAAGCTGGTGGAAACGAAACCCTAAAAGAATTACACGATTCTATCCGCCACTTTCTGAAGCAAGAAGTAGAAGCAGAATTATCTCTTTTGAGCCCCATAGATATGGCTGGTGTTTCTAAGGGAAAATAGAATAGCGGGGCGGCGTAGCCGTCCCTCTTGAGCGAAATGTTAGGGATCGGGAGCACTGCTACTATTGAGTGCCGCGTGCTCAGCCAATTCGTTCGAAAACTGCGAGAATATAGTAGGGGGGGGATGAAATCAGAATTTCCAGGAAAATAATAATTGAAATCTTTTCGTTTCCTTGTGATCATGACTCATATCTCTTGCTTCATAAAGTCCATTGAGAGAGATGGTGATCCGGTTCCGGAAGAATTGATAGCTGAGTCTAGGCTGAAACTTCCACGAACCGGCTTCCGCAACAAGGGGCTCATTTTTCTCAGGATTAATATCAATATATTCAATATTAAGGTTTAACCTGAGGCCAGCGGGCAAAAAATAATATAGCTGTGTCCCGATTCTGTTCTCATCATACTCTCCGGGAAGGTCAGTTCTAGCAAACCGGTAAGTAATATTGCTTGAGAACCTATCTGTCCAGCAGCTCTCGAGAAATAAAAAAAGGCTTAGAGTATTGTTATCCGTTTTTAGTCGCCCACCTATACGAGCCGGGTCTCTCTGGTAAGCATTGGCAACATCATGGGCTAATTCAATGCCCCAAAAATGTTTCTCTGATAGACTTGTTCGGTCGAGTCCAAAGGCAATGGTATCCCGCTCCAGGTTCAGTAACTGTTCTGGAGTAAAAAGATCAACCTGATTCACCCGTAAGAGAGGGAACCGGGCAATAAGGGAGGGTTGTAGCCGCTCTGACCTGTCTCCCTGCGTGGTTCTTATATACGCCGCCCTGAGAGACCAAAGAGAAGTCAATTTCCATTGAAAGCCAAAGGAAGGATTCAGGTCCCATCCAGACAATCCTCTTCCTTTTTCATCCTTAAACCTGTGGTAATCGGCTGCGACACCTCCGATCAGTACCACTGCTGGGTTAGCAGTCCATTGGTGATAAAGATAGATAGAATCAAATTCGCTTTTGTGTTTCTCCTTGAATGAATTTCTGAACAGCCCTGATGAAAAGAGACTACTATTAACCAGATCCCCTTCAAAATGCCTTCCACCGACCTGGAAAAAATGATCTTGCCATTTTTTCCAATAGGCGGTATGGAATATAATTTGTTCATCGTCAGTTTCCCCATCTAAGACAGTTTTCATATTAGGTTGATAAATAGTAGTGTCCGTATTCATATCAGCCGAAAGCCTGTAATAAGAAAAGTGAGTAAATAAATGATTCCCGGCACCAAAGGCCCCGTGTAGACCAGCATCAAGGTTAGTAACATCTGAATTTTGCTCGTTGTCACTCAGGGTAAAAGGGCGCAGGTTAAAGAAGTATAGAGAGTCGGAAAAAGTATCAGACTTATTACGATTAGCTTCAAGGAACAAGTCCAGACCGGGTCTAGGACGCCACTTGAAAAAGGAGCTCCCCACGAGGGTTTCTGTGTCCGTAGCCGATTTGAGGGGGCCGGGGGCCAAACTCGACTGAAATTTGTCCTGGTCCAGGAACCCTTGAACATGATAGGCAAAAGGGCCTTTGGTTTTACCGGCAAAATCTGCTGTGCCTGATTGTACGATTGCCCTGGTGTCGTTATCCCTCTGTTGAAATCGGTTAGATACAATGGTTTTATCTGCTCCGGATCTATCGAACATATGGGTATAAGGGCTCAGTTGGTCCTCATCAAAGATTACAGCAGAACGTGTGGTAGGAACCAAGAGTTTGGTGAGAAGCTTCTCTGAAGCAGCGCCCTGGTCATAATAACTCGGGTCAAATAGTAGCGCAAAATAGAGTCGGCGGTGGGCGCCCTCATTTGTCGGATCGAATAGTAGGGCATCATAAGCCTGCTGGACCGATTTACGGTGGAAACCAACCCGGGAATAGATTTGCGCAATATTGGCCATCAGTACTGCCTGGTCTTGATCAAGGAGGTATCTGGAGCGAAAGACCGCCCTGTTCCCATTGAGCCGAAAAGCCTTTTCGATCGCAGCAAGGGCCCGGATCGGTTCGTGCTGGTCAAAGCGAAAGATAGCCTCGTAAAGGTAAGGTGTGGGGTCTTTGGGATCAAGCCGTTTAGCTCGCTCAATAGACTGTTTTGCCTCAGGGAATCGCTTGAGTTCAAAGTAGGATTTGGCCAGGTAGGCCTGATATAAGGAGACCTGGGGTTCCATCAGAGTGGCCTTTATTACCGAGTTCTGTCCTTCTTTTTCTCTTCCCAGCCGAAATAGACTTATGCCTGAGCCGAGCATGGGTTCTGCCCATTCCCGGTCAAGAGTAATGGCCCTTTCGAAATGACTTAATGCCTCAAAATTCTTGCCCTCCCGTAAGGAAAGATATCCCAGTAATGTTTCAGAAATTGCTTCAGCCGATGATTCTTTTTTAATTGACTCCAGAAGGGTGCGGGTCTCTTTATATCTTTCCAATTCCAGGGCAAGCCGGGCCGCAACAAGGATTCCTTCGGTAAAGCCGGGGTCTAGCTGGAGAGCCTCCTGGCTTGCACGATAAGCTTCTTCCATCTTCAACCTCCCCTTCAGGGCATAAGCTAACACTACATGGGCTGTGGGGGATTTTGGCTCAATCTTTACTGCCTCACGGGCTCGTTTGAGGGCCTGGGCCGTCTGGTTCTCCACCAGATCCATCAATGCCAGGTGAGAGACTGGGAGGGCCCAATCGGGAGCAAGGCTCCTGGCCCTCCCAAAAGCCTCTCTAGCACCCCGGTGGTCGCCCGAGACCATCTTCAAAAATCCTACTATAGCAGCCCATTCTGCCTTATTACCCTGACTCTTCTCTAATGACCGGACTATCTCGAATGCCTTTTTATAGTTGTTCCGGTGATATGCCTCAATCGCAGCACGGATACCAGAGGAAAGAGTACCAGTAGAACGGGCAAGGCCAGACTCAGACCATATACCACGGTAGCGCAGTGTCCAGTTTACGGCATCCGTGGGGGTGAGATAAACCATTTTCTGAGGCGGTTTTCCAGGTAGTACCAGGGCCAGCTCCCGGGGCTCAAGTATAACCTTGCCCAAAGGATTCTCTACTACCACCGATCCATCCAGAACTCCCACAGAGGTTGTCCCATCTTCAGCTACCTCCATAAACCATTCCGTCCCCCGGATAGCGGTAGTAGCTGTGGGGGTATGCACTCTAAAACCCCTGGGCATTTTCTCGCTCCGCATCCAGAGCTTCCCTTTACGTAGACGGAGCAAGCTAGCCCCCGTATCTGCCTCTTCCCCGTAAGCGAATAGGGTATTGCCTCCTACTTTGAGAAGCATCTGGTTGGGAAGCAGGAGGGAGAGACGGCCATAGGGATCAGTCTTGATAAAACTACCCTCCGTAACTCTATCCCCGGGGTTTATATTGTTCCAGATGTCTGGCTTGAGGGAGCGAAAAGTAGCAGGCCGAACTGAGACAACCTCAGCCGGTTGCCTAACTGCCATGATCTCTTGAGCTGGGAATAGGCCGGTAGAAAGAAGGGTCAGTATAAATAGCCTACAAATGCTATTGGGTCGCACTTTTATAGGAAAGGGCATAGGAGACTCTATCTTTTTTCCGTTAATTAGGTGCCACTGAAAAATGAGATGTCGAGCAAGCTCGACCACTACAGGTATTATCAAAAGAGCGCTATCATAGAATAGGTAGTGGCAAAGCTTGCTTTGCAAAGATTTTTTCAGTGGGAACTAATTAGGTGTTTCTAGAATATAACTAAATAATCGGCAGATAGTGAGATCCCCTTTAATAAAAAAAATTTTTGCCCCCCATGACTCCCAACCCCTTGCCCTTCTATGCCATGCAGGCAGCCATTTACACCCAATTTCATCTCGGTAAGAAGATAATACTTCCTGGGCTCCTGGCTTGTAAAGAAGGGCTCTATCTCCAAAACTACCAGTCATTTTCGAAGAACCATCATAAAATTATACACAATTATACACGCTATTTGTGACCCAATCTGCCCGCTCAAGCCCTATTTACTAAACCACCCATTATAAAAATCATTGGCGGTTTTAAAGGATAGTTCTGCTATTGGAAGCATCGTCTCGGCAGTATCTTTTGTACAAACTTTAGCCGCGGGTAACCAACTACCATCGCATTCCCGCCTGCCATAAGTTGACCACCCATGCCATAGAGCCACGTCAGATGATTTTTGTGCTAGTAAATCTATCTGCTTTATCATATCAGGGCCTATTTTCTTGGCAATTATTTCCCTGTTTTTCTCATTTATTCTTTTCAACTGTTTACCGGGGTCGTGTTCCCACTCCGGAGTTTCGAAACATGAGATAATAGCTTTGGCAGAAAATTCAATACATAGTTGAGCATTCTGAACCGTTGCCCTGATTAAACCTCCTTTATGATCTGCCTCCGCAGTCTTTAAGGTATCCTCAGCATCCAATAACCAGCGTTCTATTTCTTCTTTATTGGTCATCCGTAACCTCAACCCGAATAACTTCACCGGGTATCGCTGCTCTGCTTAATCCCCAAATAGGATGTCTGTCATAAACTGTCCTGACTAAACCAGCCTTTTCGGCGGCCTTGATGATCTTATTGAAATAGGATCTGACCTTTCCTTTATCATAGACCAACACACTATCAGAAGCTAGTTCGAGCACATACCAATTACAAACCTTTTTCAAGCTAGGCAGATCATATACCAGCACAGTTATGTCTCTTTCATATTTATCGAGCAGTTCTTTAATCCTGCGTATCCACAGTTCATCATCAGAATAGGTAGCCTTTTCCAGGATAACAAAGATATCTATGTCACTCTTTTGCCCCGAAAAATCGTTCCTTGCTAAGGAACCAAATATCCCTATCCCTTCTACCTCTTCTAGATATTCTTCCCTTGAGGTCAAATCCTTCTGAACTGCTTCTATGGTGACCAGTGGTTTCTTATTCCTCAATTTTCTCCTCCCTTAAGGCTTACAGTTAGTGACAGTAAGATACACTAAAATGGGAGAAAATTCTATCTCAAAAGCCCTTGGGTTGCATTATAGTCCGGGTTTGATTATTATAAATTACGTTTGATTGAGGAGTAACGCCTCAGATTTTGATTTCCCAATCATCGTAAACACCTAAAAATATGTCTGATATTCCATTCTCAGAAATATGTCTGATATTACGGCTCTATATTAGAGCCCTTACCGGTGACGATATTGCTATTAATCTTTCAAAAGAAACATTCCAGAACTATCCCCACCCTTGCCCGGAAGCCCTTAAACTGCCAGAACAAATCCACCAATTCGCCAACTGGAGTGATAACTTTTGGCTCTACAAGGTTTATACCAGCCACCAACTGGGATATTTCCTATATGATTCCTTTTCTTTCCCTCATGACCAATTTTCCCTCTCGTTTCCTGAGCCTGATTTAGCTACCCGTATTTTCTATATACTAGAGGATGCCCGGGTAGATAGCTGTTTGCAGCGCGAATATCAAGGGCTGGCCAGGGATATAAAAAGATTCCGTCAGAGTCGTCTGGTAAAAGGGGGCAACTGGAAAGAATCCTGGCCCGCAAAAATAGAAGCGATGATCTGGGAAAGACTATTTAATACTAATAGCACTACCAGCAACCATCCATCTCCCCATGCTGTCCCATGGGAACCATGGGTTTGGGAAGTAATTAGCCGATTAACCGATCCAGATGCTACAGGATATGATTCCGCTCTCGGGACACTGTTCCTTTATCCTATCATATCCCAACTCCCAACCTGCGAAATGGATAAAACTAACTTACACCAAGAAGGTTCTTTACCGATACCTATTGCTTGGGAGAAAAACTATACCCAGGATAGTTCCTACTCTTATCCCCCCCAGGACATTGATATTGGGTCTTTAATCCAGGCGCCTCGAAAGAGTCCCTCTATACCAGGTCTGAGCTACCCAATACCCTGGGAGTATCTCAAAGACCTACTGGATAAGGGGATAAAAATTGAGCTGAGCGAAATCCTATCGGGCGCTCTCCCTAATAGCTCGGGACTATTTATTAATCAACTATCCTCCCTCATATCACTCAGGACAAAGGCTCAGTTGGACAATGTTGCAAAGGCCCAGACCAAAACTCTTTGTGAGAACCGGAAAAAACCAAAAGAGAATATTGCCCTAAACCATTATTATTACTATGATGAGTGGGATTATATACGGCATGATTATCGGCCTAAATGGTGTTGCCTTACAGAAAATATCCCAGAGGCTGACACCAGTACTTTTGTGGAAGAGACCCTGTCACAACACTCTTTGCTTATCACCGATTTTAGAAAGCAGTTCCAGAGGCTGAGGCCACAAAAATATTTAAAGATCAAAAGACTCTTTACTGGTGAGGAATTAGAACTGGACGCCTTAATAGAAGATGTGGTAGATAAGAAATCTGGTAAATCGCCCTCAGGAAAAATATATTTAGAAAGGAGAAAGGTGGAGCGGGATGTAGGGGCAATATTCCTTTTAGATATGAGCGCCTCCACTGATGAGCGGGTACCTGATAGCCAGAAACGGATTATTGATATAGAAAAAGAGGCTATGATCCTTATGGCGGAGGCTATGGACTCGTTGGGAGATAAATATGCCATATTCGGTTTTTCTGGTTATGGCCGGGATAAGGTAGAATTTTTTAACATAAAAGAATTCTGTGAGCAGTATTCTCAGACCATCAAAGCACGGATTGGGGGGATAAAACCGCATCGCAGTACCCGTATGGGCCCAGCTATCAGGCATGCGACTTATAAGCTCAACCGGCAATGTGCTAAACTCAAGCTCTTATTATTGCTAAGCGACGGCTATCCCCAGGATTTCGATTATGGTGAAGACCGTACCAGCCGGGAATATGCTCTGCATGATACTATGGTAGCCCTCAAAGAATCACAGAGGGCCGGGCTAAAGACTTTTTGTATAACAGTTGACCCCTGTGGCCACGACTATCTCAGGGCTATGTGCGGTGGTCCCGATTATATGGTCATTAAGGATGTTTGCCAACTGCCCCAGGAATTACCCAAAATTTATTACCACCTTACCCTGGAAAAGTGAGCGGTAAGCAGTAAGGAGTTAGCGGTTCCTGGCTCACTCCTCGCTGCTCACGGCATACTGGTAGAGCGTTTCATGAAAAAGTATACAATAAAAACTTGTATTAGCCACAAAGGCACTAAGGCACAAAGGGTTATTTTTCCCTTTTAAAAACAATTATAGTGAACGACTTAAATAAGTTGACATATGGAAGCTGTCATTCCGAGCGAAGCGTGGAATCTTGAAGATTTCTCCCTTCGGTCGAAATGACAACTTAATTTAGTCCCTTACTATAATTAGAAATTTTGCGTCTTCGTGACTTTGTGGCAAAGGGTTGGTTAGTCATTGTTTAGTGGCAGGGGAAGGTCAGACAGGTGAATGGTTTCAGATAAGGAGAAAGGAAAAGATGATGGAGGTGATTGGCCTAACAGGTGGTATCGCTTCAGGCAAGACTCTAGTATCTAAAATATTGACGGACCTGGGTGCCTATATCATTAATGCTGACTTGATCGGCCACCAGGTCTATCTGCCGGACAAGGATGCCTGGAGAGATATAGTAGCAACCTTTGGCCCGGCTATCCTTAAGCCCGACCAGACCGTGGATCGGGCTAAGTTAGGAGTCATTGTCTTCAATGATAAAGAGGCCCTGAATAAATTAAATCAGATCACCCATCCCCGGATAGTCGAGGAAACCCAAAGAGATATTGCGGTGCAGCGAGATAAGAGAGGGGATAAAGGACATGTCTTCCTGGAGGCGGCTATTTTGATAGAGGCCAATTGGCTCTTCCTGGTTAATAAAGTATGGGTGGTGGTCGCGGATAAAGAAGTAGCTATTCAGCGTCTCCAACGAGATCGCAACCTATCGCCAGAAGATGCCAAAAAGCGCCTCGCCACTCAGCTTTCTAATGAAGAGCGGATTAAATATGCCGACCTTATCATAAAGAATAACGGTTCGATAGAAGAGTTACAGGAACAAGTAGAAAGGGCATGGTATGAATTAAATGCAAAAGGAATCGCTTAACCTATCTTCTTTGGAGCCTCTATGGCAGGAGCTTGATAATGGCAAAAGGGTTATCCATCTGAGTAATTTACATGGCTCTACCCAGGCCTTTTTCCTGGGTTTAATATTTGCCACAACTAAGCGTAACCTGCTGATAATAGTACCGGATCAAGCCCAGGCAAAAGACCTTTATCAGGACTTAGATTTTTTCCTTAACCCTTCTGGCTCATCCCCTAACTACTCTAAAAATCTCTATCTCTTCCCTGGCCCTGAAGCATCTGTCTCGCAAGAAACAATAGGCCAGCGGATAGAGGTCCTGGATAGATTAGCCACTGGCCCTGAAGCCGCCATCCTCATCCCCGTAGCCTCTCTTGGTAGTAAAGTTTATCCCAAAAACAATCTGGTAGCTCAGACCAGTCATCTGAACCTGGGGGATTGTTACTCCCGGGAAGAGCTAATAACCCTCGCCATTACCAGCGGGTATCAAAGGACTGAGCTAGTAGAAGAAAGGGGAGAGTTTAGTATCCGGGGTTGTATTGTTGATATCTTTCCACCGGCCCAGACTTATCCTGTCAGGATAGAGTTTAATGGCGATGAGATAGAATCCTTACGCGAGTTTGATCCAGAAACACAAAAATCTATCCGGCCTATATATCAGGTAAAAATCCTCCCTATTAAAGAATTCCCTGACCCCTCCGGGGCAAAGGATTGTCTTTTTGACTATCTCCCGGCCAATAGCTTACTTATAATGATCGAGCCGGCTATGGTAAAGGATAAGTTCACAGAGTCTTTAACTGAGAAAGGATCAAATGGTCTTTACTTAGACCCAGAAGAAGTCCGACTATACCTGGATGAGTACCAAACAATAGAACTATCCAGCCTCGATCTAGCAGAGGAAAACCATGGTTATGGTCTGACTATTCAACCCATCGGGTATTATAGGAATAGGTTTTCCGAGCTAGCCGGTCAGTTAAGACAGTGGCAAAGGGATTATTACCGCATATTTCTGGTCTGTCTTAATAAAGGGCAGGCCACCCGTCTGAAGGGCCTGGTAGAAGCCTATGACATCCCCTCTGAAATACTTCCCCGGAGCCCTTCTGTCACCATGATCGCTAGCGTGGTACCAGCCAAACCTCTCCCCGCCCCTCCTTACCCAGTAACTATTACTATCGGAAACCTCTCGGCTGGCTTTCTACTGCCTGACCTAAAGATTGCTTTTCTGATAGAAGATGAGATATTCGGGGTACGGAAAAAACGGCTCCTGGCCAAAAAGATAAAGAAAGAGCTTCCCCTCTCTACTTTTTCTACCCTGCAGGTCAATGATTATGTAGTTCATGTAGATTACGGGATTGGCCAGTACCTGGGCATAACCAGGCTAGAAGCAGGTGGTAATATCCGGGAGTTCCTTGAGCTTGAATATGCAGATGGGGATAAGTTATATGTCCCCCTGGATCGGCTAAATCTGGTCCAACGCTATATAGGGGCCGGGCCTGTAACTCCCAGGTTAGATAAACTGGGCCATAATGCCTGGAAGAACCTGAAGCGGAAGATTAAAGAGTCCCTACGACACCTGGCCCAGGATCTCTTAAAATTGTATGCGGCCCGCCAGGTATCTTCTGGCTCCGCCTTCTCTCCAGATAATCATATGCATCAGGAGTTTGATTCCATGTTTGAATACGAAGAGACCCCGCATCAGCTCCAGGCTATCCAGGATGTAAAGGCGGATATGGAAAATCCCGATCCTATGGATCGGTTGGTATGTGGTGATGTAGGTTATGGCAAGACAGAGGTGGCTATGAGGGCCGCCTTCAAAGCAGTGATGAATAATAAGCAGGTAGCAATTTTAGTGCCCACTACCATATTAGCTCAGCAACATCTACAGACTTTTCAGCGCAGGTTTGCCCCTTATCCGGTTAATATAGAGATGCTGAGCCGCTTCAGGAGCCGACAGGAACAAGCCAGGATCATCCAGGGTATAAAGAATGGCCTGGTAGATATTGTCATTGGAACGCACCGACTCTTACAAAAGGATATCCAATTCAAAGACTTGGGCTTATTGATTATTGATGAAGAACAACGCTTTGGAGTGGTTCATAAAGAACGGCTGAAGCAGTTCCGGAAGAACATTGATGTATTAACCCTTACTGCTACACCTATTCCTCGTACCCTATACCTTTCTCTGGCAGGGATACGGAATATAAGCATTATTGAGACCCCACCGGAAGACCGGTTACCTATCCAGACCTTCATAAAACACTTCAGCCCCGGTATTATCAAAGAGGCAATAGATAAAGAACTGGCGCGAAATGGCCAGGTATTCTTTGTCCATAACCGCATAGAAAGTATTAGGGCAATGAAGAAATATTTGCAAAAACTGGTTCCGCAAGCCCGGATAGAGATTGCCCATGGGCAGATGCCAGAAAGAGAGCTGGAAAAGGCGATGGTTAGTTTTTTGGGGGAGCAGTTTGATATTCTTCTAAGTACCTCCATAATAGAGTCAGGATTGGATATACCATCAGTTAATACCATCATTATTAATCGGGCAGACAGATTCGGCCTGGCTGACCTATATCAACTCCGGGGGCGGGTAGGCCGAGACCGCTACCAGGCATATGCCTATCTGCTGGTACCAAGTGAGAGCCACCTGTCCCAGGATGCCCGAAAGCGGCTCCAGGCTATTAAGGAGCTTAGCCATCTGGGCTCTGGCTTCCAATTGGCCAGCCGGGATATGGAGATACGGGGTACCGGGAATATCCTTGGCGCACAACAATCGGGCCATATGGCCGCTATTGGGTTTGAGCTTTATTGCCGGTTATTAGAAGAGACGGTCAAAGAACTGAAAGGCGAGCGAGAAGGGGTAGAGGAAGTGGTGGAACCCGAGATAATCATTCCCTTCCAGGGTTATATACCAGACGATTATATCAGCCATAGCGGGCAGCGGCTGGATATCTATAAGAAGCTCTCCGATATTGATGATATAGAAGAGCTTTATTGCCAGAAAGAAGAGCTGGAGGATAGATACGGTCTGCCCCCAGAGCCTTTTATTAACCTCTTTACCTTCCTGGAGCTGAAGATATTAGCAAGAAAGATACGGCTGGAGAGACTGGAGAAGAAAAGGGATATAATCACATTGACCTTTAGCCCCCGGATAGTTCTTATCCCCCACCCAAGACTGCCATTGGATGATGGCCGGAATGTCCCTCTAGAGTGGGTAGGAGAAAACTGTGCCGTGATAAAGGCATCAACCCCTGATGACCCGGGCGTATTCATAAAAAAGACCTTGCAAGCCCTGGATGGATATGTTACTATCCGGCCGGAAAAATAGTCATTAGTCACTGATCATTAGTCATTAGGAGAAAGGTAACTGACTGGTGACTAATGGCAAAGTTTTGAGGGTTACAATTTGTAAGGATATTCTCAGAAAGGATTTGGATGGTTCAAAGGGTTTTCC
>MHDQ01000125.1:0-2463 GCA_001803565.1 Nitrospinae bacterium RIFCSPLOWO2_12_FULL_45_22 | reverse complement strand
AAGGATTTGGATGGTTCAAAGGGTTTTCCTTAAAACGTCAGTTTTCTATAAAATACAATATATATTGGTAAATGCAGAATTTTTTCTGCATTTACCTAGAAAATATAGAAAAAATTCTGCCTAATTAGTAGTTGGGCTATATAGATCGAATAATGTGGAGGACAGGCATGCCAGCGAGGAGGATGAGCAGCACATACAATGAAATCCAGCTCTTGGGCGTTCCTCACTACTTGCAAGGGGAAGCTGATGGTCTCTGTGTTTATTACGCCATGTCCATGGTACTGGTCGCTCTATACCCAGAATTCCACGGGAAAATACACGAAGCCCCCCACTACAAGAGGGAAGGTAGCCCGGTCTTCCAGATACTTCGGCAGCGTGCACGAAGCGACCGGAAGTTTAAAGAGGAAGTGGGAGATTGGTTCTTCAACGGAATGAGAACGACCGACGCGACTCGAATACTCAACAAGCTCTTTTGTGAGTACTACACAGACTGCAGAGCAACAAATTATTTTATTCATCAGCGGGTCAAGTGTAGAAGGATGCGAAAGCGAAAGTACAATCGTCAATTGCGTGCCTTGGAACGCATCTGGAATGTCAGTGACATCTGTAATGCTATCTCTTGGCACCTTCCCGTGATTATTTCTGGTGGCGGCATCGAGAATCATGCGGTAGTTGCCGTTGGGTGGGGCTCGGAAGGCAGGTCGCGTTGGATTACTTACCATGACCCCGGGCTCGTACGTTCATCATGGGACTATGTCCGAAAAATCTTTTATGACGATTGCGCGGCGATAATCCCCAATTGGGAGTGCTTCACTGAACACCGTCCACCGGCGCTCATCACACGTGGCAAGCACACGGAGTACGAGGTATGGAACCCAGAAGAGTTGGGGCATAGTAAATAGCACTTGCATCTGCGTTGGGGTAAAGGGGAACAAGCCCAACAATCGCATGAAGGCCGACCTTGGGTAACGCAAGAAGCCGCGTTACCCAAGGTGGCTTATGCGTGTACGTTAGGCGGTAGACCAAAGTGCCCTGGAGCACCTCTACCGTACTCTGAGGAGGTGGTAAGATGAAATGCCCAGATGGTGATTCTGTAGCAACATTGTCAATCCCGGAAAGAGGCGACGGTGTCTGCTCGGTTTGTCATGGAGGGGGGGTAGGTGGTTTCCTTGACGAGTTGGTTGATGGCCTCAACCCTTTGGAAAAGGACATATCAAGTGCTATAACTGCGGTGGAAATGGTAAATGCCCGACCTGTGGTGGCACTGGCGAAATCTGATTCTGACGAGTAGTAGCAGGCAAGATAGAAAGCTCCTCAATTAATGGCTGACTGAACAAGCCTTCAGGCGGGTAATACCTGCAAATTGTCCATGCGGGTGCTCGCCTGGGAAGCCTGCCGCCGCTGAAACTCTTGTTAGGCAAATCGAATTGATAGCATTATTTATCACTTGCAACGTTATGGGTTACATGTTAATATATCAATGGGTAAGATAATGGATGATTAAATCTTTCAAGCACAAGGGACTAGAAAAATTTTTCTACAATGATATTCGGAGGGGAATAAATGCGAAACATGCTCCCAGGCTTGGCAGAATCTTAGACCGTTTAGATGCATCTGTAGGACCTCATGATATGAATTTACCTAGCTATAAATTACACGAGCTTAAAGGAAAACAAAAAGGCACATGGTCTGTTTGGGTTAGCGGCAACTGGCGAGTTACTTTTAGGTTTGATGGCGCAGATGCAATAGATGTAGATTACCGTGATTATCATTAAATTTAAAAGGAGCGCTTAAAATGATTGGAAAAAGAAAACCAACTCACCCTGGAGAGGTTTTACGAGAGGATGTTATAAAGCCTCTGGGTCTAACCGTAACAGAAGCAGCTAAATGTTTAGGAGTAACTCGAAAGACCTTATCAGAATTACTAAACTGTAAAGCCTCTCTAAGTCCTGAAATGGCCGTTCGGGTTAGTAAGGCAACAAGAACATCACCTGAAAGTTGGTTATACATGCAGGCCAAGTTATACTTGTGGAACGCTGAACAAAAACCCACCAAAGTTGAGGAGTTTAATAAGGCAATTGCAATTTAAGGTTCGTGTAACAGAAAAACGAGTGCCTAACAACTTATTCAAGCGGACGCAGACAAGCCGCGCCGCTCAGGCTGATCGTTACACGGCTTTTCATACAACGGCGGTGCAACATAGTGCGGGTTCAGTGCATTAATGGCGAAATGTGGTATCTTGAACGAAAACGAAAGCAAAGGTGAGGGCTACCTGTAACCATGCCGACGGCTTTAAGAATTGGCCCTTATCGTATTTACTTTTACTCTTACGATTGCGGCGAGCCACGACATATGCACGTAGACCGAGAGAATCGGAGTGCCAAATTTTGGCTTGACCCCGATGTAACGCTGGCAGAGAATTACGGCTACAGCCGCAAAGAGTTACGTGACATTGAGCGCATT
>MHDQ01000124.1 GCA_001803565.1 Nitrospinae bacterium RIFCSPLOWO2_12_FULL_45_22 | reverse complement strand
GATGAACCTGACCGTGGGGCTGAGATAATAAAGAGATTTATCTTGAATACTCCAGTATCATAAATAAAGGTAGTAACAGTTCACCGGGGTCAGGGACCCGCCTGCCTGTGCCTTGGCAGACAGGTCAGACAGGCTTTTTCTCAAAAACCGCATAAAGATTTATTCATCACAAAATGTAGCCACAGAGCTTACCTCTGCCGCTATTGGGCTAGAGCAACCCTGGTCAGTTCTGTGGGCATCTGTGAAAATCCGTACCCTAAAACTCTTCTAATAAACTACTTCTCTTCTCTATTGTTTCCTCTTAAGGATTTCCCAGGTATAATAACTATCGCAACTGTTTAGTCAAAATGAGGATTTTAACCACGGATGACCACGGATACTCACAGGTTAGGCCACCAAGGCCCCAGAGCAGGGATCAGGTGTCGGGGAACAGCTTTTGGATCTCTATACCCTGAGCCCCGAGCCCTGATCCCTATTGCTTTTGTGCCTTAGTGGTAGGCAAAGGTTACCCCGGGAGAATGGGTAAAGAAAATTATGGCCCTGGTAATAAAGTTAGGTGGAGGTGAGGAAGGTGACCCCTCTCTCTATGTGGAGGTAGTAGGCAAGAAAAGGGCCTTGCTTTTTGACTGTGGCTTCCTGACAGAATTGACCCCCAGAGAGATTTTGCGGGTAAAAGACCTCTTTATCTCCCATACCCATATAGACCATTTTATCGGTTTTGACTATATCTTACGGCTCATCCTGGAGCGGAAAGACTCTCTCCATATTTATGGCCCGGAAGGCATTGCCCAGAATATCCAGGGTAAGCTCAAAGGATATAATTGGAACATTGCCCAGGAGATAGGATTGACCATTGTAGTCCATGAGGCCATTGGAGAGCGGCTCAGGATCAGCCGGTATCAATGCAAAAACAGGTTTGAGCCAGATCAAGAAATGGAATGGAGGGAACATAGAAACATCTTCCTGGAAGATAATGACCTGGTAGTAGATTTTTTACCCCTGGATCATAAGACCCCTTCTCTGGCGTACCGGATAACCGAGAAGCCGGTGATAAGAGTAAATAAAGATAGGCTGCAAGAGCTGCAGTTGCCGCCTGGCCCCTGGCTACGGCAGCTTAAAGAGGCTGTGTTGTCGGGTTCTATGAAAGATCAGTCCCTGGAAATAGGGGACAAAGTTTACCCGGCTTCAGACTTACAGGCTAATTTGTTGGAATGGACCAGGGGGTTTAAGGTGGTTTATCTGACCGATGCTCTACTGACCGAAGCAGCCAAAGAAAAAATTATCTCTTTTGCTAACGCTTCTGATATATTTTATTGTGAAGGGCCTTTTCTGGAGGCGGATAGAGACAAGGCCAAGTCTTCCTATCATCTCACAGCTAGAGAGGCCGCTATCCTGGCCCGGGAAGCCCGGGTAAAGAAGCTGGTCTTATTCCATTTCTCACCCCGCTATAAAGGTAGATACGATGAGCTTATAGCTGAGGCCCGCACTGTATTCCACCATGTTTATTGAGGGTTATTAGGTTATTAGGTTATTGGGTTATTGGGTTATTAGGTTATTAGGTCAATGGCGGATAGGGAGAAACCAATCAATACCTTTGAAGATCTCGAATTATGGCAATTATGCCGGGTACTCCGAAAAGAAATCTATAAGGTTACAAAAATCTTTCCTGAAAGTGAGAAATATACCTTAGTGCCGCAGATACAGAGGGCTGCCATATCATCCACTGCCAATATCGCAGAGGGGTTTGGTCGTTACCACTATCAGGAAAATATCCAATTTTGCCGACAAGCCAGGGGTTCCTTGTTTGAGATTATAGACCATTTAATAACCAGTTATGATGAGAATTATATAGACGAAGACAAATTTCGAGAATTAAAGGAATTGTCCTATAGATGTATTAAGGTTCTCAATGGCTATATAGCATCCCTCAGAAATAGAAAAGCTACCCAATAAATTAATAGCCGTTATTGGGTGATTGGGTGATTGCGTCATTAGGTTATGACCCTGTGTCCTAATGACCTAATAACCTAATGACCCGATGACGAATAGGAAAAAGGGAGGTTATGGTGAATGAAGTATTAAGCAGGATAGAGAAGCTTCGGGAAGCCATCTGCTACCATAACTACCGGTACTATGTCCTGGACGATCCGGAGATTTCTGATACGCAATATGACCAGCTTATGCAGGAGCTAATAAGCCTGGAGCAAAAATACCCCCAGTTGATTACCCCGGATTCGCCGACGCAGCGGGTAGGGGCGCCACCTCTAGATAAATTCCAGACCGTGCGCCACGCTATAGCCATGCTCAGCTTGGCCAATGCCTTTGAAGAGGCTGAGGTTTTGGAGTTTGATAAACGGGTGAAGAGATTCCTTAATACCTCGGAAGAGATTGAGTATGTCGCAGAGCCAAAGATTGATGGCCTGGCGGTAGAGATGGCATATGAGAAAGGGATATTTACCGTAGGTTCTACCCGGGGCGATGGAGAAGTGGGAGAAGACATTACCCAGAATCTCCGCACGGTAAAATATATTCCCCTTAGGCTGCTTGCCAGCCAGACCAGGCAGGTGCCTGACCTCCTCGAGGTGCGCGGTGAAGTCTATATTGATATGAAGGATTTTGAGGCCCTGAATAGAGAGCGGGAGGAGCTAGGTGAGCCCCTCTTTGCTAATCCCCGCAATGCCGCAGCCGGTTCTTTAAGGCAACTGGATTCTAGCATAACGGCTAAACGGCCCCTGAAGATATTCTGCTATGGCCTGGGCCGAATCCAGGGATTCAGTCTGGAGACCCATTGGGAATCCCTTATGGCTATGCAGGACTGGGGCTTACGGGTGAATAAGCTGGTTCAGAAATGCCATAATATAAATGAAGTAATAGAATATTACCATAAGATAGCCGAGCAACGGGAGGGGCAGGGCTATGAGATGGATGGGATTGTAATTAAGGTGAACCGGCTGGATTACCAGGGGCGCCTAGCAACTACTACCAAGAGCCCACGCTGGGCCTTGGCCTATAAATTCGAACCTCGGGAAGGAACTACCCTAATAAAGGAGATCATTGCCCAGGTGGGCCGAACCGGTACCTTAACCCCGGTAGCGGTTATGGAACCGATCCGCTTAAGTGGGGTAGAGATAAGCCGTGCTACCTTACATAATCAAGACGAGATAGACAAGAAGGATGTGCGGGTAGGCGATGCCGTCGTGGTAAGGCGAGCGGGCGATGTTATCCCTGAGGTAGTAAAGGTTATAGCCGGCAGGCGGAGCGGTCAGGAGAGAAGATATCGCCTACCGGAACGCTGCCCGGTCTGTAATTCGGAAGTAGTAAAGGATGGAGCCTATCACCGCTGCACTGGTGGTATCTCCTGCCCGGCCCAACTAAAAGAGGCCATTGCCCATTTTGCCTCCAAAGGCGCTATGGATATTGAGGGACTAGGCGATAAAACCGTCAATCTCCTGGTAGAGAAGGGTTTGATTGATAATGTAGCTGATCTATATTCCCTGAAAAAGGAAGAACTCCTCCCCCTGGAGCGCATGGCCGATAAATCTGCCCAGAACCTCCTGGTTGCTATAGAGGAGAGTAAGGGGGCTAACTTAGCCCGGGTGATCTATGCCCTGGGCATAAGGCATGTGGGGGAGCATATTGCTAAAGTACTGGCCCAGCACTTCGCCAGTATTGAGGCATTAAAAAAGGCTACTAAGGATGAACTGATGCAAGTGCGGGAGATTGGTCCCCAGGTAGCAGAAAGTGTGGTGACCTTTTTTAGACAGGAAAAGAACCTCCAGGTCATAGAAAGGCTAAAACAGGCCGGGGTGAGGCTGGCCGCCCCGGCTGCTATACCAGCCAAAGAAAGTCCTTTAGCCGGGAAGAGAGTCGTCTTTACCGGCAGCTTAGAGACCCTTACCCGGGCTCAGGCAAAAAAGCTCGTAGAAGATAGAGGTGGGCGGGCTGTCTCAGCCGTCAGCAAAGAGACCGATTATGTCGTGGTAGGCAAGGAGCCGGGGTCAAAATATGACGATGCCAAGGCCTTGGGGGTCAAGACCCTTACAGAAGATCAATTCCTGCAACTGCTGAAAGAGTAGTTATATCTTTATCACTTCCACACGGGTATCGCGGTCGTTCTGGCCGGGCTGGAAGCAAGTAAACATGGGCCGCAAGTGAAAATAACCACCAGCCAGCTCGACAGGATTTAGCGGTGTAGGCATAAGGTTCTGAAACATCTTGCCCTCCTTAAATTGGAAATTCTCCCAGGCATGATAGATAATGACCTGACCGGGCCGCACGGCTGGTGAGACCTTGGCCTGGATGCGGAAGGAATTGAGATCATTCTTGACCTCTACTTCCTCGCCATCTTTTATCTGCCGCTCTTTGGCATCCTTAACACTCATATACATCACAGGTACCCCGCGCTGTAGCCGCAGCATATACTGATCATCCCGCCAGGAGGCATGGATACTCCAGCGGGTATGGCCACCAGTTATCACCAGCGGGTAGTCACCACCGACCTTTGGTGGTTCTTTGTGTACCGGCATCTCTTCGCCCAATTCCATAAAGAGCTCCTGATCAATATAGAACTGCATCCGCCGGGTAAGGGTAGGATAGGGCATCTTCTTTTCTGTGTGCCCTACTAAGGCAGTAATAGTCTCATTCGGCTTGATATCACAGACACTACCGACACAGGCAGGGTTGTCTCCCAGGCTGGTAAATTTAGCAAACCCTTTATCCTTTAGTTGCTTCCACCCTACCCCCTGGAGATTGCTGGAGAGTTTGACAAAATCGGCCGCCAGTTTTTCATGGTCATCTTCCTTATAATACCCATTAAAGGTCAGGGTCTCATAGAGCCTATCAAGGTTTCTCTCCTGGCCATCCTTATCTTTGAAACTGCTTATTCCCCTTTCCTTTGCCTTTTCCTGAACCTTCTTTGCCAGGAGGCAGAATATCTCCCATTCAGGCTTGGATTCGTATAGGGGGCTCACGATGCTATTGGTCACATGGGCAAAGGGGACAAAGAGAGCATTATATTTTATATCTGCTTTTTCATACCAGCCGGCTGCGGGCAAGACAAAGTCTGAGTAAAGGCCAGTGGAGGACATGCGCCAATCAATGGTTACCAGGAGCCTGAGCTTGGGCAGCAGGGTATCAATCAATTTGGTATAGCCCCTGACCCGACGCAGGATATTGCCCCCATACTCAAAGAGGATACGGGGTGCCTTATCCGGTGCTGGGGTGATGAATTGCCAACCTTTATCCAGGGCTTCTTTGGCATAATCCTCTATATCCCTTTTCAGGTAAGGGTCCCACTTTGCCCCCTTACTGAACTCCTTCAACCCACCATGGATATACCAGAAAAAGGCCGCTGATACCCACTCCCCTTTCCGATAAGATTCGCGGGCTGCTTCATAGAGTATCATCTCTTTAGTGTATCCTTGCTTACTCAAATTCGCGAAGAGCGGTTGCACGAGCTTCTCATAATCTTTCAAGCCCTCCAACCCTGGGGATTGCATGACTGTGAATTTATCCATAGCATCGGGAAACAGCCAGGGGTTGCTATTGAATCCGCTCCCTTTCTTGCCGAAATGGCCGCATAAAGCCAGGACTAAGACCTGCGCCCTCTCGGTTAGGATACCATGATAAAATTTTCCGAAATTAAGGCTAGAAATAAAGGTAGCTGATTTGGCCTTAGCTATCTGGAAGGCCAAGTCTCTTATGATCTCGGGTCTTATCCCGATTATCTGGGAAGCCCTCTCCGGGGTATATTGCTTAAGCCTCTCTTTCAAAACCTCAAATACTGGCCTGACCTTTATCTTTTGGGCAGGGGCAAGCGCGGTCTCCGCTTCATATTCTCCCTCCAGGGCCGGTAATATCCTATCCAGGACTAGGCTAAGCTTAGGTACTTCTTTTATGGTCTTACTATTAAGGTCAAAGCAGTAAAAGGTATCCTCTCTGCCACCTTCTTTCAGGTCAGACTCCCTTAAAAATCTGCCGGTATCATCCCTTACCAGCAGGGGTAGATCGGTCTGCTCTCTAATGAAGGATTGATGATAGAGCTTTTCAGCAATAATGACCTGGGCCAGAGCAAGGGCTAAGGCCGCATCGGTGCCTACGTTTATAGGGAGCCATAAGTCGGCATGGATAGATGAAGGGTTATAATCCGGGGTAATGGCGATGATCTTGGTGCCATTATAACGGGCCTCTAAGAAAAAGTGGCAGTTCGGTATCTGGGTATAAAAGGGATTGGCACCCCAGATAAAAAATAAGTCCGAATAAAACCAATCATCCGCTGAGCTTCCAAAGGAGATCTTACCCAGGGTTACACCAGCACCCTGGCGATCATCACCGATCTCGGTATTGGTGTCCAGGATTGGTGTTCCCAGCAAATTCCCTAACCGGAAGAGGCCCATCCCCTGGTTGCCAATACTCAGTTGAGTACCGGGGTCCCAGATTATGGTATCAGACCCATCCTTGAGGATCACATCCAGCATAGCATCAGCAATCTCATCCAGGGCCTGATCCCACGAGACCCTTTGCCACTTCCCTTCACCCCGCTCCCCAATGCGCTTCAAAGGATATTTTATCCTGACGGGGCTATACATACGCTCACTATAACAGGAGCCCTTCTGACAACCGCGGGGATTGTAATCCGGCACCTCGGGGTTAGTTTGGGGATATTCTGCGGCCTGCTCTTCCCGGCAGACAATACCGTCTTTTACATAAATATCAAAACAGCAGCCCAACTGGTACCAACAATTGCCATAGTGGGTGCCACGGCCTACCTTATCCCAGCTCCATTCTTTGCGGTATAAATCCTCCCAGCTCCTATAGAGATAGCCAGAAGTAGCTTCTG
>MHDQ01000123.1 GCA_001803565.1 Nitrospinae bacterium RIFCSPLOWO2_12_FULL_45_22 | reverse complement strand
CGGCCTGAACCACTTTAAAAATGTAACCTGGTTTCCTACCTATGAGACCTTTATGCGGGGTGGCACCGTTGCTTGCTATGTAATAACTGCCGATGAAGATATATATTCTCCTTTGATCTCAGAGCCAGAGATCATGATCATTTGTGACCAGAGATCGTTAGATATGTATGAAGGTACTATTGCACCGGGTGGAACTCTTATCTATGATAGCTCCCTTATCGTGGGGAAGATCAAACGGGAAGACTTAAAGGTTATTGCTTTACCGGCTAGCGAGCTAGCCCAGAAAAATGGTTCTCCCCGGGTGGCGAACCTGGTCCTTCTAGGGGCTTATCTGGGCCTTACCGAGGCATTGCCACTGGATATTATTGAAGAGACTTTGACAGATTCCTTAAAAGAAGAAGGTAAAGAGGCCATGATAGGGTTAAACAAGAAGGCCCTGCGCGCCGGGGTCGAATATATTAAGCAAAACCATAATTAAAATCCGACTGGACGGGATAGCATCTTGACAGAACCCGGGAAAAGTGTTAAAAAAATTTATCTGAAATAATTGCTATTTTCATTATAACTCTATACTACTTCCTTCTAAAAGGCTTGATAAATAATGTATTGCGGGAATAGCTCAGCGGTAGAGCATCGCCTTGCCAAGGCGGTTAAAGGGGTTTGGTCAAATCCTTATTAGATAGGCTAAACCCCTTATTTTATTAGCTAAAACGGCAATTTCTACCTTCTCTCATTTCCTCTCATTTCCCCCCATTTTTTCACTGGAGTAACTACTATTTTAACTACTATATTTTCTACTGAAATGCTTATCTGGTAAGGGTTTGTTTAAGCCGACTAGAAATTGCTAGATATATCAAATTATCTTGTGCTAAAGGTGAATGTTTTTAAGAACCGTGTAATAGGTCAATAATGCTACAGGAAAGGCATTATCTTAGAGGGGAGTATTTATTGGCCAATACATCCTCAAATGTCACACCTGGCAAGGTAGAGATGAACTTATCCAATTCCATCCGGTCAAAGATCAGTTTCTTGCCCCATTTACGAAAAGGGACTTCCTTTCTCATCACAGAGAGATAAAGGGCCTTATCGGTTTTGCCCAGGTATCGAGCCGCTTCTTTTAATGTGAGAAGTCGTTTGTCCATATAACCTATCACGAGATAACTACTTTTCCCCTTTTGCACGTGCCACAGGTACACGGATTGCTAGACCCGCAGGCATCACAACAGAAACGCATTCCGGTATATCCTCTGATAAAGAAACCCCGGCAACGTTCACAACGTCCTATCTCCAGGCTAGGCTTCCCCCATGAATACCCGCCAGGTTCTACCTTGATAAACTCACCCTCTTTCAAGGTAATGGGAAGGGGGACACCGTCTGGAGAAGTGCTGTTTTTGGGGATTAGCAAATTCATCCTGGCCAAGTGCTTCCTTATGCCCGGCTGAGAAATGCCTATAATCCGAGCTATTTGGTGCTGCCCTTTGCCCTGGAGGAGATAAAGCTCCTTAATTCGGGTTTTGCGCTGCTCCATGAATGAGAGCCATGCTTCGTATTCTTTGAGGCTTCTTACCACCTTCTCATCCTTCTACTTTGCCCTCTTCCTCTTTGCTGGAACATAACCCTCTCAGGATGGCGTTGCATACCCGCCTGTGTCATAGCATAATCAAGCCGCCGGACATCTTCCTCGGTAAAGCGATAGTGGCCCCCAGGAGTCCGCTTAAGTAGATAACCATGATAACGGCTATCCTGGAGTAAGAACCGTTTTAAGGTGGCAGTAGAAACCCCTAAACGTTGTGCGGCATCTAGCTTACGCATTGGTTTGTTTCCTTTTCATAATATTGGGCTATCAGGAGGTTATTATCTTGTAGCATTGTCTATATTCCTGGTAATACAGTTCATCAGTCCTCTATCATGGGATAGGGGTTCACCCTTAGACAGGGCTTTAATTTTGTGGTCTATGCTCTCCATGCTTAACTCCATACACTAATGGGGGTTATAGTGGTTTATCCCTATTTATGTCTATATCTCAAGATTGCCTGATTAATTTCTAATGTTTGTCTGATTAAGGCCCAGCATGTAGGACATACGGAAATACCTTCCCTTTCGTTCCTGCAAACAGCGCATTCTCTCTCAGATGCTGATCTTGTCACCCTGTCACCCTTCAGCCTATAGTTCCTGGAGAAATTATAAGCTCCCACTTTCACTAGAACCCTTTTTATGGCATTAGGATAAGTCCCCAGTTCTTTAGCTATGGCCTTTATGCCTTTGCCTTGCTGGTACAAACTGATTATTTGCTTATCCAAACCCATTATTCTAAGTGTTGACTTAGTTATCCCCCATGCTGCTCCTTTGCTGTTGTGCGTGGGTCATGAATATGTACCCAGAGGATTTGCCTGTATTTGTCTTTGGATTCGAGGGCTTTGATCTCTTCTTCGCTTAAGGGTTCATTTCCCCGAACCTGACCAGCATAATATCGGCCCTTAACCTCTATGATTACTCTGGGCAGATCAGATAATTCATCGTCCTGCGCTATTTCCTCTAGCCTATCTACTCGTCTCTTTAGCCCCATCTCACCCGCCTCCCTTTGCTTGCCAGTTGTTCTTCCAGGATTGATACTCTTTTCTCCAGGTCTTGCAACTCGATTGATTTGAGGGTGTAATCAACGATGGACATGGATGCCCTAAGCTTTATGTTTTCATTATCTGAGATTAGCAAAGAAACCAGGGTATCAATGGCCTTGGTGATAGAAGCCTTGAGCTTCTCCAGCGCCTCCCTGGTTACTATGTCCCTTTGCCGCTGCAACTCCTCCTTAAAGGAGGGGGCTTCTAACCACTTATAGATATGACACCTTGATACCCGGGCCTTTTGGGCCGCCTCATCAATTGTCTTGCAGGACACAAGATAGGGGATAGCCCTAAGCTGGTTACGTGTTAGTTTTTGTTGTGTTTCGTATGCCATTATTCTCTCTTCTGATTAATCAAAGCCTTTTCTAGCGTAAGTATAGCCTGTTTTAATTCAGGAAACAGCCCTTGTGATAAGCATATACCTTTCTTGGTGGGCTTCCATTCCCCTTCATCATCTCTGTAATAAAGTCTGAGATCAAAGAAGTCCTTCCCTTTGTATTTGGTAAGTGATACCCGGACTACCTCTATGTCGTTCTTCTGGATTTCAGATACCAGCTTGTTTTCCTGTGTCATACTTCTTTACCTCAACGGACTTGATACCAAATATTTCCCTTACTTCTGCCAGTAGCCGGATATCATCCTGGGCAAAGATGACCTCGTGGGTAGGGATCAGCTTTTTGGCCTCTTCATCTGAGACAATCCAATAATCGCCTAAGGCCGGGCTACCCTTTATCTTGATCCCCCAGGGGCTCTTAAGGGACTGTGCACGGATAAGGTCATCAACGATGCTGGCTACCTGGGCATCACTTATACCTTTTCTCTCAGCGCATTCTAGCAGGGAAGCAAGGGCGCCATCCGGGTCAAAGCAATCAGCTTCAGGAGACAAGGCTATCACCTGGGATGGTTGCTTATCCCTATTTGCCCCTATGTTATTTGCCTCTAACCATTTAAGCCGCCCTTTCCACCAAGTGACTAGATGCCTGCACTCTTTGACCTTACCCGGATCGAACTCATAGCATGGCTTAACGCACTCTTCAGCAGAGACGGCCATCTCTCGCCATGAGCAGAACTTGGCTTCCTCCTCCCTGAGAGGCAAAACTGAAGAAGCCCTCTCTTGATTCTCCTTATTGTTTGGCTGGGGGAAGAAAGAAGAGACATGCCCACCATTCTTTTTTCTTTTTCTCCTAAAGGCCAATAGTTCATCCATTCTTATAACCCTCCCCTCACTTCTTAGACAGTTTCGACACTTTAGACAGTTTTTTTCTTATTGTTATTTTTATTATCCTTATTGAAATTCTGTAAAATAACAGTATAAGTAGAAACCGTCTAAAGTGTCTAGGATATAACTTTTATCCCCCGGTACCGTCTGGATGAATCCCTGACTTCCACAAGCGAAGGGACTATTTTTTTCAACTCTTTATAAAAGTCGTTACGTCCTATTGAAGGTAATTTCTCTTTAAACATGTACCTACGAAATGCTGTGAACAGCTCTGCATTCTCTATTTCAGCATCTGCGTCGACTTGGCATTGCTCCTCAAGAAAGGCATTAACCGGGTTACTTGTTCTTTCATATTCGGTTCTCAAATCCTTCATGTCTTGACTTTCCGTAAATTCCTCAGCCTCATAAAGCGAATTCAACCCCTCTATGGCCATTAGCAAGAATCCCTCTAGTTCCTCTCTGGTCGTCAATCGGGACAGCAATCCAGGGTCTCTATCTTTGCCATAAAACGAATTTGGGAATTCAATAAGTAACCACCGCCTGAAAAATGCCGGAGATACATCCAGGGTCGGTGGCAATTTATTAGTGGAAAAGACCAGCCTGGCAAAGTTCTCAAATGTAAAAGGTCGTTGATATTTCCGTTCCGCAGTTATGGGGTCGCCACTTACCAGGCCCTTAAAATTTGCTGTATCCTGAAGTCTTCTATATGGCAGATCGGGAAAGACGTTCAAGAGCTTTCCCACCAAATCAGCCAGCCTGAAGCGATGGGAGAGGTCATGGAGTGATAAAGTTGAGACATTATCCTTGCCTAGCAAACTTATAAGTATCTTGATTAAGGTACTCTTGCCATTTGCCCCTTCCCCCAACAGCATCATGGCCTTCTCGAACCTAGTCGTGGGAATAAGACAATAACCAACAAACTGTAGCAAAGCCTTTTTGTCTTCAGGTCTTACTACCTCACTCAAAAATTTCTCGATTCTTGGAGTCTTAGCTTTCGGGTTAAAACTGACCGGCAACTGATAAATAAATCTCTTATCTGGCATCTCTGAGTGCGGATACAGTTTAGCATTTATCCAGTCATATACCCCATTTCGGAGGTTTATGAACCCAGGATCAGAAGCGATAGCCTTTTTAAAGCAACGACTCTCCAATACATAAAAAACTTCCTTTACAAAGTGTGATGAAAAGTCCTTGCCCAGCACGGTCTGCAAGAATTCCCGAATCTCCATCTCGGCTGGCCTGTAACAGCCCTCATTGTAATACCAAAACTGCCCCCCATAGAAGATCAGATCAAATTCCTGCTCCACACGATTAGCTATGAATATGGGCTCTGGTCTCTCGCTTTTTGCCATTTTTAATCCCTTTATCTCATGGACTCTTATAGCCTCATCCGCTAACCCGCTCGTGCGCAGGTCGGCTAAGTGCTCTGGATGAAGATTTGATACAGTCATCCGCTTATCTTTCTCCCCTTGCCATTATTGGCATCTTCTTCCCCTCTGCGATTATTAAGCTGACAAATAGCTTTACCCAGGTCTCTCAGCAATGGCTTAACCAAACGATAAAAGTCCTTCGCCACTTCTTCCTCCTCCATTAGCGCTTCGACTTCAACGTAGTGGACACCCTTTGGGCTGATAGCCACATATAAAATCATCCCGTTTCCTCCGTTTATCTATTGGATTCTGATATTCTATTCCTGGTCATACTATATAAGTGTGCAGCCAGGAGGTGAAATCGAAACCCCCGGCAAAAAAAAATTCCTATTGTTGTCTAAATAAACGTTTGGGGAGGTTGAGCAAAGGTGAGCTTGATTAAAAGGCTCTGGTTGTGGGATAAGTTATTTGCAGAAGATTTCTTGGAGGGTGCGCATAAGCCTTTTGCGCCGTTGGCCTATACGCTGGGGGGAAAGGTGAACCCTTTGGGTTTTGAGCTGGCGGGCTATCTCTGCATCACTTCTTGGTTCGGTATCATTTTGGCATATATCCCAAAAATCGAGCAAGATTAGTTTATCTGTTGGATGAGATTCACGTTCGATAAGGCGAGATAATGTATTCAAGGTCTCTATGGTTGTTATGTCATCTTTCTTATCAGGAAATAGGTCAATCCATTCTTTGACCTTTTCACTTTCACCCTTCTCATCTTTTAAACGATCATTTAAGGAGCCACCACTAAAATCAAGATCCTCCCTAAGAATATACTTAGAGGGATCATCAGGGTGGGGGACGAATCTCTTCCTAAAGCTCATCTCAAGGTTCATAAAACCCCATTCTAAAGCTTTTTTGAAGTAAGCAGGAGGGGGCACATCTCCTTCCCACTCCATAATAGCCTTCCTGAAAATCTGCTCTAGGTCCCACCTGCGGTCAATGCGGTCCTCTTCTCTGGTATCCCATCCTTGTCCCTTCTCTACCCAAAATGCCTTGCGCTCAAACCAGTATTTCTTATGAATCTTCTCCCTCAAGGGCGTGTATTTAGGCCCCAGGGCGAATGGGTACTTTTCAATTAGCTTTCCATCTTTGTCGTGGATATAGATTTTGGTTTTACCTGAATAAGCATTATCCTGAAGACCTTTTTCATCTTCAAACCATTGATACCATTCTATTAGATGCTCGTCAGGTGACGAAAGGGCACTAATTGAATCGGGGCTATCATCAAGAACGTAGTAATGGCCTTCCTTCTGCTTGATATAGTGCTCAATCCTATACCAGGGCGACTGGTCGATAATTATTTTGGTAGGTTTACCATCTTTATCCACTTCAACATGGTAGCTATTAGCCCTAAGTTCGGCTATCGACCCTTCAGCCCCCGCAAGCTTACGCATGTCAGCATTCAGCACCCTAGAGAAATCTTTCTTTAGCTTCTCTAAAAAACTCTTGAGTAAAGGACTATCCTGAAGCTTGGGGTATCCCAGGACATAGTATATATAGCCCACATCCCTGATAATATCGGTTGTCGCAAGCATCTTGCATCGCATATCTATTTCTTCTAAGGGGCTGTATGTATAGTAGATCACACGTTGCAAGATGGGGTCTGAGATGATAAACCGATCCCCTAATGTCTTATCCTGTGGGGTGAATGGTAGTGTCGGGTGGGAGGTAAGGTAATTGGCTATTTGGAAGATGGCATGCGCCCGAACATCACTTGGGCAATGGTTCAGAAAGTCCCCGGTAGTCTTAAATTCTATGTCCCAATATTCTTGATCGTCCATTGCTACCTCCCTTAGTAGCTCCCTGGGTGGTTAAGTATGGGGGAAACCGGCCAGGGACTACCGGCTTATCGGGGCTAGCATCCCTATCCCCCAAAGTAATCTTTCATGCTGTCTTTTGGTATTCCCTATTAAGAATAAGCCGAATCTCTAACTTTGCACCCAAAGCCTCAGCAACCTTTTCCAGGGTGGGCAAAGATGCACGGCCATAATTGGGATTTTCTAACCGGGCTATAGCTGACTGAGTAGTACCTATCTTTTTGGCCAAATCTGTCTGGGATAGACCACGTTTCGCCCGGAGGGAAGCTATCTGAACGGCTATCCTGGTCTTAGCCAGTTCTTCCATATACCCTTTAGCAAATTCTGGGTCTTTAAGATGTTCGTCTAATAATCTTCTAAAACCGCTTTCCCTGGCCATCTCTAACCCCCCCTTCCTTCTTGTCTCTAGCCAAAAAATCTTTTAACCGTCTTTGGGCTACGGCTATTTCCTTTGATGGTATCTTCTGGCTCTTCTTTATGAATCCATGTAAGAGAATGATCTGCTTATCCTTGTGCACAAAATAGAAAATCCGGTATATATTGGAAGCGAATTCTACCCTTAGTTCTCGAAGCTTCTTTATCCCTTCAATCTTTCGGGAATAGGGATAAGGCAATAATCCCCTTTCTTCCAAGAGATCCAGATAAGAAAATATCTTCTGGCGACTGGGAATGTTTAATTCCATGAGGAAATCTTTTACAGGTTCTTTCCCATCCGCTTCCTGGTAGAATTATACCCGCCAGTCCATAAATAATATATCGCATAAATGCTATGTGATGTCAAGGGAGATCAGGTTAAATTGGTACTGAAGATGTTTGGCTTTTGTAGGGCTCTAAAATGGGGTCATAGGAGTTTACTCCTGGAAAGGAATATTTTGTACTCCCTTTGTTGCACAATCAAAAAGTCAATGGTGAGCCAGTACTGATTAAAGCCTATTTGTTAATGGCTATGTCCTTCTGGATGACTGTTTATATGATTCCAGGGTAAGGATCCGTTGGGTTGGGTAGTCTAATGGCAGTTTGCCTCCGTAACGCTGCTCACTCGTAAGCCACCGACAGCCGAGGTGTCCTGCAAGCCAGACGTAGGAAGAATCGTAAAATCCCCGCCGAAAAGTATTGGCGAATGCAAGAACTTCTTGCCGTTCAGTATCGTCGAGCTGGTGAAAAGTGATCGGGAGTAAACAAAATTCGCGGTACACCTCCTCGCTTTGAGCAGGATCAATCGGCCTCTGAGGCTGGCGTTGAGCTTTAGTTAATAGATGGCCCAACTCATAACGCAATATCTCAGGGGCATGCGCCTCGATCTGACCGGCGAGGATACGGATGAGGAACTCCTCAGCCTTCTCAATGAGTTTTTCGTCATTGAGGTACCACTTGGCTACCACAGAGGCGTCTAGGACTAGCATTTCATTCATTTTCTTCGTCCATCTGGCGAAGAATATCAGAGATTTTCCATGGGACTGGACCGATCTTTCGACGGATAGCTCTAGCGCGTTCCAGAATAGCTCTCCTATCAGGGCTAAGCATCGCCTCCATCGAGACCAGTGAGTCAGTGCTTTCGCTACCTACCGAAACCGGTGCACCTCCAACTTCAAAACTCTTTTCCGGCCAGTGTTTGACCCAGATCCTGCCCATCTTTTCTACTCGATCGGTAGCTAAGTTCCCGGTCGGAAGTGTCTCTAGCCAGGAGCCTAAACTCACTCCTGTAAGACTCATCCGCTCAGTATTAACCAGAACTAAATCATTTAATAGCGCACCAACTTTATCGGCAAGCTCTGCACTTTTAGGGTTGGTAGTTTCTGTTATGAGTCTCATTAGGCCTCCAAATCCAGCACATCCCGAATCAATAGTAGAAAATGGTGAAGACGATCCTTCCAGCAGTTGATCACTCCAACAACATCATCATCCCCTGGGTATGCTGTTATATCGTGATGGTAGTTTACATCTACGGTCACAACAGGAATCGGTGTCTCTTCCTCAAAAATTTGCCCACTAGCCAGAGAGAGATTACACCGGATATTCCCGAGATCATACGTGAGACGTACCACCGAAGAAACAAGTTTGTGCGGGTCGTCCCTCCATGGTCCTTTCGACAAGAAGCGATTGCATATCCAAAGGTCGGGATCTTTCTTCCTCAAAAAACCACTCCAGTTGATCCCTACGCCAGTATATCGAACGTGTGGGAGCGTATGAACATACTTGGATGCGATATCCGTAGCCAACGGCGATTCCGGGAATTCCCCAGCAGTGGTTTCGATAACTTGAAGTTTCTCCATCTCGACCGTGATGGAAATCCCCTGTTTGTACTTGACTATAGCCACTGGAGGGGTAGTGATGGGTGGTTCGGCTAGCTCATATCCGTCGGGCACGATGTGACGTATTAGCAAGAAATCAGGATTTAGAAGAGAGGGGTTATGATTCTTCGCCACAACTACCACCGAGAATGTCCGTAGTTGGAATTCCCTTTTATCAATCATCAGTTTGACTATCCTTCAAGCGCAGGGTATATACGAAATATTTCAAATATTTGCTCCTCTGTATGAATTTAGTTGATCCATCACTCATGATAATTGCTAACCCATTCATTGTCAAGGATTATGCATACATTCTGTAGCAAGCATTAATTCCAAAGATTTTCTGACCTTAAGATTCCCCCCTTCTTTTCAGACTAAAGGTCAGTATGAATCAGGTCATTTCCTGGGCTTTTATCAAGGGTAATTAGGGACAAGCTCCTAAGACCCCATTAAGGAGAATATATAAAGGAACTAATACTGATCTCTCCCATTATCTTAGGATTACCTGCCTGGACAGAGCCGGGCTCAGCTACCGCAGCAAAGGCATAATAAGTGCCTTCAGGTAAGCCAGAGGGTAAGGTCATAGAAAAGTAAGGGGTCAAAGGGAAATCATAACCTGGGCTCAGTTCCAAAGAAGTGGCGGCTGGGGTAAAAGTTCTGGAGTCATCGGCCCTGGCTGGTACCAGAGTCCTTTGAAAGGGAGAGGAATCGAAAAAGTAGATGCTACCGCTGGGGGCTATAATACCCAGGAAAGCATCTACTACCTGAGTAGTAGCCGTAGGGTTGCTGAGGGCAAAGGAAAGGGTAAAGGTATCGCCTGGGGAATAGCTATTCTTATTACTGCTTATGGTAATGGTCGGCTTAGCACCTACCATTACCTTTATCTCTTCTGATAGGCTACTCTCCTTGCCTGCACTGTTGATCGCACTCAGGGCCAGGTAATAAGTACCTTCCGGTATATCAGAGGCAGTAAGGGAGGTAATATTGCTTACATTGAAGGGACTACCGGTCATGTCATATTTTTTGGATGAATACCCTACATAGAGATTGTAATGATCCAGGTTGGAGTCGCTATTGGCCTGCCACTGGATATGTACGGCCTTGCCCGTGATGGTAGCCTTCAAGCCAGTAGGGGTATTGGGTGGGTTAGTAAGGGTAGCAGCGGTAGTAAATTTCCATATCGGGCTGGTACCGGCAGCCCCATGGCTATCCTTGGCGACCACCTTCCAGTAATAGACTGTGGAAGGGTTCTGGAGAGGGCTTACATCAACGGTAGTATCCCTCTGGTTGCTTGCCCACAGGGGTGGATCAGGGTTATTACCTGCACCATCCCAATAGACATCATAGGCCACCGAATCTCCTGTGTCGGGGTCACCACCACTCCAGTTTAAGCTCAAGCTGATGGATGCCACAGTTGCACCATTAGCTGGGGATGGATTGCTGGGGGTATGAGGGGGATTATTGGGAGCTGGGCCAGTTTCAAAGCTCCAGACTGACCCCCCGGCCTCGGCCCCATGATTGTCCTTAGCTACTACCCGCCAGTAGTATTTAGTACTATAAGCAAGGGTACCAGGGATATACCTGGTCTCCGTTAGGCCACTCTTGACCAGGGTAGGGCTGCTACTGGCACCAAAATAGATATCATAGGTAATAGTATCTCCAGTATCAGTGTCACCACCGCTCCAGCTTAAGCTGACACTGATCGAAACATCGGTTGCCCCATCAGCCGGCGAAGGGTTACTGGGAGTCTTGGGTGGGTTATTAGGGACTGAGCCAGTAGTGAAGCTCCATACCGGCCCGCTTGCCGTTGCCCCTTGGCTATCGGTTGCCACTATCTTCCAGTAAT
>MHDQ01000122.1 GCA_001803565.1 Nitrospinae bacterium RIFCSPLOWO2_12_FULL_45_22 | reverse complement strand
CCCCGGATTGCCCGGTTGCCTGGGCAGTGCGGATGTCCATGAGTATCCCGTTTGTCTGGCAGGAGGTAAGGTGGAAGCCGGAGTGGGGATGGCATCGGGGTAAGGATATATCTGGACACGAGATAGTTGATGGCGGTGTTCTTTCTAATTTTCCCTTACATTTAATTACAGCTAAAGATGATGAAGAAGTGAGGGCCATTATGGGTGATACGGACCCTGATGTCGTGCCCAACCTTGGGCTGTTGATTGACGAAATGAAGCCGGTGGCTGATTCCGGTGAGGCAGAAGAGGCTAAAGGGACAGAAAAGGTTACTGGTGGATTGTTGGAGAATGTCATGCGGCTTAAGACAATTCAGAGAATTAAGCGGCTTGCCAATACTATGACCAATGCCCATGATAAACCTGTTATGGAGGGCCACAAAGAAGAGGTTTGTCGGCTCCCTGCAAAAGGGTATGGCACGACTGAATTCGATATGAGTGATGTCCGCCTGCAATCCCTGATTAGAGCAGGCCGGAAGGCTATGCAGGAATATCTTGATGCGCGCCCATTATAATTTCTAGATGTTCATTTATAAACATTCAAAGAAAGTGCGCAGAATGCCCTGGGGCAAGAGTTTTTAACCCAAAATGCGAAGAAAGGGATGCAGAAATGAACCTAAAAGACTTTTCACAAGAAGACCTATTGGCTGTCTGCTTGTGGGCAGAGGCACGGGGAGAGCCAGAGGAGGGGCAGCAAGGAGTATGCAATGTTATCCTGAACCGGGTCAAGAAAGGAATGGCTGAGGGTATCAGTGCTGTCATCTTGAAGCCCAATCAATTTTCTTGGACTTCGCCAAAGGATCCCAATTATGCAAAGGTGTTCACGGCCAAAGAGGATGACCCAGACGGGTGGAAGGGGGCGATGAGTATTGCCCAGAAGGCTTTGGCCGGAGAACTGGGGGACGTAACGCAAAATGCTGACCACTACCTAAACGTCGAAGCCGCCCGGAAGCAGCGAGGGGGGAAGCTTCCTAAATGGGCAGAAGAAGGCATCCGGACGGGAAAGGTTACTGTGGTAATAGGACGGCATACTTTCTTGAATCTTTTGGGATGAATGTTCAATTCCACCTTCTACGCCCTTGGCGTATGGAGGAGATTAGTTTCTTCTTAAATCTTTGATAATTGTACCACGAACGATCATGTCGCAACTTTTGGCCTTTTAACTTCGTTTAATAAAGGAGGACAAACTATGGCAATGCTAACATGGTGGGGTTCTCCTACCCGTATTGCACCCACGGTTTCTTTGCAAAAGTTAGATCATCTCTTTAACGGAAGTACTATCTTTGCAGATGCTGAACCTCTCACAGTTCGATTACGGGGTGTCATGATATTGGAGGATGAAGACTGAAAGTTTAAAGGTGACAACTAATTAAAGGAATGGCTTTGTTCAGGAGGAGGTGGCAATATGCCTGATATACGTTATGTCTGCTTATCAGATATGCATCTGGGTGAAGAAGATAGTCTATTAACCAATCTGAAAACAGCCAGTACCGATCCCGACCCAATGCAGCCGAGCCCGGTAATGAAGCAACTGGTAGAGTGTTTGGAATATCTTATCTCGAAGAACGAGGACAAGAAAAAGCCAATATTGATACTAAATGGAGATATCCTCGAACTGGCCTTGACTACGGACAATCAGGCGGCCATGGTCTTCGAACGATTTATAGAATTGATTATGCCGCATGGAAAAGGGCTTTTTGACAGGATTGTTTACATACCGGGTAATCACGACCATCATTTTTGGGAGAGTGCCCGCGAGACCCAGTATGTGGGTTACATGGCGAAGGTTGAGCCGGGCAAGCCTTTGAATATTCCCTGGCATACCACAAATATGTTTGTCGAGAACGATCCCGATCCAGTGCGGGCCTACTTTTTGACAAAACTGGTTCAAAGGTTTCCTCATCTAAAGGATACCATTATCCCCATAGCCTATCCTAACTTTGGCCTTTTGGGAAAGGATAACCAGAAGTGCCTTATTTTTCATCATGGTCATTTCACCGAATCGCTCTATCAGTTAATAAGCACCCTGAGGACTCTGCTTTTCCCTGACCATGAAATGCCAAGACAGGTTTGGGACATAGAGGCTGAAAATTTTGCCTGGATTGATTTTTTCTGGTCGACTATGGGACGTTCCGGAGATGCCGGCCAGGATATCGAATTAATATATGAGAAAATGCAGGATTGGGAACAGGTTGAAAATCTCCTCTCCACATTGGCTACTAATATGGCAAAGAGATATGATATTCCGGGCTGGGGTGACGCAATGGAGGCCAAGCTTCTAAAGTGGCTTTTTAATGCGGTGGCGGGTAAGATTGCCGGGAGGGAGAGAACCCACACAGCTCGTCTACTAAGCCAGGATGCCGAAAAAGGCCTTTGGGCTTATATGAACGGGCCCTTGCGGCAGCAGATTCTGAATGAACTGAAAGGAAATATGCCGCCTGATGTTACCTTTATTTTCGGTCATACCCACAAACCCTTTCAGGAAGATATGAATTTTAAAGGATATCCGCAATGGGTAAATGTCTATAACACCGGTGGCTGGGTGGTGGAGACCGTGGAGGCCCAACCACTCTATGGCGGTGCGATAGTCCTGGTCGATGAGGATCTAAATGTAACCTCGCTTCGAATGTATAACGAGGCAGCCAACCCAGAAGGGTATTCGGTCGGGGTTGAGGAGGCCAAACATGTTGGCGAGAAAGATAATCCCTTTCACCGCCGAATCCTAGGGTTGGTTCGTCCATCCGAAGAACCGTGGAAGACGTTTTCAGCCATTGCCGCTCGTTCAATCCGCATTCGGGCTCAGAATCTGCGGGCCAGGATTAATGAGAAGGCTTAGATCAGATCCCAAAGGATTTTAGGATGTGCAAAATGATCAGGTATAAAGACAAAGGTGAACAAGTAAAAACTTTATTACCTATTGACTCTGTGCAGATAAAAACCATCTAACTGATTTATTTTTAAGGCTTTTTGGCTATGTAGCTGAGAAACTTTAAGATTCATAAAATCTTAATAAAAACAAAGGGTTAGCAAATATTACCTGCGCATTGTCAATAGGCCAAAACTTTATTTCCCATTGGTTTTGTTTGATATATAAAGTAGACCATGTTTTTGATAGTGCAAAAAAAAAATTGGGATTTATCTGTTGAGCCGATAAAAGTTCCTTATTGTACGGTATCCCTATACCAATGAAAACCCTATCCTTATATTTATCAATCAGATACCTAACTGCATCCCATGCGGTATTCAAGTACCTCTCCACAAGTCCTTTATCTTCTATGGCGGTTATCCGCATAAATGTCTCCGGATAATACCCCTTAAGGTCTGGGTCTATATCGGTCATGCCGGCTTCGACCAGCTCGTCTATATAATCCTTTGTCAGGATAGAGCCATTAGTATCTATATGAATCCTTGCATTAGGGTCCGGGTTTAGCCTCTTTAGCTCTCTCACATATTGCAGCAGCCATAATCTGTTTAAGGTACATTCGCCCCCAGAGATGGCCATCCTGTTCACCCCAAAAGATAAGGTATGATTTGGTCATAAGGCATTATTTTTAAAGGAGTTTGCGTTGCTTTGGCAATTTTTTCTTAGTGTCTACATTCACCTCCCGATGAGGCAAGACTATAGGCATCCTAATATTTAATGCATTCAATAATTCCCTGGATTCCTTCCGTGGTCGAGGAATCTTCAAATAAGAACTATTATTTTTGACTTTCATTTCTATGGAACAAAGAGTTGATAATTTTTTAAGACCTTATTCAACAGTCAAATCAAACCCGGCCCAGGCCTGATGGAGCCTCCGTACAATCATATATCCAAGCATCACTACTAACACATGACCACGAGTACTCTTCTCTGTCCGCACAAACACTGGCCGAACTTCCAGAATCACAGTTTTGCAGTTACGAAAAGCTTGTTCCACTAAAGCTAAATCCTTATAACGATCATGGATAATCTGTTTATCTGCTGCCTCTTTAGGAAGATCAGTCTTAATCACGTAGCAACCATCCAGAAGGGATGCTTCTTTTAGTGCGGTATCATCTTGCTTCAAACTTAATACCCTATTCTGCTCCTCAACTTTCAACCAGATGTCAATTTTAAGACGTTTTATCTTCTCTTCCACCTCTTTTATTGCTACGGATACCTTAGCCCTCGGATGTTCATCCAGGTAGAGATTCTTCTCTCTAATAAATTTCTCAATACACTGACGCTTTGACAAGCGGGTCTTGGCGATCTCATCTTCACGACATGGATTGCGTCGCAGGATGTAACGCACCCCGTCATCCTCAATTTCACAAATCTTCTCATCAAATAACCCCATCTGAATGAGACCTTGAGTAATTAAAGTATGTATCTGTGGCTTGGTTATTGCCGTAATGTAGTGAAAACCTTCTGGTAGAGCATCTATCTGAGCGCTTTTAATCATCCCTCGGTCACCTACAAATGTTACATTCTCACAACCAAAGCGATCTGCCACTTTTTTAACCTGCGAGCAAAACGTTTGTGGATCCTGTGTATTACCAGCAAAGACCTCTGCAGAGACTGGAGCACCATACTCATCACATAATAATCCGATGACTATTTGTTTTTTCCCCTTTTTTTGGTCGCGTGGATAGCCGTACTCAGCAAAATAATTTCTTTCACCCTCTAAATAACTGCTTGTTACGTCGTAAAGGAATATTTGTGGCTTATCTTTACCACGCCTTGATCGGAATAGACTATCTTCGATTTTTTCCTGATTATCGGCTAACCATTTTAGATTGTCGTAGGGATCGTTCTCATCAAATCCACGTGTTATCTCTAATAGGTCGCATGCTGCGTGTGTTTGTGCCAGCCGAACAGCGGAAAGCCTGGAACCCTGGTCAATTACTCGTGCGATGATCTGCCATATAGCCAACTTTCCGGCAAAGCTATGTCCTAAAACCTTCTTATATTTTCAATAGCTTAGTAAAATAAGAGGGGGTGAACATCCGTTAGAAAAAAAGGTTGCAATTTTCCTTATCGCTATGTTAATCTTTCCTAAACAAAAAAGCAATTCCTTAGTGCGCCAGGCCAAGCTTGTGAGATTCAGTTGGTTGAGAAGCCAACCTGATAAAGTTAGCCGACCGTCCCGAGTTTTGCATCTATACGGGTAATCGTATGGGTGGAGCGTAAACAGGGAGGCAGTAGGCCGTAAGGGTGAAGGTATTCAGTTCCGAAAATGCTTATGATGTGGAGCGAGTCGACGTGGTTAAGGAACACGGAAGACAGCAACGAAGCCATCGATATAGGTGAGATGGCGGATACTCCACCGGGGTCATAGTCCATGGCATGCTGTCCAAGGGATTTCACAGGAACCTGGGAGGACCTATGCTTTCCTGCAGCAATGTGGGTACGTGAAGCCGAGGAGACGAGGCCAGAGGACGGAGCATAGGTAGTCGGATCAACCCATATTACCAATGAGGCCGGGTAATACCGGGGGAGGGAAAGGGTTGGGGCCAACTGATGTATGGTTGAAATATTGTGGTACTGCCGGGAAACCAGGCAGAAAACGGAGAAAACAAACCTCAACCTGTAGCATCGGGAGAAACCGATCTACTCGACTCATCCTTATCATCTCAACAAGGAGGAGATAGTAATGAAAACCTGTGAAAATTCCGAAAACACAACAACATTAGAACGAGAGCGGGCACAGTTCCGTTCGTTGATCCTACAAAACCCCAACTACTTCGGCAACCTGGAGTTGAGTCCATACAAGCCAGTCAAGCTTCAGCAAGGCGTTACGACCTATGAAGAGTTGATGTGTGTGGGGCTAAACCCTCCATCCAACCGCCTGGAAGCTGTGCTCCACCTTAAGCAGGAGTTTGGATACGGAGGCGACATCTGCAGCCAAGGATCGTTTGAGTATGTTCGGTTCTACGTCGACATACATGACAACGGTGTCTGGCACGATGTGGGATTGAGCAGTGTGCGAGTCCATAACATCCCTGGCGGCAAGCCCCTCTGCTACGCCGTGAGGAAGGACTTTACCCCGTTCAAGAAGCGTTGCACCAACGAGAACATCGTCAAGGTGCGAGCCATCCTTTCCTGGGACACGCCGCCGCCGGCAAATCAACCCAACTGGCCGCCGGTCTATGGGAATGTCTTGACCGTCCAGGTCCAGATTCAACCCAAGTACTCTTTCTTCGTGGGTGACCTGGTAAAAGGGCTTGTTGACCTTCAGGTCAAGATCCCGGACCCAATCGGCCCCGTCATTGCTGGCCTGGACCCAAATATCACAATTAAACCTTTTACGCTGGAGACTCTAAGCCTTTCCCAGAAGAAGGTGCTCTATGCGAACAAGGGCGTGCCGGTTCACCGCTTCGGTTTCACAGAGGCGCAGACGCTCCTGACGGCCAAGACGGTAACCTCAGCCTTAGTCACAGCGAATGGTGATAGTCCTTTAGCGTCCCTTGGACTTAGCGTGAGCGAAATCGCGGAGCTTTTCGGCAAACTCCAGATCGTAACGGACGGAGACACCAGCTATGAAGAGCTAAGATGCGTCGGTCTTCGCCCACAAAGCGACCTGCTAGAAGCAGTGCTCACGATCAAAAGGTCTTCCGGCTATTCCGGCGGGCTATGTGCCAAGGGGTCAACAGAGTACGTGGCCTTCTGGATCGACTTCGGCGACGGCAGCGGCTTCACCTATATGGGCACAGCCACCGCGCAGGTCCACGACCTCCAGACCATCCCGCCGGAGGATGTCCAGTATGCCGTCTTTCTCAAGAAAGACTTCTCCCAGTATCTCGTGCCCTGTGAAGCTGGGCCGAAGATCGTCCGTCTACGCGCCATTCTATCCTGGGAGACCCCACCGCCCCCCGCGAACCCGAACTATGTTCCGGTCTGGGGAAATCGCGAGGAATGCCTCATCCAATTGCGGCCTAGCAAAGCGGTGGCACGTAGCCCGGTTATCGAGACCGTTGGCGATATCGCAGTTGATGACATTGATCCAGCCACCGGGCTGGCTACCGGCGATGCGGAGATCGGCGCCTTCTCAGTAACCTTGAGTCCATTTGGAGGCGGCATTACCATCACCGGACGCATTGCAGGCACCCTGCCAGATTCCTATGGCGGCGGGGCTTTACCACTGAAATACAGAATCCTGGTCCGAAAAGATGACGGCATTGACACCTGGCATCCGCTCACCAACACGATAGAAGTTGACGTCACAAAATTCATAGGCGCAGTGCAGCAAGAGGAATCGCCGGGTGATACAATATTTAACCTCAACCTCACGGCCACTGACGATGGCGATGGCCTGGGCGAGGGCTGGTACGAATACCTGGAAGACCACACGGCTCCCTCCACCCGCTTCCTGGTGGTGGATAAACTTGCCAGGTGGCTGACGAACGCCTCGATGGAAGGCGAATGGGAGATCAGAATGGAGGCGAAAGACCCGAATGTCAGTCCTCCTACACTCTATCCAGGAGCGCAGGTAATCAGGGTGCGCGTTGACAACACCGCCCCATCGTCAGTCCCTGCGGCAAATATTGCACTTCAGCCATACGCCCCGGTTACCTTGACCATCACCGGTGCTACGTTCAACGGCAACCCCATTCCGGCTATAGACTGCGGTAAGTTTCCCGTGGGTACCATCCTGACCGGTACGTACGAGGTCCATGACCCTGGCACGAGCGACCTGGTCAACCAGCACTTCGGGAGCGTAAGCCTCGACGTCATCCCAGACGGGCCAGCCCACGGGGCCACGGTCATGCTCTCGGGTGACGGAGGAATTACTTATACCTTCGCGACTAGCCGTTCCTTCCCGACGGTGCCTACCACAGGCGAATCGGGCTATTGGAGACTGGACACGACTGATATGGACCCCTGCGGGTACGTTATTCACATGGTGGTGTGTGACCGCACCAACTATGACAGCCATGGGTTTGCGTTTTGCGTCGCAGTTGATATCGGGTTCTGTCTGGAGGAGCCACCTAGTTCATAGGAAGTCTAGCTGCGGTTTTGGCATCTCGGCTCGTGGAAAATGGGGTCAGACACGAGTAGAGATGGTTTTGCCTAACAACTGCTTGAGGGGAGCGGTGCTTTATGTCGCGTCCCTCAAGCGGAACATTCAAAGATTTTCTAAGGCAAAGTTATCGTATAACGACTCATTAGATTTAAGAAGGAGGTGGTTTATGAAAGTTGCATTGGTAGGTGCAGAGTTGGAAGAAAACCTCGGCCTGCGTTACATAGCCTCTGCACTAGAATACAAAGAACACCAGGTGGAAATCGTCCCATTCAACTCGGAGTATGACATCTCACAGGCACTAAAGCAGGTGATCGCCTTCTCCCCACAGATCATCGGTTTGTCTATGATGTTCACAGGTCGCGCACGAGAGTTCTGTTACCTGGCGCAGGCGCTCCGGGAAGGTGGTTTTCATGGTCATTTGACGGCAGGTGGTCCCTTCGCCTCATTCAACTCAGAACATCTGCTCCGGGATTTTCCCGCATTTGATTCGGTCTGCCTGGGTGAAGGCGAACATATCGTTAGTATGTTGGCTGATCATCTTGAAGATCTATCCAGGGTACACGGCCTTTGCTATCGAAAATCTGATGGATCAGTAACAACCAACATTTCAACTGGCAATCAGGATAATCTAGACGCATTACCGTTTCCCAAACGATTAACATTCCACGAATATTTCGATAAGCCCATTGCGAGCATCCTGACCAGCCGGGGATGCTGGCGCAACTGTGCTTTTTGCAGCATTAATGCCTGGTATGAAAGGGGAGGTGGGAAGAAGTTTCGGGTGAGAAGCGTGGAGAACATCGTGGCAGAGATGAAGGAACTCTACTTTCGCTACGGTGTCCGGATCTTTAATTTTCAGGATGACAACTTCTTTCTCCCAAGACCAGAGAAGGCGCTTCGCCGCTTCGAGGAACTGAGAGACGGATTGAAGCAAGAGGGAATCGAAGGGATCGCCATAGCAGTCAAGGCGCGGCCTGATAGCATTACCTATGACTCGATCCGGGTGCTGGATGGCCTGGGATTGTTTCGTGTATTCCTGGGGGTGGAAAACGCACATGAGAATGGGCTGCGTAACCTGAACCGCAAATGCACCCTCGACCAGATACTGAACGCACTGCGCATTCTCAATGACTTCGATGTGCACCTCGCCTATAATTTACTCATGTTCGAACCCGACACAGTTTTGAATGATATCCTGGTCAATTTACGCTTTATCGAACGGCACATCGAGAATCCATTCAACTTCTGCCGTGCAGAGGCTTACCCAGGTACTGGGTTAGAGGCGAAACTGAGGGCTGAAGGCCGGCTGCTTGGTGACTACTTTGGATTCGATTACCGGCTTAAAGACCCGCGCTCTGAGGCATTTCACCAAATCGCTAACTACGCCTTCTTTGATCGTAATTTCAGCGATTTCGGACTGCACTATTTCAACATGCAGGTGGATTTCTACTTCCAACTGCTGCGTCGGTTCCATCCGGAAGTACTGACACAGACATTGCGCGCATCAGTGCGCAACTTCATCAAGCAGACCAACCTGGATACCTACGAGTGCCTCTGCCAGATCTACGACTTTGTGGCAACAGCAAACCCGAACGATCATGTCATGGTCCGTGGTTTTGCGCGCGAGATGAGAGAACGCGTTGACGAAAGGAGCAGAGGCTTACATGCCCAGGGCGAGCGTATTCTGCGCAGGTTGAGCAATACGTACGATCATCGTGGCCAGGATGCCAGGGTGTCGAGGTTCGTGTCAAATACCGGAGCGCTGCCCTTCCTGAGCTGCAAACCTAAGCCTTATTACGGCCTAGAGAGTCTGGAGAATTTGGAGTTTATGACGCCAGATTCCGAATGGATGGAAGACACAGACTTGCTGGGAGTGGCGCCCGCGCCAATCCCGTATCACGTGTTTAAAAACCGATTGGCTGAACAAAAAGATGAAAGGAGGTGAAACACTATTTCCCTGCGCAGGAAAGTTTCTTTGTTAAGTTTCGGTGAAGTATAAGGGTAGATAACTCCCCCTCTGCCCCTCTTGACTTCGTCGTGAGTCTTCGGCGTGAGCGTTCGACCGAGCTCACGCCGAGGTCTCAGACGAACGCTCAGTCGAACGATAGATAGAAGGGAGATTATAGCGGTTCCCATCTAAAAAGAGGGGAAGAAGGGGTGTGTAAAAAGCTTTTTTCCCACGACCAAAAATTGCTGAAGGTCTAATTCATAAGTAACAAGTAAAAAGAAGGTTGAGTCTTTTACACCACATAATTATATAAGGAGGTGCACTATGGACGGAAAAACATTTGCTCGCATACGCGATTGGGTGGAACCAGCGCATCCGGCGGTCGTAAAACTGCACGATGACCTGATTACCATATACACCCGCATCCGTGAGAAATATCAGGTAAAGATAGACAACGCATTCGACCAGGTATCACGGCAGATAGGGTTTGTGGTAACTACCACCGTGCCAGTCGTGTTAGAGGTGGGAGACAAGGGTGTACATAAGTGTATTTGCATGGGGGCGGAACACCTCAAAGACACGCTTTTTGATAAGGAACTATCCAAAGTATTTGGACCAATGCCGGACCCATGGAAGGTCGCGGCGGGAAACTACAATCTGTACTTAATCTGGTTCGATGCACTTCATTTGAAGCTGCGGACGGACTGGATGGAGCCGGCCCATTTCGTCAGGGAGAGACTCGCGACCGACATTCGACCTAAGTCAGTGGTCGGAATCGGAGGTAAAGCGCTGAAACAGGGGTGGGAATGGCAAGAGCCAGCGCACTGGTTCGATCCAGGAATAGCCATCGCCGTTGAGGATTTGGTGCTGATTGAGGCGATCGACCGGGTGTATCCGGAGTTGCGTCTTGTGGACCGGGTGGCCTTTGTCCGGGAAACCCTCCGTAAACCGGTACGGCCTGAAGTAAAGGAACCAGCACATTTCTTCCGAATGGAGAAAGGCATGTGCCCGGAAGGTCCCGAGGAGAATCGTTAAGGCTGACCCATATCGTAATGTACCGGGTTTAGCCTGAAGCTATTCAACTTACCAGATGTGGCGATGAGACTCTTTTTGTGATAGAAGATTCCCTATTTGGTCAAAGATAATTCGTCTACGGGAGGGATGTCTGACGCTTTTCCTGAATACGGGGTTGCCGACTTAGCTACGATTAGTCGGGATTGTCTTTGCAACTTCGGCAACCCCAAAAAGAATGAGGTGGAATTGGCACTTGCCAGGATGAAAGGAGGAAAAGTAATGTATCAACGTAAATTTCTACAACCATGGAAATCCTTTGTTGGGCGAATCCGTCTTTTGCCGAGTATTGGCTTAATTTTGATTCTATTTTTCTGCCATACTTTTTGAGTTGCTTGAAAGTTGCCTCTCCCTCATCATTAGAAATCGCCACATAATCATTATGCTCTGGTTTCAGGTAGGGATTAATAATGATGATCCCCACCGATGCAAATATTCATTTCGAGGACTTATGCAACTTGCTGAAAAACTTAGGCTTTGAAGAACGGATAAGAAGCAGCCATCATATTTTTCGAAAAGAGGGTATAGTTGAAAAGATTAATTTACAGAAAGACAAGGATAAGACAAAACCATATCAAGTGAAACAAGTAAGAAATGTTATTCTAAGATATAAACTTGGAGGGGAAATTAATGTATAAATATGAGATTATAATTTACTGGAGCAGTGAAAGATGAGGTATTTATAGCAGAAGTGCCTGAACTTCCCGGCTGTATGGCACATGGCGGTACTCCGGAAGAGGCATTGAAAAATGCTAAGGAAGCGATTCAATTGTGGATGGATACAGCTAAGGAATTCGGCGATGTAATCCCCGAACCAAAAGGCAACAAACTGATATACGTATAATTATTTCTTGCATAACAAATTACTCGTGCGGATGGCGTTCCGCCACCGAATAGAAGATTTATAGATCCTTTAAGAGCCTTTCCATTCTGTAGAATTGAAGTATCGAGTGAAAGTGGGGCGAGGCAAGTGGATCATTTAAAGTTCCAAAAAGATGGGAATCACAGGAACAATCTGATGATCCAAACCTGGTTATTTCCCACTCTGCAACTTTCTTTATGGCTGCGGCAATTTCACACTCAAGGGCATCTTGTGTGCGTATGGGCAGGGCGACATGAAAATCAGCAATTTCTCTTAAATGGTCAATGTGCCAGAAAAGTTTCTTTCTCAACCTTTTGTGTCTCTCTATGCGCTTGGAGAGATTTTTTTTGGCTGAGCCTATATAGATATAGTAACCGCTCCTGAAATGTACCTTTCCCAGTGAACCTACATCGGCTGTGGTTTCCTCTGGTAGTCTGAGAAGAAGCAGGTAACTCCCCCTATCTTTAGCTTCTTTTTCAATGATACTCCAGGGTATATCCAGAATCCTTACCTGGGACAAGTTTATAGAAAAGTCTCTGTTCCAAGAGAGGGAGAGTGGAAAGATTTTTATTTTCTCCTTTGCTCTACAAAGGGTGTTGCTAAATTCCAGGTCTGTATGATGCTCCGGCATAAAGAACTCTGAAAACGGCCACTGTATTAGAAATAAAATTGCGCCAGCGATCCCGCTCCCAGAAAGTCTTGAGAGTTCGTCTATATGCCTTCTTCCCCTGACCGTTACGGCATCGGGAAACATGGCTACCCTCCTGCTAAAGAGGGTACATGATTTAACTTCAAGAATAATTCCCCTCATGTCCTTTTCCAGGAGAAAGTCAAACCGACTTATTCCTCTGGTAACCTCTTGTTGGAGTACTTTTGCATCTTCAAGACCCGGTACCGATCCTTTTTCTATAAGATAGCGGGCAATCTCATTGGCCTTGTGGGTGTGAATAACTACGGGATGGCTTTCTCTTTCTATGGCTATGGCCGTGTATGGAATTGTGAATCCTCAAAAATAAAACTACAAGGTTCTCGGCATGCTCTGCGGTGAACGGTTACGGTTACTTTAAATTAGCGCAGGCTAAAGCCTGCGACTACCCCAAAACCGCATTATTAAAATGAAAATTCCTATACTATTGAATTATTGGTCCGTTCTTTGAATCTTAGCCTCCGGAGCATTACTATTGCCAGGAGAAATAATGCTATTCCTATAACCTGAGCAGTAGATAGTAATTCACCTGGGAGAAAACCGCGGGGGTCGCCCCGGAAAAATTCTACTATGAACCTGAGTACCGCATAAAATAAGACATAAGCCCAGAATAACTGCCCATGAAACTTCTTCCGTTTCTGCAGTAGAATAAGGATGGCAAAAATAATTAAATCCTTTAGAGAAGAGTAGAGTTGGGTGGGATGCAAAGGTATGCCGAGAGGGGCAAGGCTGGCGGGATCATGGAAGGTTATTGCCCATGGCAGATCAGTGGGCTTGCCATAACAGCAGCCAGCAAAAAAACACCCCCAGCGTCCTATAGCCTGACCCAGGGCAAGGGAGGGGGCAAAAATGTCTGTGATCTGCCACAGATTAAGGCCTTTTTTTCTGATATAAATAAAACTCACAGCAGCCGCAGCTATCAACCCACCATAAAAGACCAGACCCCCTTCCCATATCTGCCATATAGCCCCAGGGGCAGATAAATAATATTTGAAATTTAGCAAGACATAGAGTAGGCGAGAGCCGATAATAGCAGCCAGCATAAGATAAAAGGATAGATCTATAATCTTCTGGGAGTCAATCCCTTCTCTCTTTGCCGAACGAGCCGCTAAATATATACTAGCCAAAAAGGCCAGGGCAATAAACAACCCATAGGTATAGATAGTTATTGGGCCTAATTTAAATAAGATTGGGTGCATATTATTAACAAAGCCAAAATTCGAAACCCTAAATTCTAAACAATATCAAAATTCAAATGTTCAAGTGACCAAAGCTGTTTTGAATTTTGGCTTTTGCTCCTTGGAATTTGTTTAGGATTTCGAATTTAGTATTTAGAATTTCTAAGTCCTCTTTGTTATCAGGGTTTCCAGGATAAAGAGACCAAGGCCAATAGTAATGCAAGAATCAGCGATATTAAAGGCGGGCCAGTGGTAATGGTACCAGTGAAGATCAATAAAATCAATTACTTCCTGGAACCGTATCCGGTCAATCAGATTTCCTATAGCACCGCCCAGTACTAAGGCTAAGGCTACCCGAGTGAGAATGTTTTTGTAAGATGATATATAATAAAAATAGCTAATAACCCCTATTGCTATCCCGGATATTGTCAAAAAGAAAAGGGTAGTTAGCATCGTCTTCTCGCCCGCAAACAGACCAAAGGCTACGCCGGTATTCCTTATGTGAGTGATATTAAAGAGATTGGGCACCACTTCAATCGAGTAATAGAGGGGGATATTCTTTGCTATATAGAGCTTGCTGGCTTGATCCAATAATAGAATCATGGCTAAGGAAATGATTAGAAAAATTATCCGGTTCACCGTCTAAATTTCCAGGCAACCCACGCAGCGATGGCAAATAGTGGGATATGTTTTATTCAATCCTACAGTTTCACTATATATCCAGCAGCGTTCGCATTTCTGGCCCGGGGCTGGGGAGACCAGGATAGACAATCCCAGGATATCCTGGCTGGTGAAGAGATTGGGATTAGCTGGTGGGGCTGGGGTTGGATGGATATGGGCATCTGAGACAATAAAAATGGTAGCCAGCTCTGAGGCATAATCTTCCATAAGCTGGTATAAGTCTGTAGTTAGAAAAAGATCAACTCGGGCTTCTAAAGAGTTACCGATTTTTTTCTCTTTGCGAACCACCTCTAATGCCCTGGTTACTTCACTCCGGACCTCTAAGATTTTTTCCCAACGGCTCGCCAGTTCCTCATAAACAAGCTCGGGATTTATCTGAGGGAGCCTGGTAAGGTGGACGCTGGTTTCTCGTTGGCTCCTACCGACTAAGTATTGCCATACTTCTTCGGCTGTGAAGCTAAGTACCGGGGCCATAAGACTAACCAGGGCCAGGATAATCTCCCAGAGGGTATTCTGGGCGGCACGCCGCTCTTCTGAGCCAGCCCTGAAGGTATATAATCTATCCTTAATAGTATCCAGATAAAAGGCACTAAGGTCCACGGTACAGAAATTATGGAAGGCATGATAAAATACGTGGTATTCATGCTCCTGATAAGATCTACGCACCTTTTCTATTAGCTTCTGCAACCGATGCAGGATTAATCTATCCAGTTCTGGGAGTCGCTGATCGGGAATATGATGGAGCTGTGGATCAAAGTCGTATAGGTTGCCCAAGATGAAGCGGCAGGTGTTCCTTATGCGGCGATAGGCCTCCACCAACCGCTGCAGTATCTGGGGCGAGATGCGGATATCTTCCCGATAATTTTCCGAAGAGACCCATAGTCTAAGGATCTCGGCGCCATATTTTTCTATAATATCCTGGGGGGCAATAACATTGCCTAACGATTTTGACATCTTTTTCCCTTCACCATCTACCACATAGCCATGGGTAAGGACTGTCCGGTAAGGGGCCGCACCCCTGGTCCCAACCGCTATCAGCAGCGAGCTCTGGAACCAACCGCGATGCTGGTCGCTCCCTTCGAGGTACATATCTGCCGGCCAGACCAGATCATCTCTCTGGGTTAATACCGCCGCATGGCTTGCCCCGGAATCAAACCAGACATCAAGGATATCATCCTCTTTGGTAAAGTCCTTGCCACCACACCTGGGGCAACTGGTACCAGGCGGCAATAGCTCTTCCGTAGACTTCTCAAACCAGATATCTGCCCCATGTTTTTCTACCAGGTCTGCTACATAGTCTGCTAATTCTTTTGATGCCAGGGCATGCTGACAGGCCAGGCAGTATACTACCGTTATAGGGACTCCCCAGGCCCTCTGCCGGGATATGCACCAATCTGGCCGATTTTCTACCATACTATAGATGCGGGCCTGGCCCCAGGCGGGTATCCATTGTACCTTTTCGATCTCTTCTAGAGCCGCCTGACGTAATCCATTATTTTCCATAGAGATAAACCACTGAGGTGTTGCCCGGAAAATAATGGGGTTTTTACAGCGCCAGCAATGGGGATAAGAATGGATTAAGGTTTCTTCTAGTACCAGATAACCGTTTTGCTGCAGGGTCCGGTTAATAGCAGCATTAGCTTCAAAGACCTTCATACCTCCAAATTGCGGTAATGATTCGACAAAATAACCCCGCTCATCCACCGGGGCATATACCTCGAGACCATATCTAATGCCGATTTCGTAATCTTCCAACCCATGGCCTGGGGCCGTATGGACACAGCCAGTCCCTTGATCAAGTGTTACGTGCTCACCCGTTATAAGTAAAGATTCCCGGGGAAAGAGGGGATGTTGACACTTTAATCCTTCCAGGACAGATCCTTTGAAGGAAGCCAGTATCTGATAATCCCGGGCAGCAAAAATATTCATTACCGGGGCCAATAATTCTTTGGCTATTATCATGACCTCTCCTTGCCACTCTACTGCTACATATTCGTAATCAGGATGTAGAGCGATAGCCAGGTTAGCCGGGAGGGTCCAGGGGGTAGTAGTCCAGATAACCACTGATACTGGTTTTCCCTTCAAGGCCGGGAATTTATCTCCCAATTCATCTTTCAAAGGGAACCTGACATAGATAGAGGGAGACTTATGACTCTCGTATTCTACCTCAGCTTCTGCTAAGGCGGTCTGGCAGGAGGGGCACCAATGGACCGGTTTCAGTCCTTTATATAAATTCCCTTTGGCCATAAATATCCCTAACTGACGGATAATATCAGCCTGATATTTGTAGTTCATAGTCAGATAAGGCCTCTCCCAATCGGCCAGAATACCAAGGCGTTTGAATTCCTCGCGTTGAATATCTATATATTTCGCAGCAAATTCTCGGCAGAGGCGCCTGATCTCGTTCTTCGGGATATCTCTTTTCTTTTCTTCTAATTGCAATCCTATCTGTTGTTCAATAGGCAGGCCGTGGCAATCCCATCCCGGGACATAGACTGCATTATACCCCTCCATAGCCTTCACCTTGACAATGATATCCTTCAGTATCTTGTTCAGGGCATGGCCCATATGTATGTGGCCATTGGCATAGGGTGGCCCATCATGCAGGATATATTTAGGGCATTGGGCCAGTATTTGTCTGAGTTGATAATAGATACTCTCTTTTTCCCATTTTGCTAATATCTCCGGCTCTTTCTGAGGCAGATTAGCCCGCATAGGAAAGTCAGTCTTAGGGAGGTTTAAAGTTTCTTTAAAATCCTTAATACCTTCGATCTCCATTAAATCCTCCATCAGGCAGAAAATCTATAACCCAAAAATAGTGCATCTAGGAGGCTAATTATAGGCCATACGAGCCCACTAAAGACCCCCAATGGATCAAAAAATATCAACATCACCAGGATTAATAGGCCAAACGGTTCGATCTTACTATACGCCAGGGCCTGTCTAGAGGGCAGTAGTCCGGTCAAGATCCTCCCCCCATCCACTGGTGGGATAGGGATCAGGTTTATAACAGCCAATACCAAATTAAGGCGGACACTATATCTCAACATTAACAGTAAGGGGTCGAATAATACTGGACTCCAGGAAAAATAATAAGGGTTCATAAGCACTATGAGGCGAAAGATTATACCACTCAAAAAGGCCAGGAGGATATTAGTTACTGGGCCCGCAGCGGCTACCCATACCATATTCTTTTTAGGCTCACGCAGGTTGCTGAAATTTACCGGGACAGGTTTTGCGTAGCCAAATATCATGCCAGTTTGAGAGAAGATAAGGATCAGGGGCATGATAATGGTACCGAACAGGTCAATATGTACTAAAGGGTTGATGGATAGGCGGCCCTGTTCTTTGGCCGTAGGGTCGCCAAATTTGTAAGCTACCCATCCATGGGCTATTTCGTGAAATATTACACCCACTATTATTGGTAGGGCTATAATAGATATCTTTTGTATTAGGGGACTAAAATCCATTTGTATATAACCAATATTTGCCACGGATGAACACGGATGAACACTGATTAATACAGCATTTTATTTCATTGCAAAATTAGCAATGAAAAATTAGCAATTAACAATAGGGGGAAATGATTTTGAAATGCTAATTGCTAATTTTGCATTTTGCATTGAAACGAATACTTTTACATCTGTGTCTATCTGTGTTCATACGTGGTAAAAATTTTGCCACTCTTTTATATATTCAATCTCGTCACTTTTTCCGTTTAAGAGGCCGTCCAGCTTTAATTCCCGGATTTTATGCAATATGTGACGGAACTGGGGTCCGGGCTTTATGCCCAAAGTAATCAAGTCTTTGCCGGTAACCCGTGGTTTTATCTCTTTATATGTGGTTAGATAGAGAGTGATCTGCTTCCTGATGAGATCATCAAGGGCTTTAGCCCTGAGGAATACTAAGGCTTCCGGGGAAAGTGTACTAAGGGCATCTACTAGTTGGCTAGGTCTTAGACCCGACCTGGTTCTTAAACTCTGGTGCGTTCTCTCGGCTTGCTCCTTGTCTTCCAGCGCCTTCCGGGCATGATTGATTGGTAGCGCTAATCGTTTCCTTAGTGCTTCTATATCGCTTTCATTTAAGTCATTCACCAGGGCTAAGAGGTATATGAACCATTCCTCGAGCTTATCTCCCCGGGTTAAACTATGATACCACTTCAAAGAATCTTCTACTTGGGCAAGTAGGGTTTGCAATTCTCGAGAAAAAGTTATTTTAGGATAAATAGACCTTAAGAGGTCAAAATCAGACATGCGCTGGATAACTTTTAGGGGCCTATTTTCGCTTAGGATAAGAAAGAGTTCCTGG
>MHDQ01000121.1 GCA_001803565.1 Nitrospinae bacterium RIFCSPLOWO2_12_FULL_45_22 | reverse complement strand
ATCAGGGCTTGAATTTCGCCATCTATGGTTTTTAGTGGGGCAGCCTTTTTTCTCAGGATGGGATTAGGATAAGTCACTATATTTAACACCGGCATCTAACTTCTCCCCTATATTGTAATAGTTTAGCCAAATAAAGTATCCCAAAATTTCATGTAGTGGTCGAGCTTGCTCGACATCCTCGGCAGAGCAAGCTCTGCCACTACAGGTTTAATGGATTTCTGAGAGAAAATAGCCATACCCAGCAAGACAATAGGCAATGGGCTATAGGCTGTTTTAACTGAAAGCTGACTACTGATAGCTGAGCGCTTATTTCATAACATATCAACTGGGTCTACATCAATATTTATCCTAATATTGGAGCTTTTGCAAGTAGATAAATAGGGCTTTTTTAGGGATTCTCTGATTATCCCCGCCAGGATTTTAATCCGGGGCGCCTTTAGCAATATCTGCCACCGGTATCGGTTCCGGATCTTTGCCCGCATGGCCCGGGAAGGCCCCAGTATTTCTACCTTATCGCTATACGGAGATTTAACCTGCTGGATTAACTCTCCTAAATGAGCTGCTGCCTCTTGGCATCTTTGTTGGTTAGGACTCTCGATCCTTATCGCTATCATACGGCTAAAAGGCGGATAGTTGAGGCGCCGCCGGAACTCCAGCTCCTGGCGACAGAACTCGTGATAATCATGGCCTTTGGCCGACTGGATGGCATAGTGGTGTGGATTATAAGTCTGAATAATTACCTCTCCCTTGAGGGTTCCTCTACCGGCCCTGCCTGCTACCTGGGTAAGTAGTTGATAAGTTCTTTCCGCAGCCCGGAAATCCGGTATATTCAAAGAGATATCAGCCGAGATCACCCCTACCAGAGTTATCCCTGGATAATCATGCCCCTTGGCAATAAGTTGGGTCCCGACCAGGATATCTAGCGACCCATCCCTCAACCCCGCCAGGACTTTCCTGGTCTCCAGCCATTTCCGCGCAATGTCCCGGTCTAAGCGGGCAATCCGTGCCCCAGAAAATACCTTCCTGAGCTCTTCTTCCAACCTCTGGGTACCTATGCCAAAGGGTAAGAGCTTTATCCCATGACACTGGGGGCAAACATCAGTCACTTTTACCTGCTCGCCACAATAGTGGCACCGCATAAGATCCTCGGTGCGGTGGTAAGTGAGGGATACATCACAGTTAAGACACTGAAAGACAAAACCACAGTCAGTACATTGGATGAAGGGGGCAAAACCACGCCGGTTAAGGAATAGCAGGGTCTGTTCTCCCCGTGCTATTCTCTGTTCTATAGCCTCTTTTAGCCGGGCAGAAAAGAATACTGGCCTTCTCAGGTACCGCTTCTCTTCCCTCAGGTCTACAATCTCTACTGTCGGTAAGGGCCGATCCAGGATGCGGCGGGGAAGGATTAGGGGGTGAAATTTCCTGTTTCTGACATTAAAGAAGGACTCTAGCGAAGGGGTAGCGGAGCCGAGGATCACGAGCGAGCCGGTTAGCTTACCCCGCATGACCGCTATATCCCGGGCATTATACCGTGGGCCTTCTTCTTGTTTATAAGCACTATCATGCTCTTCATCCACTACAATCAGACCCAGATTATTAAACGGGGCAAATACGGCCGATCGGGCCCCTATAGCCACATCTGCTTTCTTGTCTCTTATTCTTCGCCATTCCACCATCCGCTCTCCTGGTAGGAGACCGCTATGTAGGACCCCTACTCGGTCTCCAAAGCGATCCCTGAACAATTCCATTAGCCGGGGGGTTAAGGCTATCTCAGGGACCAGGATCAGGGCCTGTTTACCTCTTGCCAAAGTTAATCCGACTGCCTGAAGATATAATTCAGTCTTGCCGCTACCGGTTACCCCTTGCAATAAAAATACCTTGAACTCCCCCCACTCAATGGCCTCCACAATAACAGCTAAGGCCCTTTCCTGATCAGCCGTCAACTCTTCTTGGGCGAGTTCAGGCCCTATCACCCCCCCCATCACCCCATCCCCTTGAGTGAGGGGGAGGGGGGAGGGATAAATTCCATCGGGCTTGGTTCTAACCCCTGTTTTCCTGGTTTTCCATTCCGCTTCGATCCAGCCCTTTTCCTGGAGCAAGTCTATTTGGAGGCCAGTCTTTTTATGGCCGATGGCCTTAATTAAATGGTCTTTCCTGACCCTTTTCTGGCTAGCTATAAAGGTCAAAATCGTACCTGCTGGCTCCGTAAGACCTCCTTGCTGGAGGGCCATCTGCCCTTCCTCGGTAATATGCAAATATTGGGTAGCAGAAAGGAGCATTTGGCCTGGCAAAGCCGCCTTAATCACCTCTCCCCACGGGGCAAAATAATACCCTGCTACCCACTGGGTTAACTCTAATAATTTCGCATCCACCGAAGGGGTATCATCCAATACCTCTATTATCTCCTTAATCTGGGCTAATGAGCTCTCCTGACTAAAACCTACTATGCAACCCGTTAATCGCCGTCGCCCAAACGGCACCAGTACCCGACTCCCTAATTGAACTTTGGCTTCCAGTCCTTTAGGTATAGAATAGGTAAAGGGATAATCTATAGGTAATGGTAATAAAATCTCAACATATGACATAGAAGAACTCCTTCCCACCCTACATTAAAAACCCATTTTATTCCTATTTCCCTGCCCACGTCAACCAGCAATCCATCTCTGCCACGAAGACCCCTAAACCGTGAGGAGTGAGGAGTAAGCCGAGAGTTGTTAACCCCTTACTGCTCACTCCTCACTCTTCACGGCTTGTTCCCTGGTGACTTAGGGCCTTGGTGGCTGAACGGGTAGTAAAGGAAGAAAAATCTCCTTGACAAACCAAAGAATCTTTGTAAAACTAAAATGAATCCTTGTTCAATTTATTTATAAATGGTTCACAAAAAAAGGTGGTGTTTATCCCATGAAACAAGCAGGCATGCATAAGCTAAGTATTTTAGTAGCGGTGGTGATCGTTCTGGCAGGGTGTGGAATAGTCTCAGAGAGCTCTCCGGATGATAAGAAGGCCGAAGGAGAGTATGCTATCCCGGTCAAAGTAAGCCGGGCAACAAAGGGAGACATCAATTATTATATCCCGGCAATAGGTACCCTCTTTCCCTGGGCAGAGACCAAGATCAGCTCTAAGATCCCGGGCAAGATAGAGAAGATACTGGTAGGAGAAGGCTCGGAGGTCAGCAAAGGCGATCTGCTCATCCAATTGGAAGATAACGAGCTGGCTATTGCCTTAGACCAGGCCCGGGCCCAGTTAGAATTGGCCGAGGCAAGATTAAATAATGCCAAAGGAGACTGGCAGCGGGCAGAGCAATTATCTCAGCAAAAGGTCATCTCGCAGCAAGAATATGACCGTTTGCAGAGCCAATATAGTATTTCTTTGGCCCAGCGAAAAGAGGCACAGGCACAGCTTAAGATGGCTCAAACCCAGTTGGATAACACCTGGATCAGGGCCCCTTTTGCTGGAACCATTGTCCAGAAATACGCTAATGAGGCGGAGCAGATCAGTCCGGGACTACCTTTGCTACATCTAATGGATATCTCACGGGTAAAGGCCGAAGTAGAGGTGTCAGAGATAAAAAAGGCCGAGATTCAATTAGGGCAAGAGTCCCTGGTAGTAATAGATAGTTATCCGGCAAAGACCTTTACTGGCAAGATCATCCAGATTCGACCGCTAATAGACCCCCAGAGTCGTACCTTGAAAGTAACTATCGAAGTCCCTAATGAAGAAAGGTTACTTAATGCCGGTATGTTCTCCCGGGTAAAGATTCAGGTAGCCGAGCATAGGGACGTGATATTAGTACCCAAATCCGCCATTGCCGAGATAGGGGCCAAGAAGGTGGCTTATAAAGTGAACAACTCTATTGCCCATAGGATAGAAGTCCGCACCGGTTATGAGCAAGATGGTAAGATAGAGGTACTGGCTGGTATAAAAGCAGGCGAGTTGGTAGTAACCGAAGGGAATTATGGGCTGGCCCACGGTGCCCGGGTATTCTTTTCTAACCAGGAGATTAACTGATGTCCCTATCAGATTTCTCGGTCCGCCGCTCAGTAGCGGCCTCTATGATCATCCTGATCATCATTATCTTAGGCCTAGCCTCATTCTCCCGGCTCCCGGTTGATCTCTTACCCGACCTGACCTTCCCTTTTGTCACTATTGTCACCGAATATGAAGGCGTAGGGCCCGAGGAGATCGAAGAGTCTTTGACCAAGCTGATCGAGGGGGCAGTTAATTCCATCTCTGGGGTAAAAAAGATAACCTCTATCTCGAAACGGGAGTTCTCGGTGGTCTCGGTAGAGTTTGAATGGGGCACGGATATGGATATTGCGCCGGTAGAGGTGCGGGAGAAGATAGATCAGATACCGGATCATTTTTGGCCGGATGAGGCTCATAAGCCCATCATTGCCAAGTTTAACCCCTCGGATATCCCGGTGATGATGTTGAGCTTCTCTGGCGGTGGGTATGACGTGCACCAGTTGAAGAAGATCGCCGATGACTACATTAAAGACCAGTTGACCGCCGTTGATGGCGTGGCCTCGGTCTCGGTCTATAGCGGCTCAGATAGAGAGGTGTTGGTAGCCGTAGATCAGGAGAAGCTGGCGGGTTATGGCCTGGCCCTGGATCAGGTATTGCAAACCCTGAACCGGGAAAATTTAAACATCTCCGCCGGTAATATAAAAGAGGGGCAGAAAGATTATCTGGTCAGGGCCTTAGGGGAGGTGAGCCAGGTCAGTGAGTTAGGCGAGATGGTCCTGGCAATAAAGGGTCAGGCCCCTATCCGGCTGCGGGATATCGCCCGGGTCTATGATACTTATGCCGAGACCCTGGTCTATTCCCGGCATAATCAGCAGCCCGGCGGGATGGTAGTTATCCTCAAGCAGACCGGGGTCAACCCAGTACAAATATCCAAGAAGGTCTGGAAGAAGATTCATCAGATGAGGAAGCACCTGCCGCCCGGAGTGACCCTGAGCAAGCACTTTGACCAGGCTGATTATATCCATATGGCTATGGGCAATGTCCGGGACAATATATGGCAGGGCGGCCTCTTAGCTATCATAGTAATATTTTTCTTTCTGCGCCAGATCAGGCCCACCCTGATAATCAGCCTGGCTATCCCCTTTTCTATCCTGGCTACCTTTATCCCCATATATTTTACTGGCTTGACCATTAATATGATGACCATTGGAGGGATATTACTGGCCGTAGGGATGCTGGTAGACAACTCGATTGTAGTGTTGGAAAATATCTTCCGTCATATCAAAGAAGAGGGGAAGGACAGGTTGAGCGCGGCCCGGGAAGGAACGAACGAGGTAATGATGGCCATTACTGCCTCTACCTTAACTTCTATCGTCGTCTTTATACCTATTGTCTTTACTACCGGTATCTCGGCCCGGATATTCCGCGAGCTGGCCCTCACCGTAGCCTATTCCCTCATGATGTCATTAGTAATCGCCTTGACCGTTGTCCCTATGCTGAGCTCTAAATTGCTAAACGCCCACCTGGTTCGAACCGCTCAGGATAAGTGGTTAAAACCAGTTATCCGGCTTTATCAAGGTCTATTAAATTGGGTCTTGAACCATAAAATGGTCACTTTGGGTGGTAGTACCCTTTTCTTCCTTGGGAGCCTGCTCCTGATTATCCCTATAGGTAAAGAGTTCATGCCGCTAGCCGATTCTCCTACCTTCATGCTAGATATTGAGACACCCATCGGTACTAAGCTAGAAGAGACCGACCGGATAGCCCACCAGATAGAAAATGTCATATTCAAAAGGCCAGAAGTAAAAGGAGAACATACCGTGGTCGGTATAGCGCGAGGTGGGACTATGGGCCAGAGTACCTTTGACGGTAAGCGGGCCATGTTCATGACCCGGCTAGTAGACCGGAAGGAGCGGGATAAGGATACCGAAGGGATCGTCAATGCGTTACGGGAGGACATTACAAAGATCCCTGGGGTAGAGAAGTTCAATTTTGTTAATCTCCAGACCCATTCCCTGGGTGGTGCCGGCACCAAGCCGGTAGAGGTAAATATCTTCGGCAAAGACCTCTTCATCCTAACCCAGCTCTCTCAGCTTGTAACAGAAAAGATAAAAACGGTGGATGGAGTATATGACGTAGAAGAAGTATTTACCTTTGGCGATCCAGAACTCCATGTCCAGTTTGACCGGGATAAGATGGCCCAGTTTGGCTTGACGGTGCGGCAGATAGGGCATCTATTAGATGCGGGTATAGATGGTGAGGTAGCCAGCCGGTATAAAGATAAAGGGGATGAGATTGATATCCGGGTGAGGCTAAGGGAACGGGATCGGGATAGTATTGCGGACCTGGAAAATATCCTCCTTACCACTCCCTTTGGTAGCCAAATTTATTTAAGGGATATTGCCAGGGTAGTTAAATCCAGTGGGCCGAGCAAGGTCTATCGGGAAGGACAAAAGCGGGTCGCTACTATCACCGCCAATATCAGCGGTAAAGACCTGGCCTGGGTGATAGGCCGGATAAAGGATGGACTGGAGGGGCTTAGAATGCCGCCTGGATACTTCATCGAATATAGCGGCTCTTATAAGAATATGATCGAGTCCTTTCTAAGCCTGAGCCTGGGCTTCATATTGGCTATTACCCTGGTCTATATGGTCATGGCTGCTCAGTTCGAATCCCTGACCCACCCTTTTATTATTATGTTTTCCGTGCCCTATAGTCTGATAGGGGTATTCTGGGCCCTATTCCTTAGCCGGACTTATCTCTCAGTCCCATCCTTTATTGGTATTATTTGTGTAATGGGTGTGGTGGTCAATAATGGCATTGTCCTGGTGGATTATATTAACCGGTTACGGGAGAGGGGATTACCGGTCCGAGAGGCTATCATAAAAGCTGGCTCTACTCGCCTCCGGCCCATACTCATGACTACCGTAACTACTCTTTTAGGGGTTTTGCCTATGGCGATTATGGGGGGAGATGGCTCTGAGATGAAACAGCCTCTGGGCTGGGCCATTTTTGGCGGATTGCTTTGCAGTACCTTACTGACCCTGGTGGTTATGCCTACTATCTATTTGATCCTGGATGGTTGGGCGCGATGGGTAAGGGCCAAGACCCTCTGGTACCTGCACCGGGAAAAAGTATAAACCTTGCTCCTAAAGTTTACCACGGATACACACGGATGAACACGGATTTTTGGCTTCATTGCAAAATTAGCAATTAACAATTAGAGAAACCAGGAGATTAAGAGACTAAAAAGAGATTAGATATTTAGTCTCCCAGTCTCTATGCTTGTGCTGAACTTGTTTCAGTAAATCTCTTAATCTCAGGTCTTTGATTTTGAAATGCTATACACAGCGTCCAAATTAAATACGCATAAGTCGTCATTCCGGC
>MHDQ01000120.1:10812-21135 GCA_001803565.1 Nitrospinae bacterium RIFCSPLOWO2_12_FULL_45_22 | reverse complement strand
AAAGGGATGGTTTGGCGCCCAAGGGGGAGATAGAGTAGAATCAGATTTCCAGGTCGCACAAGAATTTAGCGGCCTCTTCTGGTGGTGTAGGATTGATATAGAAGCCCGAGCCCCATTCGAATCCTGCTACTTTAGTCAGTTTAGGCATTATCTCGAAATGCCAATGATAATGGGCTTCGCACTGGTTCTTAATGGGGGCAGTATGGAGGATAAAGTTGTAAGGGGGTTTATTTAAGGCCCGATCCAATTTCTTTAAGCTTATACTGAAGGCATTGGCTAAGCGCTCATAATGGATCTTCTGCGCTTCTACATAAGAGGAATTATGATACTTAGGTAAAACCCAGATCTCGAAAGGAAAGCGAGAGGAATAGGGGGCCACCACCAGAAAGTCCTCATTCTGGTATATTACCCGCGTGCCCTCGGTGGATTCCTGAGTTACCATGTCGCAAAATACACAGCGGTCTTTATAGCGATAATAGTCTGCAGAACCAGATAACTCCTCCATTACCTGCTTAGGGACAATGGGCAAGGCAATAAGCTGCGAGTGGGAATGTTCCAGGGATGCACCGGCTGAAGAGCCATGGTTCTTGAAGACAAGGATATATTGGAAGCGATTATCCCGGCTAAGGTCAATGATCCGGTCCCGATAAGCCCAGAACACGTCCACTATTTCCTTTTCTGTTAAGCTAGAGAGGGTAGCCTCATGCCTGGGGGTCTCAATTATAACCTCATGAGCCCCAATGCCATTCATCCGGTCAAACATGCCATAGCCTACCTTACCTAGCCCTCCCTCGATCATCAGGGCCGGGAACTTGTTAGGCACTACCCGCACCCACCAGCCCGGAGTATCTGGTAAAGAGCCATTGGGCCGATAGGCCATTACTTCTCTGGGAGTCTTGCCTTCAAAACCTGGACAAAAGGGACAAAATCCACCGCGGCTGATCTCTGGCTCTACGCCAAAGTCTGAAGGCCTTTGGGCCCGCTCGGTAGCAATAATAACCCAGCGGCTGGTAACCGGGTCTTTTCTGAGTTCTGGCATTTTCCCCCTCCTGGTAATTATTTAGAAAAGCATGGGGCGCCCATTATAGGTAATTAATCAGGCAAAAAGAAAAAGAATCATAAAACGCCAAGAGTGGACTTATTATATCTAATAATTTAAAAAAAGCAAGAAGATTAAACAATCATCAATCAAGGTATAGTTATTATAATTATAATTACTTTGATTTTAGTTATCAATAAGCATTAAATTCCCGATATGGACGGCCCGATCTGCCAGCTAGCTCCTTCCTGGGGTGGCAATGCTATGGGTCAGTTAGCCTGGTAAGGGTTACTCCTCCATCTTATCTTATCGGCATAGTTCTCCGCAGTTATAAGGTGCTGGTAGAGGACAGGTCTCAGGATAGTTCAGGTACAGGCCAGCAAGAGGTAAGGTAACGGAGCCTTTGGCTAATGGGGGGCAAGTTTAGACGCTCCACATGGTAGCTTCAAAAGACTCTTCGGGTATAGTAAAGTTAAGGAGTCCCTCCCTCGGATAGCGGGCTATTTCCAAGAAGCTATTCTGAATAGATACACAAAAGCCGATAGAACAACCGGGTAAATAATCCAGGCTCCGAAAAGGGACCCCGACCTCTATTATTTTATCATAAGCTATAGACGAAAAAGTCTGGCTGACCAGGCCAGCTTTATGCAAAGTTAGTCCGTTACATCTTTCTTTATCGAAAGGGAACATCAGCTTCCTTTCTTCTGGGCCACGCAGCTCGATATGGATTTCCCATGCCGCAGTATCCAGCCCTTCCGGGAGAGGCATAGGGTCTAAGCGAAAATAAAGATTATCCTGATCAAAACCAAAATAGATCGCCGATAGCAGGGCCTGGCCCTCGGCCATAGCCCCTTGCCCTAAGCTAACCGTGTAAAACCCGGCTGCCCGCCATTCATAAAAATGGGTTATTTTACCATCAATATGAGGAGAAATAAAACCCACAGGCAGGCCGCTCTTTTCCTGCCTCTCCGCTTGACAGACAGGGAAGGAGAGATACTGCGGGACCTCCTCACCTAAAGCCCGGTAGACCTGCATAAGGTTTTTTCGGAACAGTTCATCAAATATCCCCTTATAGGGATTAGAGAACTGGGGCCCGTACCACCAAAACCAGTCACTCCCCTCGGCCGTATAAATTGCTTCCAGGGCAATGGCTATCTGTTCGTTGGGGCGGCTGCCCTTTTGCCTCTGGTATTCCAGCCACTGCCGGGTATGTCCCAAATAGTTCCAGGCCTGATTATCTTCCTGGCTACCTATCCAGATTTCATAGTTGCTATTTATCCAGGAGCCAGAGGCTAGTTTACTCAGCGTTAGGATAGAGGGATGAGAACGGATATAATCTCCTAACTTGGTGGTCTGGAGGACTTTTTGTTGGGTAATGCCTTGATAAAGCAGGGACAAAAAACCCTGCCCCCCATCAGGATAGTATTCCCATGGATTCTCACCATCCAGGATTATGGAAACCAGGGGGTTCTCTACGTAATTTTTTATCTGGGATAGGCGTCCGAAAAAGTCTTCTACGGCGTTTTCCGGCCTATTGTGATGATATACAAAACCAAAGAGGTCGGACAACCCCCGATCCCGGAATACTATACCTATTTCCTTATCCCTAAAGGTAGCCCGATATGGCTTATAGAGAGAATCCCTGCCCCGCCCTTCGGTTGGCAGAGAGCCCCATAAAATCCCTTCATCGGTAGCTATCCATTCTATACCCGCTTCGGATAAAACTGGTATCAATTCAGGGCAGACCGCACCTTCTGAAGGCCACAGCCCTTTTGGGGCTATGCCAAAAATCTCCTTATGGCAACTAATAGCTTTATCAATCTGAGCCCTTACATCTTCTGGGTGTTGAAATGGGTTGGGAAGGGATATATTCGGGAATGCCCTACGGGCCAGGGAGGTATCCCAGAGCAAAGGTAATATAGGATGACAATAAGGGCTGGTAGTCAATTCAATCTGCCCGGCTTCGGCCAACTTCCGATAATAAGGGAGGACTTCTTTGACGACTGCCTGCTGGATAGACAAGACCAACTCTTTATCCTGCTCGGAAAATCCTTCCCCCTTTTTTATCAGCTCCGAAAGCTCAAACCAGCGCTGCTTAGCCCGAAAACCAAACCATGCCAGGTTAAAAAGAACCTGTAGATCTAAAAAATCTTGACCAGAAAATTTCCCCGCCGTACTGTTTAGATCCTCTCTGCTCGGATTCAACCCCCGCTTCTGTAAGAGAGACCAGTAACGAGGAAAGGGTTTAATCATTGTATCCCAATTACATTTAAAAAAATTTTTTAAGATAAAGAGCTTTCCCTCCTGGGGCAACTCTGCGGCTGGTATTCTGGTATAGTACAGATAAACATCGTTTATATTAGCGTTAGTGGAATAATCTACTATCTGCTGAAGCAACGAAGGAGTAAGGTTAAAAGTCGCTTTTATCTGGGGAAAATCCTCCAGGATAGAGATCATATCAAAGTATCCCCTGGTAGAATGCAACCTTACCCAGGGTAAGAGGTACTGTTGGGTTATAGGGTCTTTATATATGGGCTGATGCATATGCCAGAAAAAGGCGAGCACTAATCCCTGCTCCATAAAACCCCTCCCTTGCATGACCTATAGATTATTATTTCTGTCTCTCCCTTACTATGTCTTCATAGGAGAGAAGGTGGCCACCATGTTTTTGTTGGAACTTACGGACGTCATCAGGGTTTCCGAAGGCTACCAGGCTGGGCAAGCAGCGGTCCCAAACCTTTGCCAGTGGGGTTTTTGACTCAGTGAGAAGCATTGCTGGATGACTACAGAAATCCAGGTCACTATCCTCCACAAAGATAGCCTCTTCTGCCTTAAGGGCTTTTCCACTTATATAATCGGTAGCAAAAGCAGCCTTGACCTTGAGCTTTGCCTGGGCTTGCTGATAAATGGCACACCCGGGACAGCAAGTCTTTATCCTTGACCCATCTCGTAACTCCAGGACAAAGCTGACCTGGGGGTGGATTTTTCGCTGGCAGACCTGGCAAATAAGCTCGCCAGCTTGTACTGAGGGAAAGAAAAGGAAAACGAAAAAAACTTGATACAGGATAAATAATAAGATTTTTTTGGGCAGGATATAAGCCACGTCTCTTAATGCGAGGGACACCACCTTAAAACCACCTATTTATTCCTGCTTTATATTATTGCGTGCCTGTAACAGTTCACGGGGTTCAGTTAACAGGGCTACTGTTACGCGTGCCTTTATAGGCCACTCACTCTCTTACTCGCTACCTGGAGCCGGATAAGTGCCCGTTCTAAGGCTATGCGGGCCCGTTCAAAATCTAACTCCTCCGTCTTTTGCCGCAGGCGATCCTCAGCCCGGTGGCGGGCCCGCTCCGCCCTTTCTATATCAATCTCTTCTGCGGGCTCAGCCGTCTCAGCCAGGAGAACGACCCTATCTGGTTCTACCTCGGCATAGCCCCAGCAGAGCGCTAAATAACGAGTAATGTTATCTGTCTTATAAGCTATCTCACCAATCTTTAAGGTAGTAAGGAATGGGGTATGTCCGGGTAATACACCAAAATAGCCCTCTATACCCGGGGCGGTCACTTCATCCACCAGCTCCTTAACTACTTGTCTTTCTGGGCTAACAATTTCCAGCAATATTTTATCGGCCATAGCGCTAAGGGCGTTTATTGTTGTTTCATCTTCTCATAATTTGCCAGGACTTCATCCAGGTTTCCAACCATATAGAAGGCTTGTTCTGGAATATGATCTATATTGCCGGAAAGGAGTTCTTTAAACCCAGCAATAGTATCTTTCAGGGGGACATAGCGGCCTGTCCGGCCGGTAAAGGTTTCTGCCACGAAGAAAGGCTGGGATAAAAACCGCTGGATCTTACGGGCCCGGGCGACTATTACCTTATCCTCTTCAGACAGTTCATCCATACCCAGGATAGCAATGATATCCTGCAGCTCTTTATAGCGCTGGAGCACAGCCTGTACTTCCCGGGCTACGCGGTAATGTTCTTCGCCAATAATCCGGGGGTCTAAAATACGAGAGGTAGAATCTAAGGGATCAACCGCCGGGTAAATACCTAATTCTGCAATCTGGCGGGACAACACCGTGGTTGCATCCAGATGGGCAAAGGTAGTAGCTGGCGCTGGATCAGTCAGATCATCTGCCGGGACATAAATAGCCTGTACCGAGGTAATGGAACCTTTACGGGTAGAGGTAATACGTTCTTGCAATTCACCCATCTCAGTAGCTAGCGTAGGCTGGTACCCAACCGCCGATGGCATCCGTCCTAATAAGGCCGAAACTTCAGAACCGGCTTGACTAAAACGGAAGATATTATCAATAAAGAGGAGCACATCCTTCCCTTCTACATCTCTGAAATACTCTGCTACCGTCAACCCGGTGAGGCCCACCCGGAGCCGGGCCCCGGGTGGTTCAGTCATCTGGCCATAGATCAAGGCCGTCTTTTCTAATACGCCAGAATGTTTCATCTCTAGCCAGAGGTCATTACCTTCCCTGGTCCTCTCGCCCACCCCGGAAAAGACCGAAAACCCACCATGCTCAGTGGCAATATTACGGATCAGTTCCATCACAATAACGGTCTTACCCACTCCAGCACCACCAAACAGCCCGGTCTTACCCCCTTTCATATAGGGTTCTAAGAGGTCTATGACTTTTATCCCGGACTCAAACATCTCCGGGGTAGTAGTTTGATCTTCAAAGCCCGGGGCAGGCCGATGGATAGAGAATCTTTGCTGGGTATTTACCGGACCTAATTTATCCGCTGGTTCCCCAAGGACATTTATTATCCTGCCCAATACCTCCCGGCCTACCGGTACCGTAATAGGACCTTCGGCATCTATCGCCAGCATACCCCTGACTAAACCATCCGTAGGCTGCATAGCTACGGTCCGAACTGTATTCTCACCCAGGTGCTGGGCTACCTCTACCACTATCTCTTCCCGGCCTTTGCCGTCTTTCCCTTCATTCTTTATTATCCTGATGGCATTATAAATAGCTGGAAGATTACTGGGTTCAAAGGCAATATCCACCGCTGGGCCAATAACCTGAGTCACCCTACCTTTATTCATAACTTCCTCCCATTTTTCGTAAGATCAACCTTTAAGGGCATCGGCACCGCTAACTACTTCGATCAGTTCTTTAGTAATAGCCGCTTGCCTGGCCTTGTTAAGCAGGAGAGTGAGGCGATCAATCATCTCTGAGGCATTTTCTGTCGCTGCATCCATAGCTGTCATCCTGGCCCCATGCTCACTGGCAGCCGATTCAAGCAAGGCATGAAAGATTTGGACCTCGACATATCTATTTAGCAGGGCTTCCAGTACCTGGCTGGCTGAAGGTTCATAAATATACTCAATAAATTCCCCCCCTTCACCCTCTCCTAAAGAAGGCAGGGCAAGAGGGAGGAGGGTCTTTGTTGTTAGCCGTTGCTGCATGGCTGAAACAAATTCATTATATACCATGATCACTTCATCAACCTCGCCCTGGATATAAGCCTCTTTAACCTCTCGGCCTATAGCCGCTGCGTCTTTATATGAAAAGCTTCGGAAAAGGTCTATATACTCCCTTTTTATAACTACATTTCGTTTCTTGAAGTAACCCGTCCCTTTTTTCCCGAGAGTTATAAGAGAGAACTGTACCTGGTCCTCTTCCAGAAGGGCCATCGTTCTCTTTATTGCATTGCTATTGAAACTACCACAGAGCCCTTTATCGGCCGTTATAACTATAAGCAAGGCCTTTTCTCTAGCCCGCCTGGTCAGTAAAGGATGGGCTTCTGGATTAGTCCTTTTAGCCAGTCTACTGATTACCTCAGCCATGCGGTAGGCATAAGGCCGGGCGGCTATCACCCGCTCTTGCGCTCGCCTAAACTTGACGGCAGAGACCATCTTCATGGCCTTAGTTATCTGCTGCGTAGTCTTTATACTGTTTATTCTGCGGCGAATAATCCTTAGGCTCGACATAACAAATATAGATAAGCGTTCAGCTATCAGCCCTCAGCTTTCAGTAATAAACAAGGTATCAGGGGTCAGTAGTTAGCGGTTAAGAATCAAAAGATTTCACCTGAGTGCCAATCCCTGAATGCTGACTCCCTGCCATAAGTCTTGCTGACCACTGATAGCTGACGGCTGAATGCTTACAGATAAATTATGGGACAAAGATAGTCTTGAACCCCTTTATAGCACCCTGGATCTGGCTTTCTAGCTCCGGGGTAATCTCTTTTTTGGTCCTTATATCAGTAAAGATAGAAGGGAATTTGGTCTCAATAAAGGGATAAAACTCCTCTTCAAACTTTCTACAGGAGGGTACTGGTATATCATCCAGATAGCCATTCACGCCGGCATATGTGATAGCTACTTGTTTTTCTACCGGCAAGGGCTGGTATTGGTTCTGCTTAAGGAGTTCTACCATCCTTGCCCCTCTAGCTAATTGGGCCTGCGTAGCTGCATCTAACTCGCTACCAAACTGGGCAAAGGCCGCCATCTCCCGGTACTGGGCCAGGTCTAACCTCAGCCGCCCGGCTACCTGTTTCATGGCTCTGATCTGGGCAGCTCCTCCTACCCGCGAAACGGATAACCCCACGTTGATACCGGGCCTTACACCAGAATAGAACAGTTCTGATTCTAGATAAATCTGACCATCGGTGATGGATATGACATTGGTAGGTATATAAGCCGAGACATCACCAGCCTGGGTTTCTATGATAGGCAGGGCCGTCAGAGAACCGCCACCCAGCTCATCATTAAGCCTGGCTGCCCGTTCTAAGAGTCGGGAATGCAGATAAAAGACATCACCCGGATAGGCCTCTCTGCCCGGGGGCCGCCTTAAGAGCAGGGATAATTGCCGATAAGCAGCGGCCTGCTTAGAAAGGTCATCATATACCACCAGGACATGTTGTCCTTTATCCCGGCAATACTCCCCCATGGCACAACCGGCATAAGGGGCCACATAGAGCAGGGGTGCGGGCTCGCTGGCGGTAGCTGCCACCACAATAGAATATTCCATGGCCCCGTACTCTTCCAGGGTCTTGACCACCTGGGCCACGGTGGAACGTTTCTGTCCCACGGCGACGTAGATACAGATTACATCCCCACCCTTCTGGTTAATGATAGTATCAATAGCCAGGGCAGTCTTACCGGTCTGCCGGTCGCCAATAATCAATTCTCGTTGGCCACGCCCAATAGGAATCATAGAGTCAATAGCCTTGATGCCGGTCTGTAAGGGTTGATTAACCGGTAGTCTATCAACTACTCCTGGTGCTATCCGCTCGATAGGGCGATACTCTTTGGCTTCAATAGGCCCTTTACCGTCTATGGGTTGCCCTAAGGCATTCACTACCCGCCCAATCATAGCCTCTCCAACCGGTACCTCAACGATGCGTCTGGTACGTTTGACTATGTCCCCTTCTTTTATTGAGGTATCTTCACCTAATAATACTGCCCCGACATTATCCTCTTCGAGGTTTAAGGCCATACCATAGACCCCATCAGGAAATTCCAGGAGTTCGTTATACATAACCTTTTCCAGACCATATATCCTGGCTATACCATCACCTACTGAGATGACGGTACCTATCTCACTTAATTCTATCTGTCGTTCATAACTCTCTATCTGTCGCTTTATCAGCTCACTTATCTCATCTAATTTTATCTCTACCATTCTAAGCCCCTCCCCTACCGATTAATCTCTCCTTTAATCCCTCCATCTGGCCCTTGATGGTACCATCATAGATAGTACTGCCTATCTGGACAAAAATCCCGCCTATGAGCGATGGATCAGCATTTGCCTCAAGGACTATCTCCTTATTAGTCAACTCTTCTAGCTTTAAGCGAAGAAATTCAGCCTCATGGACCTTTAAAGGCAAGGGAGTTTTGACTAATGCCCTGGCCTTATTCAGGGCCTCGAAGGCCAATTCTTCAAAAATCTCGGCAATAACGGGAAGATTCCTAAGTCTCCCTTTGTCCAACAGGAGCCTCAAGAAATTAGCCGTTAAAAATGAAGGGTTGGTTTCTTGAATTAAGAGGGTCAGCAGGTCTTTTTTAAGGTTTAGATTAATAGTGGGATTATATAAAATATCCTTAAGATTACTATCGCCTTCTATAAGGTCAGCAAAATCCTTTAATTCTTTCCCAATCTCCTCATAATTCCCGGTCTTCTTTACCAGGGCTATTAAGGCTTTAGCGTATCGCCGAGAGACCGTATCCCCTATCAAGCTGACTCTCCTATCTTACCGATATAGTTCTGGACCAGGCGGGTCTGGTCTTCTGGGGTTATCTCCCGTTTCAAAATGTCCTTGGCAAGGTTGATAGCCAGCAAAGACGCTTCAGCCTGCAGGGCTTGTTGCGCCCTTTTAGTCTCTAACTGGATACTTTTTTGGGATTGCTGCAAGATCAGCCCTGAAACCCGCTTAGTATCTTCCCGCATCTTTTGCCGGAGGGCTTCCATCTCCTTCTGTGCCTCTTTTTGCATACGAGCAACCTCCTGATCCACTCCTGTCAGTCTTGCCTCATACTCTTTAATTTTTCGCTCCATCTCTATCCGGGCTTTTTGGGCTGCATCAATCTCTGTCCCTATCGTGTTACTACGTTGGACAAAATAATCTGCCAGGTTCTTGCGCATGAGTAGATATAGTACAACCACTAAGACAATGAAGTTGATGATTTGCCAGGCCAGCTTAATGTACTGTTCGGCTGGCACTCCGCCGTTATGGGCAGGGCCTTCGGTTACCGCCCAAAGCAGCGCCGGGAAAATAAAGATAGCAACTGAGGGGACCAATAAGAATAAGGGCAATAGTCCTAATGTCTTTTGCAAGAGGTCGCGGCCTAACAGCTTCCGCACTATAAATGAGGCGAATAGCTGGCCTTGCGCTCTGAGGGCTATCCTGGCCTTTTCTTCCTCTTCTTTTATCTTTATCCGGGCCTCATCTAATAGATTAGAAGATTCTTCCCGTGCCTTATTTAGTAGGGCGGCTTGTTCGGCCTCTGCCTCTTTCCTTTTTTGAGCCAACTCCTCTGCTAATCGCCTCCTGGCAGCATCTATCGTGGTATGATAATTCTCTAACTGTTCTTTGAACTGCTTTTCTTTTACTTCTACCTCTTGCCGGCTACCATAAATAGCTGCATCCCTTTTCTCCAGGGTCTGCATGATGGGCTTAAAGAGCAACTTTGTTAACAAAAACATGGTAACCAGAAAAAGGGCCATCTGAACCACCAGGGTAAAATTTACTTCTAGCAACCTTTATCTCCTTTAATAACTAGTTAGTTGCCACGGAAAAAGTCTTTGCCAGACAAGCT
>MHDQ01000120.1:0-10798 GCA_001803565.1 Nitrospinae bacterium RIFCSPLOWO2_12_FULL_45_22 | reverse complement strand
TAGTTAGTTGCCACGGAAAAAGTCTTTGCCAGACAAGCTTTGCCACTACAAATAATCCATGAGATGCTTTATTGGGCTAAACTGTTACGACCCCCCCCAGTTTTCAGGGGGAATTGATTGCAAAAAGCGACGATAAATTAAATATTTGTAGCATACTAATTCCTTTCTTGTCAAACAATTTTTGTAAGTTAAATTTGTTACCACAAAGGACACAAAGAATTTAATTAGTTTTTACTGAATATTTCCGTCATGGAATAGCCCAAATCTGAAACTCGGGTTTAAATCTCATAGAAAGGTTTTGGAGGTTTATTAATTTAAAACCATCCACACGTCTTAGGGGTTTCTTAAGCAAGCGGGATCAGAAAAAAAAGGGGGGGGGCAGCACCCGGGAATATTCTAAAGGATTTCGCGCGGAGTCAAGAAGAATAGGCGAAATGAGAAAAATCTTGATGTCAGGAAGGGTTTTAGATTACCATATAATCTATGGTAAATAGAGGGGCCTGAGTTAACACCTACCTGTGCATAAAAGGTCATGGGAGAAAAGAAGAACATGGATATCTTTATCACCAAAGATACAGTCTCGGTTGATGGTGATGAACCGACAGCCTACAGTCTGAGCCCCTATTATCAAGAGAAGCTCCTTAAAGAGGGCCGCCTCCCGGATAGTGAGCTCATTGCCTACGGCTTTGAGCTCTTCCATAGCATATTCGCCACCGCAAAGAGGAGAGAAAGGATCACCCTTATCCTCGAGGAACTAAAGGACCAGCACAGCCTGAATATCACCATCAAATCCAATGACCCGCAGCTCCATAGCCTCCCCTTTGAGATTATTAACAATGATAGGACAGAGACGGGATTTTTGCTAAAGAGGGGGAATATCTCTATCCTGAGAGACATACCTGCCCTGGACAAAAAGATACTCCCAGCCCAACTACCTATAAGGATCCTTACCCTCCTCTCCCTCCCCCTTGAGACCTATGAGGAGCATCCCATTGATCCCTTGAGAGAGCTCCAGACCATATACACCGCCCTTGATGATTACTTGAGAAAGGGTCTTGTGCAGATAGATATCGAGGAGAAGGTAAACCTACCCACTGTGAGGAAGAGGCTCTTGAGAGGGCACTATCACATCGTCCACTTTATTGGGCATGGTGCCGGGGGTGGTTTGCTGGCGATAGAGGATGAGAAGGACAATGAAAGAGAGAAGCGCCTTACTTCAGATGAACTAAAGAGACTCTTTGAGGGCGCCAATGTAGCCCTCTTCTACTTCAATGCCTGTGAGACAGCAAAACCCTCCCCCTATGCCCCATCCCTCGCCTATAATATCTTCCAAAATATTGACTCAGCCATGGTCATTGCCAACCTCGCGCCGGTAAGAGACGACCTGGCTACCCAAACCACCAGGCTCATTTACCAGAGGGTCTTTAAAGAGGAGACCATTGAGAATGTATTAAACGATGCGAGGCTGATGCTTAATATAGACTGGTGGAAACCCGTTGTATTCGGTAAAGCCGGAAAGGGGGGCTTTGACCTTAAAGGGGAGGCAGAGAAAAGGGAAAAGGCAAAAAAGGTCATCTACCGACCCCCAATGACTATCAAGAACTATGTCTATAGATACGGTATCGTTAGGCAGGCCTCGGATTTGATAGGGGGGGATCAGAACCATCTCGTCCTTCACGGGATCGGTGGGGCAGGGAAGAGCACCCTGGCGGCCTATCTAGCAGAGTTTTTTGAGGGCAGGTTTAAACACATTATTTTTATTGACCTGAGAGCAGAACATATAGACACCCCTGAGGCCCTGGTGGAGAGGCTCCTTGAGGAGTTTAAACGCGAGGAAATTATAAGTAAGGAGGAGCTTGAGGGGAAGGACTTTATAAAGAAGTGGAGAATTTTGAATGAGAAGATTGCTACCCCCTGGCTATTTATCCTTGATAACCTTGAGTCCATACAGGATGAAAAGGGGGTAATACGGGATAGGTATCAGAGATTTTTAAGCGAAATCTTAAACACAAAAACGGCCTTTACCATCCTTACCAGCCGATTGAAGCCCTATCTCTCTACCAGACAACCCCTTGAGAATACCCTTGAGATCGGTGAATATAGCGATGGCGAAGTAGGTTTCCTGTACCAGGGTTTAGATAAAAAGGAAAAGGCATTCTTCAAAGAGAATCTACCCTTCATAGTAGCCCTCTATGGCTATCATCCACTCTCCCTCTCCGCAGTGATTGAAAAGAGGGGCATATCACTGGACAAGGTCTTTGGGACAGGGGAGCTAAGAGAAGTCCTTGAGTTTTACCGGCCCTATTTTGAAAGTAACAGAAAAGAAACAGAGAGGCTCTTCTCCCTGGAATATCCCTTTTCCAAGACCCTCCTTAACCACCTCTTTGAGGCAGGGTTTATCTCCCTCCTTACAGAGAGACTCCTTATCCTGAAGAGGCTTGCTGACCACTACCTGCCATATCAGGTCATAAAGTCCTACTTCAAAGGTGACTTCCGGGCAGAAGGTCTAACCCTACTGAAGGACAAACTCCTCCATATCTTAGGAGGAGATAAAGAGGGCTTGACCCCATACGACCTGATGAACATCCTTTCTATCTTTACAACTTACCATCAGGAGACAATGGATAGAAACATAGAAGAATATCTCCTCAAGGTCTTCATAACCCTTTCTCAATGGGAGGGGTTGAGTGAGATAGTTACAGAGAACCTTCTCATAACCTTTGAGGAAAGCCTTAAAGAGATTAAAAAGGAAGATGAAGACCTTGCCGCTACCTACAACAATCTGGCATCGGTTTATCAAGCCAGAGGAGAGTATGCTAGGGCGATAGAATACTGTGAGAAGGCCCTTAAGATAATAGAGTCAAGGCTGGGTAAAGACCATCCCGATACTGCCACTACCTACCACAATCTGGCAGGGGTTTATCATGCCAGAGGGGAGTATGATATAGCGATAGGATACTATGAGAAGGCCCTTAAGATAAAGGAGACCAGGCTGGGTAAAGACCACCCCCATACTGCCGCTACCTACAACAATCTGGCATCGGTTTATCAAGCCAAAGGAGATTATGCTAGGGCGATAGAATACTATGGAAAGGCCCTTAAGATAGTGGAGTCAAGGCTGGGTAAAGACCACCCCCATACTGCCACTACCTACAACAATCTGGCAATGGTTTATCAAGCCAAAGGAGATTATGCCAGGGCGATAGAATACTATGAGCAGGCCCTTAAGATAAGGGAGTCAAGGCTGGGCAGAGACCACCCCCATACTGCCACTACCTACAACAACCTGGCCGTGGTTTATCAAGCCAAAGGAGATTATGCTAGGGCGATAGAATACTATGAGAAGGCCCTTAAGATAAGGGAGTCAAGGCTGGGTAAAGACCACCCCGATACTGCCCAAACCTATAACAACCTGGCCGTGGTTTATCAAGCCAAAGGAGATTATGCCAGGGCGATAGAATACTATGAGAAGGCCATTGAGATAGTGGAGTCAAGGCTGGGTAAAGACCACCCCGATACTGCCGCTACCTACCACAACCTGGCAATGGTTTATCAAGCCAAAGGAGATTATGCCAGGGCGATGGAATACTATGAGAAGGCCATTGAGATAGTGGAGTCAAGGCTGGGCAAAGACCACCCCCATACTGCCACTACCTACAACAACCTGGCCGTGGTTTATCAAGCCAAAGGAGATTATGCCAGGGCGATAGAATACTATGAGAAGGCCCTTAAGATAAGGGAGACCAGGCTGGGCAGAGACCACCCCGATACTGCTGCTACCTACAACAATCTGGCAATGGTTTATCAAGCCAGAGGAGATTATGCCAGGGCGATAGAATACTATGAGAAGGCCCTTGATATCTACAGAGGGAGGAAGGATTATGAAGATCTTTTTGCAACCTTACCCCCTTTAATAGATTCCTCTACCCGTATCTCTCCCCCTGACTACCCGGAGATAGCCGGATATATCCGTGACTTCCTTGAGGTCTTTGACATATTCTGGGATAAGGATAAAAGACTTGCGATAGGGATAATCGGTTTCTTTATCAGGAATAAGACCTTTGAAAGGATTGGCACAGAAAAGGTGAAGAAGGGATTTCAGGATATGGTTGCTAGGACAACGCTTTCACCTCTCTATCTCCAGAGGTTCGAGTGGTTCCTTAATCTTTTAGGTTCTCTATCCTCTGATTTTGAAACTGAAAAGGAAGCTCTTTAGCTACAGAATAGCCCGGACCAAAGGGTTTAGATTTAGCCAGTTCATCTATCCTTGTACTGATACGAAAAGAGATCATTTCTTTTAAGAGCTCTTTATCATCACCCTCAAACAGGCCATCCACCCTCTCTCTGATATGCAGGAGTATCTTCTCCTTCCCCTCAATCAACCCCTTCCTGAGACGCCCCTCAAAACGCTCATCAATAAGGTAAAAGAGCATATCGGTAAAGACAAAGGGGGTAAGTACTGCTACCTCAGGTTTGTTTTTCTTATCCATATTGTCCAATGCCTTAACGAGTTTGCTCCCATACTCTCTATAGGGAGTAAATCTATATCTGTATTCCTCGGAATCCAGAAGGTCTTTTAGCTTCCGATCACTCAGAAAGGATGCGCACATCTCACGGCAATCATACCTTAAGGAGGCCCTTACCAGCATATCGCCCAGATCAAACCTCTCTACCTCTGCCCCCTCGGTCTTATCCAGAAAATAGAGGGTATTAAAGATCATAAGATACAGATCCGTAAAGTGTACCAGGGGAAGGCCCTCTATCTCTGGCAGGTATTTAATGAGGATGAGAAAGACCCTGGACTTATAGGATGCCTTGTCCATCCTGACAATTGCTTTTTTGAATAATTTGATATTATCTTTCTCTCCTAAAAATTTAAGGGCACTTTTTTTGATCTCATCACTCTCTTGTCTCAACCCGGAGAGATTTGGGAGGTCAAAATTGGCATAGATCAGATTACTCTTCTTCACAAAATCATATATATTATCTGCTACCCATAGAGCCTTTCTCCATCTATTTTCCTTAAGGCTGGTTTCAAGCTCCTTCGCTAAAAGGGTAAAGACCTCCTCTCTCCCTCTCTCTGACTCAAGATAGAGATGACCGCTTCTATAATATTCATCTAAACTGAGGGGCATATTAAACCTCTTCCTTCTTTCCCCTAATCCGGCTATGGAAGGTAATGATGTTCCTTTCAGGGAGGTCCAGGTAGGTTTTGTCGTCCAAGATTATCTTTACTGCACTTACAACTTCTTCTGGCAACCCTTCTGAATAATCCTGATCTTTTATACGTTTTGTAAAGTCAAGGAAATGGAATACTTCACCAGCAAACAGGTTATATAGAGCGGATGTAATTAAAGGGAATCTTCTGGAGAATAGCTCAAAGTCAGGGAATAGTTCCTTTAAGAATGCGGCAAATACAATCTCATATATATCATTGCTGAATGCCAGGGAGCATTTTTTCTCAATTCTATTTACCAATTTTACCCATCTCCTATGGGGTAGATGGTCTATAGCTTGAAGGAGGATTTTTAATGCCTCCAACTCTCTCTCTTCCAGATGTGTTTCCAGGCTTCTTAAATGAATTGCCTCTGACATACTAAATGGTATTTCAAAGTTCCAATGAAATATCTTGTCTATAAATTTTTCTCCTCTGTTATGAATGAGATGATGATCTTCCTTTGTTATTCCGTAGTATTTTTCTACATAGCCATTTAAGATCCTATCGTTTACCCCCATCACTATCAGGACATTATCAATATCAAAGTAGAACCTCAACTCCTCTATTACAGCGAATGCTTTTTTGGGAACAAGCCTATCAAGGTCATCTATAAGGAGTACAAAGATTTTTTTCTCCGAGGAGCGCCAGGCCAGGTTTCCTTTCTCTTTCTCCAACTCCTGCCAGGATGTTCTATATGGTTGATCCTTGTTCACATCAGGGTCATAATTCTTTATTAAATCCCCAATGGTTCCTCTTAAGGCTTCGATATTATCCTTGTATCTAGATTTTAGATTTTCCTGAATATCTTCAACCTCTTTAAAAATGGTCATTACCCCGCCTACACTCAACTTATCCTGGGTAGAGAGTTTTAAGACAAGGTCTGCAAGATTAAGCCCTATCACAGATAAGGGTTTTGCAATCCTCGTTAATTTACCTTTTATACTGGCCTTCAGGCTTAAAGAGTCTCTTATTTGTAGGATTAAAGGGACCAGAGGATTTTTTTCCTTATGATACTTCCATACCTCAAAAAAGACCACCGGAAAGCTACATAGGTCTCTAAAAAAGCTTTCCATTCCCTTTAAGATGGTGGTCTTGCCACTCCCCCAATCGCCAGTTACAGCAATAGTTACGCTGCCCCCTGTGTTGGCATCCATTAGTTCTTTTGCCACATTGAGGATATTCTTAATCTGTTCGAGCGGTCTTTCGTACTTAAATATAGTATCTATGGATAAAGGTTTATCAATAAGCATTTGGATTAAATTACTCCCTCTTCTCTTTGGTCTTCTTTTACGAATAATAAAGCAAAAGCCATTTAATTTCAACCCTATTGAGTCAACCCAACTTTGACACCCTCCCACAATATTGTGGCAAGGGTGTCAAACTTCCGAGGCCATGACTAAGTAGCTATTAAGGGATATGAGGATATTTATTAAGGATAGGGCTCAGGACAGGCTTTGTGGTTCATCTTATCTGTTTTACTTCTACCCTCTTGCTCTTTTCGGGATTGATATACTGAAAAACTGCATTATTAAAATAGAAATTCCTATGCAGTGAAACTACTCCCGGGGATAGAGGTCTAGTGTTTGCCACCAATTTTGGAGTTGATTAATCCTTGTTTTTGTGTCCCTGGCTAATTCTAAAGGCCGCCCCCGGGCATCCAGCACCAATCCCACTACCCCTCCCGGTACCCTTCTTTTCAGCTTTTTTCCCTTCCCGATCCCCAGGTCAAAGCCTTTACCCGGCAATACCTCTATCTCTGCCTCCTCTCCCAGCCTTAGGGGGTAAAGCTTTATCTCTCCAAAAACCACAGAATTCTCAATAGTAGCTTGGCCTGGCAGATTAATCTTATATTCCATACATTTCTCCTCTACCCGGCCTTTCCCCTTTGGCGCCACGCATGTCCCCAAATGGATCAGGCAATCTCGCGCAAAGACATCCAGTGCTGCTTTTTCATTGACCGTAGCTAAAACCCCTAACTGGGGCATCATGAAGATGCTATCCACCGCTAGCCTGGTAACTCCTATGGGCTGGAAGGCATCTATAAGCATCAGCATTGCTTGAACCCGGCGGGGTGCATGGGAAAGAATCCCACCGCTACCTACTAACAGCTCTAAGCTAAACATATCTATCAGGGTTTGTCCTGTAGCCTGCTGCTCAAAGGCATCAGCAATAGACCTTTCTTGCTGTACTCCTTTCAGCCCCACAGCCAGTTGTTTATGTTGTTCAAAGGCAAGCCTTAATGCCTCCCGGGCTATGGCTTGCTCCATCATCAGCTCCTCCAGGGTCTGTGGTATACTGGTAGGGCGAACCATCTTATTTTTTATCCGGTTCCTTAGCTCCCGAGAATCTATCTGGAAAGGTAACCAGCGCAAAATATTCTCCATACCTGTTTCTGCCACTACATTAGATATACTATAGCTCATACCCAGATTGGCGCTGACTGTACGGTTAAATATGCCCTGAAAGACAGAGAATACATCGGTAGTAGCACCACCAATATCTACCCCTAACAAATTTATCCCCTCTCTACGGGCAATAGTCTCCATGATATTACCCACGGCGGCCGGTGTAGGCATAAGGGGAGCTCCTACCCATTCCATAAGCTGTTTATAGCCAGGGGCTTGGGCCATGACATGTTCCAGGAAGAGGTCATGGATATTATGTCTTGCTGGTAGAAGGTTCTCCTGTTCCAGCACAGGTCTTATATTCTCGGTTATATAGAGAGCGGTGTGTTGGCCCAACACCTCCTTGATCTTTGGCCGGGCCTCCCGGTTACCGGCATAGATAACCGGTAATTGAAAGCTGTGGCCTAAACGAGGTTTGGGATTGGCCGCAGCTATATACTCTGCCAATTCTACTACATGGGTGATAGTACCACCATCTGTCCCACCGGATAATAGGATCATATCCGGCCGGAGTTGCCTGATCCGCTCGATCTTCTCGTAGCCCATGCGGCCATCGTTAGAGGCCAATATATCCATAACTATAGCGCCAGCGCCCAGGGCACATCGCTGGGCGCTCTCGGCCGTCATATGCTTCACCGCACCAGCCACCATCATTTGTAATCCACCACCGGCGCTGCTGGTAGAGAGATATATATCAACCCCTTCATTATCCCGGGCCGGGGTAATGATCGTCTCTCCGGCCAGTATCTTCCTGCCAGAAAGCTCTTCTAGTTCTTGAATCGCATTAAGAACCCCTCTGGTAACATCTTCATAGGGAGCTTCTACGGTGGTTGGAGCTTCGCCACGACAGGTCTGGCGATATTCTTCACCAATCTTTTCAATCAGGATAGCTTTAGTAGTAGTACTGCCGCAATCGGTAGCCAGGATAACCCTTAACTCCCTGTCCATTCCTTCCCCTGCTCCTTTTCTTCTATCAGCCTTATCAGTACTTCCAGGGCTTCACGACGTTCTAGTATCCGGGCTATCTCCTTTAATTCTAAGGGATTGCCAGCTAATTCAAGAATAGGGCTCAAGAAATGAAGGAGTTGGCCCCCAATGAAATTTAATGGGCCAATTGATTCCAGAAAGATAATCGCTGGCGTAGCCATCCCTCTCCGTCTTATAATACCAGCAATCTTCTCTAAAAGAGCCATCTCCTGAGGGTTAAAAATCTCGGTAGTTGACCCAGAAAAAAAGGCATGCCTCAATGATGTGGTTAGCTTCCTCCATCTCATTAGCGAAACCTTTCAAAGGTGGTTAATTTAATCTCTAATTTGAGAGAGATATTACCTCTGTATTAATGACGTTGCAAGGAAGTTTTCTTGTTGACAACTAAAATAGGGTGGTGTATAAGGATAGAAACTTAGGGTGTAGCAGGGAGAAAAGGAACTATGAAGACGAAACCATATAAAATTCTTGTAGTAGATGATGAACCAGGCATCCGGGAGCTGTTATTGGATATATTAAACTTTTTAGGCTATCAATCCATTATGGCGGCTAATGGGGTGGAGGCTTTAGAAACCTTGACCCGGAATGAAGTTGACTTAATCATCTCGGATATCCGTATGCCACAAATGAGCGGGATAGAACTACTTAAAGCCGTAAAAAACCAAAACCTTGAAATCCCATTTGTCCTCATCTCTGGATATAAAGTAAATGAAGTGGATAAAGTTTTTGCCGAAGGCCTTGCGAATGGTTTCTTGGCCAAACCCTTTGGAATTGAACAAATTAAGGCCCTTATAGCTAAGTTATTGCCAGCTTAATCAATTACTAGTGAGGAGTAAGTAGTTAAGAGATCACTCTTCACTACTCACGCCTTACTGCCTATTTACAGTTGGCAGAGGTGTTTTGTGGGTTAAAAGAGAAACTTTTCTATGAGTAACCCAAAATTAAGGAGGGAGGGTTATGGCTATCAGCAAAAATATGGAGAAAATAGAACAAATGATCAGGCTGGTTTTAGGAATTATTCTCCTTATATTGGCCTTTGTAGTGGGGGGTGGTTCGGGCTGGATTATCGGCCTGATCGGGCTCGCTGGCATAGTTACTGGCACAGTTAGTTACTGACCCTGAAAGGGGCTGATGCTGAAGGTCTTCAGCAGCAAATAGTAAGGTACTGGATAATCCAGGATGAGATCATAGTTATAGTGTACCCGTTCACCTGTGTATCTTCTTTCTGCCACTAAGGCACAAAGACACTAAGGCCAATGGTTAAAATCAAAAGATTAAAATCGAAATGTCAAATAAATTTGAGCTTTGACATTTGAACTTTTTTGCGAGGGGTTTACATCTCATTTGCCACCCCTTGGTGACTTAGTGCCTTGGTGGCTGAACGGTTACGTTATACTATTCGGACATTCGCTGATGCGGGGGGAGGGGAGTGTTAGAACTTACCAGTGAACAAGAACTCCTATTAAAGACTGTCAAGCGCATTGCCTCAGAAAAGATCGCCCCAAGGACTGCGGAGATAGATGCTACGGATGAATTCCCCTGGGACATTGCCGAGCTTTTAGGAAAACAGGGCCTGGTGCAGTTGATGGTACCAGAGAAGTATGGCGGCCCGGGGGTAAAGAGCCTCACTACCCTGGGTCTGGTAGTAGAAGAGATAGCCAAGGTTTCCCTGGCTGTAACCACTCTTGTGGCCAACACACCCCTAACCAGCGTATTGTTGCTGGAAAAGGCTGGTACTGAAGAACAGCGGGAACGCTTCCTTACCCAACTGGCTACGGGCACAAAGTTTTCCGGTATTGCCCTGACCGAGCCTAATGCTGGCTCTGATGCCGGTGCCCTCACTACCAGGGCTATCAGGGACGGGGATTATTATATCGTGAATGGGCGGAAATGCTTTTGTACTATGGGTGACATTGCCGATTTTATCACCCTTTTTACTAAGACCGACCCCAGCAAAGGGGTGGATGGGATCACGGCCTTTATTTTAGAGAAAGGCACCCCGGGGGTCAGTGTTGGCAAAAAAGAAGACAAGATGGGCTTCCGCGGCATCCCTAATGTAGAGCTTATCCTGGAGGATGCCAGAATCCCGGCTGCTAACCGTATAGCCGGTGAAGGAGAGGGTTTTAGGGTAGTGATGAAATTCTTTGATGCGGCGCGGGCCGTGGTAGGGGCAAAGTCTCTCGGCCTG
>MHDQ01000119.1 GCA_001803565.1 Nitrospinae bacterium RIFCSPLOWO2_12_FULL_45_22 | reverse complement strand
GGAGAGAGAACGGATACTTCCAGTACCTTAAAACCGGACATTTCTATTTTGGTAAAAAGAGGACATTTCTATTTTGGCTTGACAAAAACATAATAAGAGGTTGACATATCACACAAGGATATAATAAAATTCGACTAGCTGTTCGAATACCTCATTATTCAAATAATTAATTGGTCTTTGAATCCAGATTTTCACTGGTTGTTGAGTTGATGAGGAGTAATCACCAGTCTGCACTTTTGAAGCGACCGTTCGACTGCCAGCTTTCGCCAAAAACAAAGAAATATCAGTGCTAGCTCACCTCCCCCAGTACCGGTACCTGGACATGCCCGTTGTTTCTTCTGTCTCATTCACCACTGATAGGTGATTCCTCCCATATGTTTTTTATTTTTTTAAAGGGGGTATCCCCTTTGTTCAAGTATGCAACAGCTAACTTATTGAAATATAGAGACTTATTACACATCCTGGCCTCACACAATGAAATGTACAGAAACCCAATAAGTTCAATATGTTAGGGAAAATTCACTTGAGTCAAGTGAATACCCCCTTTTTTTTATTCCATATGGATTTGTCAAATAGTAAGCCAAACCCCCGAGGTTGGGGCATAATGGGAGGATAGGAATATGCAAAAGAGTGAATGGAAAAAGGAAGAGTATCATGATTATGCCAGGTCTATGTTTGATCCATCCAAAGTCAGGGAAAAGCCTGAATTGTTAAAAGGGGTAAGGGTACTTGAGGTCGCCACTGCCTTAAACGGTCCTATGGTTTCCTGTTTTATGGCAGAGTTAGGGGCTGAGGTTATAAAATTTGAGTTGCCGCCAGGAAATCGTCAGAATCTCCCTATGGGTGGCGATACTATCCGCTATGCTGGTTCTAGGAAGCATGAAATAAAGGGATCGAATTTGATTACCTTTACCACTGCGAGAAATAAATATCATGTCACACTCGATATAACTACCCAGAAAGGTCAGGAAATATTTAAGAAGTTTGCCCTAATGCCTGATACCGATGTCATTCTCGAAAACCTCCGGGCAGGGGCTATGGATAAGTGGGGATTAGGGTATCGTCATCTAAACAAAGAAAACCCCCGTCTTATCTATCTGGCTACCAATGGACCGGGACAATGGGGACCTAAAGCAGATATGATCTCTTATGATCTGCTGGCCCAGGCATATGGAGGTAAGCTTTATGCGACTGGCTTTCCTGAAGATGACCCCAAATATCCCGGTATTCCCACCCAGTCATTAGGGATCGGTGATACAGTAGGGGCTATTTGGGGTTTTGCTGCTATTATGGCTGCCCTTTATTATCGGGAAAAGACGGGTGAAGGACAATTTATTGAATTTTCTCAGATTGAAGGACTAATAAGGATTTCGGATTATACCCTGGTTAGATATAGTGTCTTTAAGGATATTTTTGAGCGCCGGGGTAACAAAAACGATGTGGTCGCCCCTTATTATGTAACAAAGTGCAGTGATGGGTATGTAATTATTGGCTGTGGAAGCAATAAGATATTCCATAATCTGTGTGAGGCCATGGGAAAACCGGAATTAAAAAATGACCCCCGCTTTCTGAACAATTACGAACGGGTAGAAAATCAGGAGGAGCTCATGGCAACCATCGATACCTGGATTAGCCAATACACACGGGATGAGTTGCGGGAAATAGCGGATAGATACTCTTTCGTCTGTGCCCCGGTGATGAATGCAAAAGACATATGCCAGGAACCCCATTATCGGGCTAGGGGTTCTGTCATAGACTTTGACGATCCTTACTATGGAAAAATGACCGTCTCTCCCCTCCCTATTCGCTTCTCTAAGACGCCACCGCGCATCAAGACGGTTGCTAAGCCTATAGGTGCTGATAATGAATATATTTATGGCAAGTATTTGGGCCTGACGGGAGGAGATCTGGAGGGACTAAAAGGGGAGAAGATAATTTAATAGGAGAAACAAACCATAACTTTGGTATTAAAAATTTTTTGCCTTCTTATGGAAGTTTTTATGACCCCCTGGGTCATAAACCTGTCACTGGGTGTTGAGTATTCCAAAATAACTTCTTGACAATTTTTTCGACATTATATATTCTGAACTATTATTCGAGATATGAACAGATAATCTTGAATATGTAACTGGCCATAATAATTGACCAATCGTCTGGTAGGATTCATGTGGCGATATTATGGCTTCACATTGCTAAGGAGGGATAGATCATGCCCAAGATATTATTTAGCACCCCCTGCCAGCCTTACCCAACGCAATTCAACAATGTCTCTTTAACCGATGCCTCTTCTCAGCGATTCACCCAACAACAGGATATCTTTACCATGAGTGGCCATATGCATTGCCACGGAACCCATTTAATTGCCCAGAACATCTCCGCCCCTTCCATCTTCTTGGAATATCCTACCTGGGACTACTTTGAAAAGGAAGTCAGAAAAGAGTACGATTTCATTGGAATCACTTTTTTTCAGACCTGTATGGATATCGTGTTGGATATGTGCCGGATGATCCGAAGACTATCCCCCCATACCAAGATAGTGTTAGGACATTATGGCGCCCTGGCCTTTAATGCCTTCTTTCCAGAGGATTTTAAACGGGAACATGCTGACTATGTCTGCATTGGTGAAGGAGTATCCTTCTTCCGGCAATTGCTGGGAGAAGCTATTGATGCCCCCATTGAACAGCGACAATTTCCTCGGTGCAGTGATAACTTACCCTGGTTAGATAAGCACCCCCGGGGGGCGGTGGGGTTTGTGGTTGCTGGTCTAGGCTGCCCCAGTGCCTGCGATTTTTGTGCCACTACCGAGATGCATGCGAATGAAAGGATACAGCTCTATCCGCCAGATAAATTATTTGAGGAGATAAAAAGGGTCTATCAGACTTTTCCTGAAACCATGGGAATAATAATTTATGATGAAGATTGGCTCAAATATACCGAGGAAGTCCGTGAGCTCGGTAGACTTATTCAAGAAGATACCGAATTTGGCCTGAGAAAGATTAACTTTGTAGCGGCCAGCAGTGTCGAGTCTTTGAGCCAGTACGCATGGGACGAATTACCCCTCACTGGCTTTAAGGCAACATTTATCGGCGTAGAGTCAAAATTTGCCCCTACAGAAGGTTACCAGAAGAGGGCAGGAGAAGCCAAAGACACCATCCACCAGCTTTTAAGCAGAGGGATAACTTGCTCTGGTGGTCTGATGTTGGGATTTGATTTCCATGATCGGGTTAATATCCTGGAGGATATAAACTATTATATAGCCTGTGAGATGACCAACCACCAAATCAGCCGGGTTTCGCCTTTTCCCGGGACACCTCTCTGGCACCGCCTAAAGGAAGAAGATAGGTTGTATGATATACCATGGGTAGACCAGAGCTTCTATGGTGGGGGAATGAAATATCGAAATTTTGAGCCTCATGAACTCGAGAGTTTAACCCTTGAAGGCTATCGAAAGTTTTATGAGACCTGGGGTCCTACTGTTATGCGTCTGCTAAAGGTGGAATTAAATGGCTACGAATGGTGTCGGGCCAGTAATAATAAACTGTTGAGGCAAGAGCGTGCTGGATTGCATCAGGAGACCGCTCAGATGCTATTCCCTATGATTAGGGCCTGTGAACACTTTGCGCCAAACGGACTGGTAAGGAGGAGGATCAGGCAAACTCAGGAGCGCTATATCAAGCTTTTTGGCAAACCCCGTCGATCTCAGGAGGTAATGTCCTACTTTGTCCTGGCTGAGGCCTTCCGGGCCAAGATCCAAGAGGCTATAGACCCCCGCAACCGGCATCCCAAGCAGGAACCCTTCAAGGTCTATATCTATGAAAAGAATGGCCAAGGGAAAAACGGGGCGCCATACAAAGTCCTCTATCCAGTAAGGGATCGTGGATATGAGTTTTACCAGGCATGGAGGGGGATAAAGGAAGGGGCCTTGGGTAAGCTCATGCCTTTCCTGGATAAGGATCGCATAGCAGAGGCCGAGGAATCTCCTGCTATCTCTTCATCGGTAAAATTTAAACTGCTCTAAGACCTTTGTAAGCATTTAGCATCAGCTATCAGCAACAGGGGTGAGTGATCAGGTGTGGGGTAAACTTTCTGATTTCCCCATCCTGATTCCTACTCCCGCGATCCCCAGTTCTAACAGAGGGCCTATAGCAGTCATCTTCAACGCTTTTTTCATTGTAACGGAGGAAGGTATCATGACGAAGATATTATTTTCTACTCCCTGCCAGCCCTATCCCATCCAGTTTAATAATGTATCCTTGACTGATATTTCCTTCCAGCGCTTCACGCAGCAGCAGGATATCTTTACCTTGAGTGGTCATGTCCACTGCCAGGGGGTACATACCATTGCCCAGAATATCTCCGTACCCTCGATCTTCCTGGAGTACCCTACCTGGGACTATTTTGAAAAAGAGGTAAAAAAAGGATATGACTTTGTGGGGATAAGCTTTTTCCAGACCTGTATGGATATCACTCTGGATATGTGCAAGATGATCCGTAAGTTATCTCCCCAGAGCAAGATTGTCCTGGGCCATTATGGGGCCCTGGCCCTCAATGCCTATTATCCAGAGGATTTCAAGAAAGAGCATGCGGATTATATTTGTAAGGGAGAAGGGGTCAGTTTCTTCCGCAAGCTGCTGGGAGAACCAGTCGATGCCCCCATTACCCAAAACCTTTTACCACGCTGTGGCGATAATCTTCCCTGGATAGATCATCATCCTAAAGGGAATATGGGATGGGTTACCGCGGGGTTGGGCTGTCCCAGTGCCTGTGATTTTTGCGCGACGACAGAGATGCACGACAATAACCGAATTCAGATCTCTCCCCCAGATAAAATCTTTGAGGATATAAAAAAGGTCTATCGGACCTATCCCGATACGATAATGGTGAGTATCTATGATGAAGATTGGTTGAAATATACCAATGAGGTTCGGGAAGTAGGCCGGCTTATCCAGGAAGATACCGAGTTTGGTCTCAGGAAAATCAATTGGGTATCACCCAGTAGCGTAGAGTCCCTGAGCCAGTACGACTTTGATGAATTACCTTTGAATGGATTTAAGGCCACCTTTATCGGTGTGGAGTCAAAGTTTGCCCCCAAGGAAGGCTATCAGAAGAGGACAGGAGATGCCAAGGATACTATCCATAGCCTTCTAAAGAGGGGGATATCTTGTAGTGGCGGTCTGATGTTGGGGTTTGATTTCCATGACCGGGTAAATATCCTGGAGGATATCAATTATTATGTTGCCTGTGAGATGACCACCCACCAGATCAGTCGGGTCTTTCCCTTTCCCGGCACTCCCCTCTGGGACCGGCTCCAGGAAGAAGGGCGGGTATATGATGTCCCCTGGGTCGATATAAATTTCTATGGAGGTGGCTATAAGCATAAGAATTTTGAGCCCCATGAGATTGAGCATCTAATCTTAGAGGGCTATCGTAAATTTTATCATACCTGGGGCCCCACGGTAATGCGGCAGCTCAAGGTAGAGCTCAATGGTTACGACTGGTGTCGGGCATCTAATAACCCCTTATTGCGAGACCAGCGGGCCGGGCTTCATAAAGAGGGTGCTGAAATGCTCTATCCCATGATCCGGGCCTGTGAACATTTTGCCCCCAATGGTCTGGTGCGACGTAGAATTAGGCAGACCGAGGAGCGGTACATAAAGAACTTCGGGAAACCCACCCCATCTCAGGAGATCATGTCCTATTATGTCCTGACCAAGGCCTTCCAGGCAAAACTTCAGGAGCATATTGATCCCCAAAATCGCCACCCTAAGCAGGAACCTTTCAAGATGTATATCTATGAGAAAAACGGAAAAGGGGAAAACGGGTCTCCCTATAAAGTCGTTTATCCGGTAAGGGATAAGAAATATGAATTCTATAGAAATTTTCGGGGGTTTAAAGAAGATACCTTCAAGAAACTCCTGGGATACGTTGATAATATTTGGGCCCCCAAAGGGACGACCCCTGGGCCTATACAGGAATTCAGAATGCGGTTGATTTAATAGAAATTTTGTTTGAGCAAAATTTAGAGACAAAAGTTTTTCCCTAAAACTTTTCAGACATTTAGCCACAGAGGACACAGAGTAGCAGCAGGGCCTTGCCCTGCCATAAAGGTAAAAGTTTAAGCAGCACCCATGGGGTACCCGGGCTCTGCAACTACCCTTCCTCTGCGTTCTCTGGGCCTCTGTAGCAATATTAAAAAAGCTAATATCTCTCTAAACTGGGGAAAATTTAATGTCTCTTTGCAGACTTAAAAAGGCTATAAACAAAATTCCTGATAATACTGACTCCCCCGCAAAAAGCAAAAATTTACCACAGTGATCACCGAGCATGTCCCACAAGCCTTTAGCCTTGATCAACCCGAAAGGGCTGGGCGACATGTCTTTCTGATTTCCAAACCTGTGGATATACGGAATGAGAAGTTCTGGGAAGAGGCCAGGAAGGCCCCTGCAATAGATGTCTCTCTTGGATTAACCATAGCTATAGCAACTTGAAAAGGCTGAAAACAGCCTCAACCGAAAAGGGGAAGGAATGTGATAGCTATTGAGGGAGACAGGACCATCATGATAGAAGGAGACGAAACATGGTAGGAATAATTTCTTATGGTGCTTACATACCGATATACCGCATGAGTCGGGAGTTGTTGGCCCAGGTTTGGGGCGGCACCACAGGGAGAGGGGAAAAAGCAGTCGCGAACTTCGATGAAGATACCATAACGATGGCCGTGGAAGCTTGTATTGACGCGCTGGGCAGCATGGAGCGTCAGGCGGATGGCCTCTATTTTGCCTCAAACACCCCCCCTTACCGAGAAAAGCAATGTGCCAGTATCATAGCCGCTGGACTCGATTTTCCTGTAGATGGGGAATTTTTCACGGCTGACTTTACCAATTCTCTCCGGGCGGGAACCAGCGCCTTGAAAGCAGGTACTGAAGCGGTGAAAAGCGGAACGGCAAAGAGGGTAGTCATCGCCACTGCCGATTGCCGTCTCCCTGCTCCTAACTCTGGTTCCGAACCGCTCTTTGGTGATGGAGCTGCGGCGATCATTCTGGGCGATACAGATGTTGCTGTAGAAATAGACGGAACCTACACCATCTATAGTGAGTTCATGGACGGGTGGAGAAAGGAGAAGGATACCTATCTGCTCACCTGGGAAGACAGGTTTATCATTGAAGAGGGTTATGAGAAACATCTTCCCCGGGCTATTAAGGGCTTAATGACTAAGCATAAGTTGGCCAAAGAAGATTTTTCTAAGTTCGTCCTGTACGCCCCAGATGCAAGGAGGCACGCAGCAATGGTTAAGATATTGGGGTTAGATCCGAAAAAGATACAGGAGCCTCTATTTGACAGTGTGGGTCATACGGGCTGTGCCCTTGCCCCCATGATGCTGATTGCGGCATTGGAAGAGGCAAAGCCGGGCGATAAGATTTTGCTTGCAAACTATAGCGATGGTGCTGATGCCTTCAGTTTGAGCGTTACTGAAAACATTGAAAAAATGAAAGACAGGCGTGGAATAAAACGCCATCTTGACTCAAAACTCAAGCTTTCCAATTATGGCAAATACCTCCTCTTTCGTGATCTGATGGTGTGGGAGGCTGAGCGCAGGCCACCAGATATTTCCTCTCTCGCATCCCTATGGAGAGAACGCAACCAATTTCTCAGGTTTCATGGAGGGAAGTGCCGGAGTTGCGGCACTATTCAGCATCCCATACAGCGGGTGTGTGCCGTTTGCCGGACTAAAGATGATTATGAAGAGGTGAGGCTTTCGGATAAACAAGGAACTGTTTTCAGCTTTGCTATGGACGAAAGGGCTATGGTGAAAGATTTGCCCAGTATCAGTTGCGTGATTGACCTTGAGGGGGGAGGGAGGTATGTTGGCGTATTGACCGATCGTGAACCAGGAAAGGTCAGCGTGGGTATGAGGGTAGAAATGACATTAAGAAACCTTCATGACGGATCGGGCATCCACAACTATTGCTGGAAGCCACGACCAATAAGAGTATAGCAAGGGAGGGGAAAAATGGCAGAAAGCATTAAAGACAAAGTTGCTATAGTTGGTATGGGGTGCACCCAATTTGGGGAGAGATGGGATGTAGGCATTGAGGATTTAGTCATCGAGGCCGCTTATGAGGCATATGAAGACGCCGGCATAGGGTCAAATGATATTCAAGCGGCCTGGATTGGAACCATGTACAACACCACTGCCGCTGGGACTTTAGCCTCTCCCTTGAAACTGGGATCCAAACCTTGTACCCGGGTGGAAAATGCCTGTGGCACAGGGCAGGAGGCGCTGAGAAATGCTTGTTACGCGCTGATTGCCAAGGCATTCGACCTTGTCCTTGTTATTGGGGCCGAGAAGATGAAAGATGTGGGTTTTGGTGGATTAGCCACTGGCCCGACGACAAGCGGCACAGAGGCATGGCGACCGGTCTACTTCTATGGTGTGAGTGCACCCACGCGTTATGCATTAGCCGCAACCAGTTATTTCGCTAAATACAGTCTAACCCCAGAAGAAGGGAAGAAGCTATTGGCAAAAATTTCCGTGAAGAGCCATCATTATGGCGCCAGAAATCCCAAAGCCCACCTCCGGAGAGAGATAACCGAAGAACAAGTCATAAAGGCACCAATGATTTCCTGGCCCCTGGGATTGTTTGATTGCTGCGGAGTAACCGATGGTGCCTCAGCAGCTATACTTTGTCGGACCGAAGATGCCAAAAATTTCAGGGATGATTATGTTGTGTTTAAGGGTTTCGGCGCCGCTTCAGGTCCGGGCATGGGAAAGGTTTTAACCGATTACGATTTTACCTGGTGGGATGAAACAGAAGGTGCGGTCAGACAGGCATATGAACAGGCAGGGATAAAAGACCCACGGAAGGAAATAGATTTGGTTGAACTCCACGATTGTTTCTCTATTGCGGAGCTTATAGCGACCGAATCACTCCTCCTTTGTGAACAAGGGAAATATAAAGAACAGATGTCTGATATGGATGCCTATTACCTCGAAGGAGAGATGCCAGTCAATATCAGCGGTGGCTTGAAATCCTTCGGCCATCCCATAGGCGCAAGCGGCTGCCGGGAGACCTATGAAAACTACAAACAAATTCAAGGAAGGGCGCAGGAACCTTCTCGCCAGAAGAAGAAATGGAAGACAGATCAAAGGCTCGCCCTGGCCCATAACCAGGGAGGACATCCAGGAAAATTTGCCTGTAATGTAACCATTATTGGCCTTCCTTAGCCGTTTGAACACCTTGACATAGAAGAGGCAGATTACACAGTAACAAATGCGCATGGTGTTGAGGGGACTACTTATTGACGTTTTTGCGGTAGAAGAAATATTCTTGGAGTTCATCCTCGGATATGCAGGCCGGTGTTTCTTATGAAACTCGGTAAGCATCCGTACAGAACATGCACCGGACTGCTGGGTACGTTCCCCCATGCCGCTGGTAGGGCTGTGATAGAAATACAAGTATAATGTGCTTTATATGATTCATTAAATTCTCGTGTAACAGTTCAGGTTCTTTGTCATTTCGAGCGCAGCGAGAAATCTTTCCCAGTCCAGAGGTAAATAAAGATTCCACCCGGAGTTTACCCTGAGCTCCAATAAAAGATTCCTCGCTTCGCTCGGAATTACAGGGGCGAAGGGGTCGGAATGACATTCATTTTCGATAGGGGCTGAACTGTTATATTTCAATAAATATAGCAATAAAGACTAAACAGCTAAGACTGAAAGAATTGATTTTGGGAGGGGTCATATGGAAACAGCAAAAGAGTTAAAAG
>MHDQ01000118.1 GCA_001803565.1 Nitrospinae bacterium RIFCSPLOWO2_12_FULL_45_22 | reverse complement strand
TTCGTATGGCGATTTTACAGTTGATTTTAGGGAATTCTATCCAGCAAAAAATTTAATCTCCCCATTTATTACCCACATTACCTTGATTTTTCTGGTGCCGGGAGCCGGACTTGAACCGGCACGGTGCAGTAACACCGAGGGATTTTAAGTCCCTTGCGTCTACCAATTCCGCCACCCCGGCCGCTACTATTTATAAGGATTTACCGGAGCCCTCTTTTCGTATAATTTTTTCTGTTTTGTTGTCTGTTTGAAATCCAAAACGACCAGCGATCATTTCAACTGCATCTCTCTTATGCCCCGGTGATAGGTGTGAGTGCCTAAGAGTCCTCTTAATGCCTCCTCCAGCTAAATAGATTCTTTTGTGGTACACCTTGCCCTAAGGTGTAACCTCCTTTAATGTTAATCTCCCCTTTATTATAAACGGTTTTGAGGATGGTTACACCTATTTTTTTATGTGGGGTGAATTTTTTATTCCTGTTATCCCATATTCCTCGGCTGTCTTAAGAAACATTAGCGTGTCTTCCTGATTCCTTTGTCTTTCCTCTTTATAACACTTCCCCTTTTTTTTTGGTTGAACTTTCAGGGGGAAAAGTGTTACCTTATTTTCCGTTGATTGTTGTAATTTTTGGTCTAAACGTAACACTGGGAGTCAGCAAAGACCTGGGGAGGACAAATTATGGACCTGACTGAGAAGGAGCTTTTAGGATTATTGAAGGTTATGGTTACTATCCGTCATTTTGAGCTTAAGTTAGCAGAACTATTTGCTCAGGGCCGTATCCCGGGGTTTGTCCACTTATATGTGGGGCAGGAGGCTGTAGCCACGGGGGCCTGTACTACCCTGAGAAGGGATGATTATATAACCAGTACCCACCGGGGTCACGGCCATTGTATTGCTAAGGGCGGAGACCTCCGGAAGATGATGGCGGAGATATATGGTAAAGAAGCTGGATACTGCAAAGGCAAGGGTGGTTCTATGCATATTTCTGACCTGGACATTGGTATTTTAGGCGCTAACGGCATTGTGGGGGGAGGGCTGGCCATAGCCCCTGGTGCAGGTTTATCGGCTAAACTCCGGAAGACTGATCAGGTAACACTATGCTTCTTTGGTGATGGGGCTTCTAACCAGAGCACCTTTCATGAAGGGATTAACCTGTCCTCTGTCTGGCGCCTACCAGTAATATTTATCTGTGAAAACAACCTCTATGGAATATCCGTTTGCCAGACTAAACACCAAAACATAAGGGATATATCTAATAGGGCCCAGGCCTATGGCATACCGGGTATAACTATTGATGGTAATGATGTGTTGGCGGTCTATGAGGCGGTCCATGAGGCAGTAGGAAGGGCCCGGGCAGGGGAGGGGCCTACCCTTATTGAGTGCAAGACTTATCGGTTGCGGGGTCATTTTGAAGGAGACCCAATGGCCTATCGGACTAAAAATGAGATGGAAGAGTGGGCCAAAAAAGACCCGATAAAGCGATTTAGGAATAAGCTATTAGAAATGAAGATACTTACAACCAGGGGTTTTGAAACCATGGAGGAAGAGATAAGAGCGACTATAGCAGAGACTGTAAAATATGCCGAGGAGTGCCCGCACCCCACTACGGAAAAGTTGCTGGAAGATGTCTTTACACCATAATCAGGAGGGAATTATGCGAGAGATAACCTTTGCTCAGGCTATAAATGAAGCCCTTCGGGAAGAGATGAAGAAAGACCCCACTGTATTTATTGCCGGGGAAGATATAGGCCTGATGGGTGGAGTATTTGGCGTTACCGGTGGTTTATTGGAAGATTTTGGCGAAGAAAGAGTCCGGGATACCCCGATTACTGAAGCTGCTATCGTTGGCTCAGCTATTGGCGCAGCCGTCACCGGTATGAGGCCGGTAATAGAATTAATGTTTATAGATTTTACTGCCGTGGCTATGGATCAGATTGTCAACCAGGCGGCTAAGATGCGGTATATGTTTGGCGGGAAAGCCACCTTGCCTCTCACTATCAGGACCTGTGCTGGTGCAGGGTTCAGTGCTTCAGCTCAGCATTCTCAGAGTCTGGAGGCCTGGTTTGCCCATACCCCGGGCCTCAAAGTAGTCATGCCCTCTACCCCTCAGGATGCTAAGGGCCTCCTGAAGGCTGCCATAAAGGATAATAACCCGGTTATTTTTATTGAGCATAAGCTCCTCTATGGGAAGAAAGGAGAGGTGCCAGAAGGGGAGTATACTATTCCACTGGGAAAGGCACAAATCCTGCGGGAAGGTAAAGACCTTACCCTGATCTCCTGGTCCCGCATGGTAGATATCTGTCTCTCGGCCGCGGACATCCTCTCTAAAGAGGCAATTAAAGCAGAAGTCATTGATTTACGCACCCTGGTTCCTCTGGATAAGGAAGCTATCTTTAGCTCAGTAGAAAAGACCGGCCGGGTAATTATAGTCCATGAAGCGTGCCTTACTGGGGGGTTTGGCGGAGAGATAGCGGCTCTGATTGCTGATGAGGCCTTTGATTCCCTGGATGCCCCTATTAAGAGGGTAGCGGCCCCGGATGTCCCTATACCTTTCAACCCTGTTTTGGAGAAGCATTATTTACCCGATGAAGAGAAGATCCTGAGGGCTGCCCGTCAAATCCTGTAAAGAAAGCTAAAAGTGTAAAGCGCAAGGTGTAGAGCCGAGAAATAGGGCGTAAGTCGTAAGGGGTGAGGAGTAAGGTGAAATTGGTTTTGTCCATTACCACTTATGTCTTACTCCTCTCTCCTAACGCTCTTAGGTCTTACGGTCTAACCTTAGTTTTGCGCTTTGCGTTTTAAGCTTTGCATTTTTTGGAGTTTAGTAGATGGCCTGGAAGATTATTATGCCTAAACTGGGCATGTCCATGACCGAAGGGAAAGTAGTAGAATGGCTAGTAGACGAAGGAGAGAGGGTAGAGGAAGGGCAAACCATCCTCCGGATTGAATCGGATAAGATCGAGTACGAAATAGAGGCCCCTTGTTCCGGGGTCCTGGCAAAAATATTAATAATGCCCTCGGAAGAACCTATCCCGGTCGGCCAAACCCTTGCCCTAATAGCTAATAAAGGTGAGGAACTATCCCCAGGAGATCTGGTTAGTAAGCCTTTAGAGACGGTGTCAGGCACTACGCAGAAAGAATTAATCATTGAACGGCACCAGGTTTCCGATAAGCTAAAGGCCTCCCCGGCGGCAAGGAAGCTGGCCCAGGCAAAGGGGATCAATTTATCCGGGGTAAAAGGTACCGGACCTGGTGGCAGGATAACTAGAGAAGATGTGGAGGCATTTTGGGAAGCTCAGGGCAAGGAGGAGATAGCCGAAGGAAAGGAATCCCTGACCTTAGGGGCTATAATACCTATGAGCCGCCGCAGAAAAATCATCTCCCAGAGGCTCGGAACCAGTTATTCTACCATTCCCCATATCTATCTATTTACCGAGATAGATGCCCATGAACTGCAAGCCTTAAGGACTAAGTTCCTTCTGCGGATACCAGAGCTCTCCTATAACGATATATTGGTTAAGATAGTAACCTTCTCTATAGCGCAATTTCCCCTCTTCAATGCTACTCTGGAGGGCGATAAGATAAGGATTTTGAAAGAGATCAATATTGGTCTGGCAGTAGCAACCGATGAAGGGCTTATAGTGCCGGTAATAAAAGGTGTACCGGATAAATCCTTATCTGATATAGTGATAGAGAGAGCGAGTCTAGTTCAGAAGGCACTGGATAATAAGCTGGCTTTCTCTGAGGTAGAGGGAGGTACCTTCACCATCTCTAATCTGGGGATGTATGGCGTTGATTACTTTACGGCTATCATTAACCCGCCTCAAACGGCTATTCTTTCTGTAGGAAGGATAAGGGAGCGCCCCTGGGTAACAAGGGGAGAGTTGACTATAAGACCCATTATGACCCTGGGGCTAGCTGCTGATCATCGAATAGTAGATGGTGCATTGGCTGCCTCTTTTCTCTCGGATATTAAAGAGAAATTAGAAAATAACCTCCCTTCCATATCCTGGGTTTAATTTTATTGTAACAATATCCGAAGTTCGGATATACCTCCAAAATAGTACAAAAAAAGAACTTCGTCTATCCTCCCAATCTGGGATAAAAAGCGAAGTACGGATATAAACAAGTTAGGCGACATTTTGCTTGAAAAGATCTTATTTAAATTTCAGTAAATAATGTGATGCTAAAGCAAAAGGAATGTGAAATGAAGGAACAAAAATTAGATAAGTTAAGTGATAAGGATATCGTTCTCTATGCCCTTTATCTTTTAGGAGGGTGGCAGAAGCGCGTTCATACAGAAGACATTGCTTTAAAGTGTTACCAAGTAGCTCCATCCAAATTTTCTTGGGTAAAATACCCGGAGTATCCAGATCTTGCACCTGCCCGTTTTGCGCTGGAAGCGGCAAAAAAGCCGAAATATGGGGCCTTAGTTAAAGGAGAAAGCGAAAGGAAGAGAACAGTCAAGAGCGTTGGAGGATGGATACTTACCGCTGAGGGAATTAAATGGATAAAAGTGAATAAACCACGAATCGAACAATATTTAGGTGAACATAGACCAATAGGAGACCGCTTAGCCGCAGATCGAAAACTAAAAGAACTTCTTAAAAGTGTAGCTTTCAAAAAGTTTAGGGAGTACGGAGAAGAAGCAGAAATTTCACATGCTGAGTTCGCTGAATCAATTGTCTGTACCGTAAACACTAGAGCCGAGGTATTAAACGCTCGACTAGAGCAACTCTACTCAGTAGCCGAAGAACTGAAAAAAGAAGAAGTTAAAAATTATGTGAATTCCTGTCGAAAGAAGTTTGCATTACTCTTAGGTGAAAAAGGAGGTGAAAGAAATGCCAAGAGGTGAAATCCCAGCCGAATGGGACCTCGGAGCAGACCCACGCTATAAGCGTCAGAATATGGAGAGAGCTATGAGGGGAAAAATTGAACGTGGGTTGGTAGAACTAATAACGAATTCCGATGATAGCTATCGAGATTTAGAAGATGAAGGAGGAAAACTAGCTTCAGGGAAAATCAGAATAGAGATTGAGAGGAGAAAAAAAGGGCAATCATCTATTGTGATAGTACGCGATAGAGCTGGAGGGATGAGCAGAGAAGAAATGTTCCGTAAACTTGGTACATTGGGTAGAAGAACTTCAGGATTTGAGAAAGGAAAAGCACGCCGGGGTCTCCATGGACGAGGTGCAAGAGATGTTTCCGCTTTTGGCGATGTTCGTTTTGAAAGTATTAAAGGAGATGAATATAATTGCCTGATTATTCCTCCCTCCTTAAAATGTCGCTTTACAGAACCTCGCCCTAAAAAGGTCACTGCTGTGACGCGGGACAAACTCGGTGTTCCAAGAGGCAACGGCACAGTAGTGTTTATTAAGGTCCAGAGTAGGTTTAAAGTCCCGCAACATGAAACTCTGTTAAAAGATTTTTATAGATATTATAGCCTGCGAGATTTATTTTCTAATCCTAACAGAGAGGTAACACTCGTAGATCTAAACAAAAACCGAGAGGATCGCCTCATCTATAAGTATCCGGTGGGAGAATTTGTATTTGATAGCGATTTTATAATTCCTAATTATCCTGACGCAACAGCCCACCTTGTTATCCATAAGCATGCGACTTCTTTTGAGCAAGAAAACCTTCCCTATAGAGAAGGTATTTTGGTTAAAAGTGCGGCAGCTATTCATGATTGCAATCATTTTGGGCTCGAATCAGAACCTTTTTCTCGGAGATTTACAGGTAAATTGCGGTGCGATTTTATTGATAAATTAATTCGTGAATATGACGATCGGGAAGAAGCAAATCCAGATAATCCAAATCACCCTACAAATAGTCCGATGAGATTATTAGATCCGTTCCGCGATGGCTTGATACTTGAACATCCTTTTGCACAGGCACTTTATAAAAAATGTAAAGAAATTCTACAACCTTTCATCGAAGAACTAAAAAGCGCTGAGGAACTTCTCAAACGAGATGTTATGAATGAAAATCTTAAGAAAAAATTAGATGACCTTTCGGAAGAGATTTCAAAAGTTTTCGAGAAGAAATTAACCGAATTAGAAGAAGAAATTCCAACGGAGGACATTGATGATTCCAAAATTAAAAAACTCGGCATAGGATTACACATAATTCCGCCTGATGAACACCCTATTATAGTTAATCAGCCTAAAACTTTTTCTATTGTGATAAAACATTTTGAACTTTTGGATGAGTCCTTACCCATAAATATTATAAGCAGTGATCCTGATAATATAAAAGTTCGTGCGTCGCCAGTATTTTTGAAAAAATTATCAGATGACGGTAAAGTCGGAAGAACCACATTCACTGTGAAAGGTTCCGAAGTTGGAGCTGCCCTCTTGCCGAAGTTATAGCTGAAGCATTAGCTTTTCGCATATTAGAGAAGCAATTCAAAAAAGAGGGACAAGATGGAATGTTAGATTATACATCTACTGACGCTTATTATCATAA
>MHDQ01000117.1:4256-9984 GCA_001803565.1 Nitrospinae bacterium RIFCSPLOWO2_12_FULL_45_22 | reverse complement strand
CAAAGGACCTGGATAGAGGCGAGCAAGCCTTCGGCCTAGAGGGCCTCAGCCCGAAGGCTCGATCACTACAAATTATTTTTTGCTTGTAATGGCAGAGCTTGCTCTGCATCATACATTTGACCCTTGGTGTCTTGGTGCCTTAGTGGCTAATAAAACTTCCCTGGGTGAACGGTTACACGGTATTTAGGAAACGCTCTACTAATTGGGCACGTATCTCGGGAGTATCTCCATTAATTCCAGGATGAATGAATCCAGCAATGCCTGGGCATCTTTTATATCCTGGCCATTTCTCAGTGGCATCTCCAGCCTTACCAGGGCCCCATCAGTACGTCTCCTGCTTATCGAATCCCAGAAAAGATACCACTTGTTCCAGTACTCATTATCGATGATGCGACCTCGCTGCTGAAACCAGTAGTTGGATAATAGGAGTTGCCCGTCTTTTTCTAAGATCATCCGACTGATCTTCACTTTGCCGAATGGTACCCGAAAATCTCTCTCGATAATGTTCCTGCTCCGGGGGGCAAATCCGCCACCCACCAGGCATGAAACCGGGGAATGGGCTGTATGCCCGACCCCTTGATATTCATAATAGGGTACGAAGAGAAGAAGCAGATCACCGGTGCGGGCATTCCGGAATATGCTGTGCACATAATCATCCGCCCAGAGGGAATTCAATATCTCCTCCCTCAGGTATGTCCTTTCCCCTTTCCAGTCACCCATCACGGCGGGAAAATCCTCGAATGCGAGTCTCTCAGGTTTAATCCGGCCGGCGGCAAGGGCGCTATTTAATCCCCAAAAGCTCAATAAGAGAATCGAAGCTACCCAGAGATAGGGTATGCTGATGTCCTTGAGATGGAAAAGGCCGGCAACTGGTTTTTTATTTTCTGCTGAGAAGCCATCTCTTACCCTCATGCCTACCGCCAGCCCCTGGGGGGAATGGCGATGTAGATGTGTATTTCCCCTTGAGAGTCTGGTGCCCATGGGGGTCTCTTTTTTCATGGCGGGTTTTATGATCTTTAAAACCTGGCTCAAGAATAATAAGACAACAAAAGAGACCATAAAGATCAACCACCCAGAAAAATCATGAAAAAAACCCTCCGCCACCCCCAGCGATACCTTGTCTGCCAGGATAACCGTGATGCCGATCCGGAGGGCATTGGAAAATATGGCGATGGGTATGGCGGCCAGGACCATGATGGCACGTTCCCACCATTTCTTATGGAACAGATAGGCAAACAATAGCGCTATGAGCAGCAGGGGATAAACATACCGCAATCCACTACAGGCATCCACCACCTGGAGCTGCATGACGCCAAGGTCGATGATATTGCCCTCCCGGAAGACAGAAATTCCAAACAATTGAATCATTTTTATCGATAAAGAGCTGGCGATCAATTTTAGCTTGAAAGTAAATAGATTGTTCAGGAACGGAGGGAGCGGGATGATAAAGCCCAGAATCAAAAAGGGAAAGCCAAGGGATTTAACGATGGCGATGCCCAGGATCAATGCGGTCAATCCCATAAGGGTTATCCATAGAGATATATGGATCAACGTTACCACCGAGCCGAGCTTACCCAGCGTGTAGAAAGCCCCCGAGAGTAATAAAACGACCATGCCCCAATGGGAGGGGCGTAATTCATATCTTTTTAGGGAGTCTCTTTTTAGATAAACCAGCCACAGAAATACCAGCGGAACCAGGTAACAATAAGAAAAGTCCTCACTGTCCCACCGGCCTAACAGGTCGCCGAGATCAACCCAGTATTGCAGGCAAAAAGAGCCCGCCAGAACGATAATTGAAGCCCATAATAGCCCGTTCCTTCTATCGACCGTATTTCCCTGCATAATTTTCTCCCACTTAGTCCTACAAGAATGTCCTTTTTCCGCTATGAGCTTACAGCTATGAGCTATGAGCTAAATTCCTCCTCCACGGCTACTTCGCCCCTTTTCCGGCCAGGATGGCCCAGATGGTCTTCCACAGGTACCAAAAATCATGCCTAAACCGCCAATTATCAATATATTTCAGGTCGAGCTTCACCACCTGCGAAAAATCGGTGATCTCTTTCCGGCCCGATACCTGCCACAGACCAGTAATACCCGGCTTGATGGAAATCCTTCGCCGGTGCCAGTCCTCATAGTGTTCAACTTCGTCCGGTATTGGCGGGCGTGTACCTACGAGACTCATCTCACCTTTTAAGACGTTGATAAATTGCGGAAATTCGTCCAATGAAGCCTTCCGAAGGAATTGTCCCACCCTGGTGATGCGGGAATCATTCTCCGTCTTTAAGGTCGGCCAGGCCGACTCAGCCTCCATCGTGACTTCCGCCCTTTTCGATTCCGCATCTGAGACCATGGTACGGAATTTGTATAGATTAAAATGACGGCCATGCAAACCAACTCTGCGCTGCTTGAACAGCACCGGACCAGGCGAATCCAATTTGATGGCCAGCCCGACTACCGGGTAAAGCAGGATAAAAGCCAGGAACCCGAATAGCCCTACCACTAAATCCAGGACCCTCTTGTACAGCAGCCCGGAGGCGCTCGCACTGCCGATATAGTTGGTAATGGTGGGTATACCCGCGATGCTTTCGACCTTCAGGCTCGAATGGTCCGGGGTGAACAATGATGGCACAATTCGGACCCTGACCCCTATGGTCTCACACTTGCGCAAATACATCATAAAATCGAGCGGATAATTCTTGGGTAAGGCAAATATGACCTCATCGATTTGCCGTTCACGCAGGATATTATCAAAGTCATCGATATTTCCTAATACCGGTATGTCCAAATCTTGTGTATTGCCTTCCCCATCGACATTCAGGCATCCCACTACCTGATGTCCCCAACTGCGCTGCTGATAGAGGGCATCGGCTACCATACCGATCCGGTCATTGCTTGCGATTAAGAGAATCTGGCGGCTGTTGAGATTGGTCCGGGCCCGGTGGTCCAGGTAATAATACAGGATGACCCTTGTCATGATCAGGGCGAGCATTGCGGACAAAAAATAGGTAATAAAAAACACCCGGGAAAAAGGCTCGATCCCGATTAAAAGGACACCCGCAGAAAGGACGATAAAACCCAATGAGACTGCCATACAGAGGGCCTTAATCATGGCCCAGGTTGAGGCAAATCGTCTCTGGGAATAAAAGCCAAACCTTCCCAAAAATAGATTATTGATAAACATCAAGAATAAGCCCGAGCCAACAAAGTCATACCAGCCCATAATCAAGCCTTCGGTCCTGAATTCCAGGCTGATGGAATAGGCCATATACCCGGTGGCGATAATAATCACACCATCCAGGAGCATCAGAAAGTTGGCAATAATGTAGAATTGTTGATGGAACATGGGGGATTTATTATTCGATAGATACCGGGCTGCTTCCCGTGCACAGAGACCTTTGAGCCGCCTCGAGGATCTTCACTACCTGAAGACCGCTTTTTCCGTCGCTGATCGGTGCGGCCCCATTGTTTATACACTCGATAAAATGACTTAACTGGGTGTGAATCGGCTCAGCCCCATCCAGTTTGGGGATAATGATATCGCCGTATTTATACGAGTAGGGAAACTCCGCATAGGTATTATAGTGTGCCGGTTTTTCCACACCCTTATCGTAAATCCTTATCTTTTCCGTGGGCTGGACATCATCGTAGACCAGCCTCTTTTTACTGCCTACAATCGTCATTTTTCGGACCTTATCCGGGTCGAGCCAACTGCTCTGGATGAAGGCAATCAGGCCGTTGGCAAAATTCATGGTCAATATGGCAATGTCTTCTATAGCAGGATTGATATGGGATGTGCCTATGGCACGGACTGAATGCGGCTCCTGACCCAGCAGATATAATATGATCGAAATATCGTGCGGGGCCAGGTCCCAGATCACGTTGATGTCCTGTTGGAACAGGCCCAGGTTCAGTCTCTGCGAGTTGATGTAATATATTTCCCCAAGCTCATCAGCATCGATAATCTCCTTCATTTTTCGGACCGCAGAGGTGTACAGGAAGGTATGACCGACCATCAGCTTTCGCTCATTCCTTTCCGCGAGGGCTATCAGCTCTTCCGCTTCCCGGACAGATGCCGCAATCGGCTTTTCAACGAATACGTGTTTTTGGGCTGAGAGCGCTTCCAGGGCAATCCGGTAATGTGTACGGACCGGCGTGGCCACGGCTACGATATCGATTTGGGGGTCGGTAATAATATCCCTATAATCTTCCGTGGTCTCAATCGTCGGGTAAAGCCCTTTCATGTGCCTCAGGCGTGACCCATCCAGGTCGGCCACACGAGCTACCTCGGTCTCGTTAATCTGGACGAAGTTTCTGATCAGATTCGGCCCCCAATAACCACATCCAATAACACCAACCTTGAGCATATATATCACCCCTTTTTAGCTCATAGCTGCTAGCTCATAGTTCATAGCTCATAGCTGATAGTTCTAAGCTTACAGCTATGAGCTATCAGCTTACAGCTATCCCCTATCCCCTATCAGCTTACAGCTATCAGCTTACAGCTATCCCCTATCCCCTATCCCCTATCAGCTTACAGCTATCAGCTATGAGCTATACTTAGATGGAGTTTATTAGTCCAGAAAGCATTTTATTTATCTCTTCAGCTTCAGAATACAACCTGACATAAACGGATTGACCCAACCAACTTTTTTTCTTGAATATTTGCAGCATTGTAATTGTTTCATAAAGAGACCCTCGGGCAATATATAAGAATTGCTTGAATTCCTTTTTGGAAAACCGACCCTTCCCTTCTGAAATGTTCAAAGCCACAGATGTGCATGATGCTTCTAACTGTTCGACCAGTCTATAATGCTTCCTTGGCGTATCGATTTCATCAATTATATCAATTACCGCAATGGAAAATTCCAGGGCCCTTTGATAAACCTGTAAATCTTCAAATGCAAATCCCATTGCCATCCCCTTTGATGGTAGCTGATAGCTCATAGTTCATAGCTCATGCCTATGAGCTATCAGCTTACAGCTATGAGCTATCAGCTTACAGCTATGAGCTATCAGCTTACAGCTATGAGCTTCGTTTCCTCAAAACCCGTGCGGGATTGCCTATCACAACCGTATCGGCCGGCACGTCTTTTGTTACCACTGCACCCGCACCTACCAGGGCCCCTTCACCAATGGTTACACCACACATGATAGTGGCATTTGAGCCTATAGAAGCCCCTTTTTTCACTAAAGTGGGAATACAGGTCCAATCGGCTTCCGTTTGTAAAGACCCATCGTGGTTGACAGCCCGGGGGTCACGGTCATTGATGAACATCACACCATGAGCAATCATGACTTCATCCTCGATGGTCACACCTTCACAAATAAATGTATGGCTCTGAATCTTACATTGCTTTCCAATTCTGACATTCTTCTGTATTTCCACGAATGTCCCAATCCTTGTTTCATCACCGATTTCGCAACCATAAAGATTAACAAAGTTATAGATCTTAACATCCTTACCCAGCTTCACATCAGGCGCAATGATCTTTAATACTTCCATCATAACTGCCCCCTCTTATATAGATAAACTTACCAAAGAGCACAGGGTTTTTATTTTTTTAACCGCGGAACACACCGATCAGTTACTGCAATGGAAAATTCCAGGGCCCTTTGATAAACCTGTAAATCTTCAAATGCAAATCCCATTGCCATCCCCTTTGATGGTAGCTGGTAGCTGGTAGCTGATAGCTCATAGCTCATAGCTCATAGCTCATAGTTCATAGCT
>MHDQ01000117.1:0-4227 GCA_001803565.1 Nitrospinae bacterium RIFCSPLOWO2_12_FULL_45_22 | reverse complement strand
ATAGCTCATAGCTCATAGCTGATAGCTGGTAGCGGATAGGCATGGGCTATGAACTATGAGCTATCCGCTATCCGCTATCCGCCATGTATTCTTTAATCTTTTTACACACATACCGGATCTGTCTTTCACTCAGCTCCGGAAACATGGGGAGCGACAGTACCCTCTTAGCCGCCCTTTCGGCCATCGGAAAATCTCCTTCCCTATATCCCAACCCTCGGTATGCTTCCTGGAGATGGAGAGGTATGGGATAATGCAGCCCTGTTCCAATACCTTTTTGGTGCAAATATGCCTGCAGACCATCCCGATCCTCTGCCTGGATGACATACAGGTGGTAGACGCACGAGGCATTTTCTATTTCCCCGGGTGTACGGACGCCTTCCACACCGTCGAGTAATTCACGGTACAGCCGGGCATTATCCTGCCTCCTTTTGGTCCATTCCTCGAGATATTTCAGCTTTGCAGAGAGGACTGCCCCCTGGATAGCCTCCATACGGTAGTTATGGCCGATGACAGAATGGCGGTGGCGATTTATTTCCCCGTGCTGCCGGATCATTTTAGCCTTCAGATATAGCTCTTCCTGGTTGGTGATGAGGGCCCCCGCCTCACCGTAAGCGCCCAGGTTCTTTCCCGGGTAAAAGCTAAAGGCCCCGAATTCACCGAAATTGCCGACCAATTTGTCACCATAACGCGCCAGATGCGCCTGACAGCAGTCCTCGACTACCTTGAGCCCATATTCCGTGGCCAACTGTATAATCCCTGCCATTTCCGCCGGCTGGCCATACAAATGAACCGGGATCACGGCCTTTAGCCTATGATTGCCTCTTACCTTTTGCCGCAGGGTATCCTCGAGTCTGCTCACATCCAGGTTATAGAGCTCATCGCAATCGACAAACACCGGCATAGCCCCGGTCAAAGAAACGGCCTCTGCCGTGGCAATGAAGGTATTTACCGGTACGATCACCCCATCCCCCGGTCCGATCCCTAAGGCCAGAAGCGCCACATGCAACGCAGCCGTCCCGCTCGATAGACCCAGGCAATACCTGGCACCCTGCAATTTGGCAAAGTGCGTTTCGAATTCATCCACATACTTACCTAGAATGAACCCGGTGTTCGTAATTATGTCCGTGACCCGATCATCGATTTCATTGTAGACCTGGTGGTGTTGCGCCCTCAGGTCCAGAAAAGGCACATTCACGATATGGTCCAATTCTCCCCCATCCCATTTTTTGAGAAACTGTGCTGGGGTCCAGGCGGGGATTCCATTATTCCCAAAATTTTCAGGATGACGACTGACGATAACATCAACCTGAAATTCCTTTGCCGAAGCCATTTGGACCCGGTACTCAAAATCCCCCCCATCCAATCCAGCCGCCCTTAGAAACGTAGATTTTCGAAACGGTATGATAGAAAAATTTTCTCTGATCAGGTTAAATAGGTCTTGAACCTTTTGTTTGGTACCGGCGCTCGACCCAATAAGGTCGATCTTGACGAGAGAAATAGCAGAGATCCAGAGACTAAAATCTGGATCATCGATGAGCTGATTGAGGAGGTTGAAACTATGCGGGTATTCATCAGCCCCTATTGTCGCATCAATCAAAACATCTGTATCAAGAAAGATTTTCAAGGCTTTCCTCTCACTCCAGACACTTTTCTCTCATTGCTATCCTAATAATCAGGGGTATTGATGCAGAATTATATGCAGGGGTCAGGAAGCTGGCGGCTGACGAAAACCGCTCTGTGAGTCAACAAGTCCTTTTTCTGGTCAAGGAATATCTGGACAGGAAGGGCTACCTAAATGCCTTAAAGACCCCGGTCAGGGCTTTGCTAGTACATCGTCCAAAAATAACTTTACAATGCTGTCATTTCGAGCGAAGCGAGAAATCTTTTTACTAAAAGGGTTAGAAAGATCTCTCCCTCCGGTCGAGACGACAAGGTAATAAGGAAACGCTCTACTTGCCGCTGGAGCGACTTGTTCTGCGGTCAATGTTCCTCAAAACCAGGTTCTTTTCCGATTTCTTTGAGACTCCTGGTGGGCATCCCCATGGATTCTTCCCGTTCCTTCCTTAATTCTCGAAGGTACTCAAAGTCCTCCAAAGCCTCCTGGGTTTGCAGAAACTCTTCGTAAATGAACCACAAAGCCACAAATTTTTAATCCTTTTCACCTCTATCTTCTCTATTAGTCTTGGCATTGCGCCTATCGGATCCAGCACAGACGAAGTTGCGAAGCAATTTGGGCTCTAGCCGTTTGTGCTGTGTTAGCGGTCCAGCCCGTTACCTTACTTTTAAAATCGGTCTTTGCCTTATTCTGCCTCTCTCAACAACTGTAAATTTGCCTGATAATGATGTCTTACCTCTCTCTTTGATATCTAACAAAATTTTAGCAGGTTCCTCTGGTGTGGATGGATCAAAACGGAAATACACAACACCATCTGGAGCAGGTAATTTATGTTTGTAGATTAATTCACCATAGTCACGATCAAAGGTCAGAACAATACGGTTTTCTACATGAGCACGTTCTAAAATATCATGTGTCTTTAGCTCCGGGTGTTTCCTCAATTACGCTTGCAACATTATAGCCAGCATCCCTGAGAAGTTTAATACTGACGAGAGGAAAATTTTCGTTTGCCAGAAAGTTCATTAAGTCGTCTCTGCTGAAATTGGATATAATGACTCCTCGCGCATGCAGTCTGCTGCAAAGGCAAAAACAGCTTTTATGCTTTCTGTTGTTAATGTTGGATAATTTTCAAGCACTTGTTGCTCAGTCCAACCCTCCGCGAAAAGTCCTAAAATGAATTCTACTGATAACCTTGTCCCTTTTACCACTGGTTTGCCTAACAAAATCTCTGGGTCTGAATGTATGAACTTCCTCCAGTCAATATCCATCTTACACCTCCTTCAATAACCTTATCATACCATAAAATAACACGGGCTGGAATTTACGGCTAAATGGTATAATTGAAAACTCTTCTTTAATGAGGTTAAATAGCTCTTCGACCTTTTCCTTGCCATACAGCTTCGATACAATATTGTTGATATTGATGATAGAGATAGCAGAGATCCAGAGGCTAAACTTTGGATCATCGATGAGTTGATTGAGGAGGTTGAAGCTATGCGGGTATTCATCAGCCCCTATTGTCGCATCAATCAAAACATCTGTATCAAGAAAGATTTTCAATACTTTCCTCTCACTCCAAACACTTTTCTCTCATTGCTATCCTAATAATCGAGGGTATTGACGCAGAATTAATAGTTATCCCGTTTATCCTGTTATCCTGTCAAATATTTTTTTGAATTTGTGATTTGTTATATTAAGTTAGCGCTTATGCCCCAAAGGGGAGAGGGTAGGGTGAGGGGGGAAACCCACCCACCGGATATTGAGCAATTACGAGCTAGCGGCTGAGGAAAACCGCTCTGTGAGCCAACAGATCCTTTTTCTGGTCAAAGAATATCTGGCCAGAAAGGGCTGTCCCTGTACCTCAAAGACCCCTGTCAAGGCTTTGTTAGCGCTTGGCCGGCTCACTGGAAGACGATAGAGGGCCAAAGGGGATGCTTGCCCACATTAAAAGTGGTCGAAAGACTTCCAAAAAGTTGGCACCCCATGGGATGATTTTGATTTGATCCTTGCTTTATCTGCTTTAGTTATACTCTCCTGGTTACCAATAATGTAAAACATTTTCAAAGGATAGAGGGTCTCAAAATAGCAAACTGGACCGAAGACACCTGATGAGTCCGATCTTTCACACCGAAAACTTTGCAATACCAACACCAATCAGCATATCTTCCTGAACCTCTGCGAACAACGCGACTTATTTCAAACACCGCACCATTTATCGCATAAGTAATATGATAAGTAACCATGAAGAAGCAGAAAGATAAAGTTGAAATTTGTCTCCCCGCCTGATAAATTCTTTACTGGCAATAGATAAGAAAAGGCTTTAAAATGACCCTTAAAAAGATCCGACAATTAATAGAAATAGGCAAATACTCCATGCGACCACATACTATCCAACATGGCTTAAAAGAAGGCTTTACAATGGATCATGTCATTGAGGCAATAATGAATGGCAAGGAAAAACCAAGGATATGTTCAGAATGCCATACGCAAACCACATGGGAAAAAATACCTTTGGATTTCCACCGCCAGGAATTTAAGATTAAAATCTCCGATATTCGTGCTATGGTATGCCCAAACTGTGGAGAAATCTATCTTCCTCGAGAGATAGCAGG
>MHDQ01000116.1 GCA_001803565.1 Nitrospinae bacterium RIFCSPLOWO2_12_FULL_45_22 | reverse complement strand
GGGATCAAAAATTATGAGGGCGGAATTAAAGAAACTGGCAGAATTAGGGGTGGTTAAAGCCGGGATAGGACTTTATCAGAATGAATATCATAATCTCGATGTTTATCGGCATACCTTGCTCTGTGTAGAGAAGTTAGAGTTGATGGGCACCAGGGATACCCTGGTTGCTGCGGGCTATTTCCATGATATTGGCAAGCCCAGGCTGGCACTAACTATTTCCCGCAATGGTAAAGTAGTAACCGATGATGATGGACATATCTTGCACCAGTTTAAAAGCGGTCATGAGTCACTGGGTCTGGAGATGGTCCTTTTGCTACCCGAAGAGATTTTTACTGAGCTGGGGATTGACCAGAAAGAAGTAGCGGAGATTGTTGGTTGTCATTACTTACCTATGAGATATTTTATGACCCTAAGATATGTTCAGGGAAGGAATCAACTAAAGGCCTTCTATGATAAGCTGAAAAAGGCCCTGGATAGGGCTCCGGCAAAGCGGGAGGATATTATAGACATCTTTGTAGCCGATTGTTTGGCCAAAGGTGATATTATCAAACCTCATATACCAGCCTTGAAACTCCTTTATGGTTTCTTACGGGAAAAGAGGGATAATTTTGATGAGCTGGCTAGCTTATGGGATATTTACGAGTACCATATCAAAAACAACACTGCTCATCTCATGACCCCAGAGATGTTCCGGTTGAGGCCCGAACAAAGCCGGCTCCTTGAGATTTAGGCATGCTCCATAGTGAATTCCTGGTGCCCCAACCAAAAACCGGCATTCGTGAGGTAGTCATATTCTCCTTCCAAGAGCAGAATATGGCTCTCTTCTTCTGCTACTAAACGGCTATATAGGCCTTTCGCTAAGGGATCGTGGCTCTTATCCCTTGCCTGAGAGAAAAATTCAACGGCCTTTTTCTCATTAGCCATAGCTATTCTTAATGCCTCTAAATCAGTAGTACTAGGCTTGATACGGGCTTTTCCCTCAGGGTCACTACTAAAGATTTTAGGCCTCTCCCCTACTTTATATATCTTAGCTAATGGAGTTTGGGGGTGTTGGATTAATTGACCGGTCTGGTGCAGAGACTCATATTCGGCTACTAAAGCCTTTTCATGCCCGATCTCATCCTTCGCCAGTTGTTCAAAGATTGCCTTTCCTTTGGGATCAGTAGATTTCTTGGCTGCTTCTATATAAAACTTATAACCATCTTTTTCTAATTCTATGGCTGACTTGAGTAATGCTAAGGCCTCTTCCATTATTCCCTCCCTAAGTGCAAAATTTCCGCTAATAGTACTAGACAGCTCCCACTAAATCGTACTATAATGTCTAACATAAAAATAGGGGTTTGACAAGTCTGGATAAAGGGAGAACAAGCCCTGGCACTACTTTTATCTTGCTGCCCGGGCTTTGAGTTCTTCTAAGGAAATTTCAGTATAATACTGACCAATATCAGATAGGCTATGGGCATCGCTATTGGACAATAAGAGAAGATCATATCTTTGAGCAAGTTGCCGGACCTTGTCTTTATCAACAAAATAGGAACCATTATCTATCTCTAATCCATGCAGGCCATCAGGCTGGTCTGCCCAGGGATTCAGGGAGCTGCCAGGATGAGCCAGGAAGCGAAAGGTAGAGTTGCCCGGCAAAAAAAGCTCAACCATATGGTCTAAGCCGCGGCGTAGTTCTTGGCCGGGAATGATTATGATTTCGCCAGGAAAAGAATGGTCAATAATCTCTTTTAGCTGGTGAGCAAACTCCTGTCCTAATTCAGCATGATCAGTGATAGCAATGCCATCCAGGCCCCGGGCCTTTACTATGGCTATAATCTTTCGGGCTAATGGAATATCAGGCTTAGCAAAGCCGGTTGCCTCTATACAATGGGTATGAAGATCTAGCTTCAATTTCATACTTAACAGATTATCGGGTTTTGGGTTTATAGTCAAGGGCAGAATGCCCCAATGGAGAAAAAGAGAGTGATCAGGAAGGCTAGGATCAGGGACGTTAAGCCGATACAATCCCTTATAAACTATTATGCCCAGAAAGGGGAATTATTGGCCCGATCCCTTAATGAGATATATGAGGACTTAAGAGATTTTTCTGTGTATGACTTAGAGGAAGAGGTAGTGGGAGTCTGTGCCCTCCATATTAACTGGGAAGACCTGGCAGAGATAAGGGCCCTGGCAGTTAAGGAAGAATGCAACGGTCAGGGTTATGGGACCCAACTGGTAAAAAAATGTCTGGAAGAAGCCCAGCAACTGGGGATAAACCGGGTCTATACTCTGACATACCGCCCCGGTTTTTTTGAACGATTAGGATTTCAGCGTATAGACAAAATCCAATTGCCCCAAAAGGTTTGGGGTGATTGTATCAGGTGCTTCAAATTTCCCGAATGTGATGAGATAGCCTTAATATCTCAGCTAACAACTTGACAGTTTAAGTCATTAGGTTATTAGGTCATTGGGTCATTAGTTGTGGAGAATCACCTAATAATAACGTAATTACCTAATGACCTAATTACCCAATAATAAGGAGGTGTTAGATGCCAGGAAAGAGGGTAGGAGTTATTGGCGGTAGTGGTCTTTATGAAATAAAAGGATTAGAAGAGGTGCGGGAGGTAAGGGTTGATACCCCTTTTGGCGAGCCCTCGGATGCCTATATCCTGGGCACTTTAGCAGGGGTTCCGATGGCCTTCTTACCCCGGCATGGTAGGGGTCATAGGCTATTGCCCTCCGAGCTTAACTACCGGGCTAATATTTATGGTATGAAAAAACTGGGGATAGAATGGATCATCTCGGTCAGTGCAGTGGGGAGTATGCGGGAAAATATCCGCCCGGGCGATATCCTTATCCCTAATCAATTCTTTGACCGCACCAGCAAGCGGATAAGTACCTTTTTTGGCAATGGTATTGTAGCTCATGTAGCCTTTGCTGATCCGGTATGTTCCAGGTTAAGCTCTATCCTCTTCGCTGCCGGTAAAGAGCAAGGGGCCAGTGTCCATATGGGTGGTACTTATATTTGTATGGAAGGACCCCAGTTCTCTACCCGGGCTGAATCCAATATATACCGTATCTGGGGAGTAGATGTCATTGGTATGACCAATATACCCGAGGCTAAACTGGCCCGTGAGGCCGAGATATGCTATGCGACCATGGCCTTAGTAACTGACTATGACTGTTGGCATGAGCACGAAGAGGATGTTACTATTGATGCCGTTATTGCCATCATGAATAAAAATACCCAGTTGGCCCAGCAGATTATTCAGGGGGCAGTAAAAAAGATTTCGGAAACGAGGGATTGTATCTGTGCCACGGCCTTAAAAGACGCTATCCTTACGCCACCGGAATATATCTCTGCTCAGGCAAAACGGGACTTAGATTTAATAATTGCTAAATATATGACCAAGAAGGGCTAGCCCTATGACAGATCGCTCGCAGGCATTATTCGCTGAAGCCCAAAAATATATCGTTGGTGGTGTGAATAGCCCAGTACGGGCCTTCAAGGCCGTAGGGGGCAGACCGCTCTTTATTAAAGGGGCCGAGGGGTCCAGGATATTTGATGTGGATGGGCGGGAATATGTTGACTATGTCTGTTCCTGGGGACCCCTTATCCTGGGACATAGCCACCCCTCAATTGTCCAGGCCCTCAAAGAGACCATCGAGCATGGCACCAGTTACGGTGCCCCTACAGAGCTGGAGATAGATCTGGCCAGTATGATAGTCCGTGCTGTCCCCTCTATAGAACTGGTGCGTCTGGTCAATTCTGGCACTGAGGCAGTGATGAGCGCTATCCGCCTGGCACGGGCTTATACGGGCCGGAGCAAGATAATAAAATTTGAGGGCTGCTATCATGGTCATGCCGACAGCCTGTTAGTAAAAGCCGGTTCTGGTGCTACTACGCTCGGTATACCCGATAGCCCTGGTGTACCCCATGACCTGGCAAAGCTTACCCTGACTCTACCATATAATGACTTAGAGGAGGTAGAGCGGCTATTGGAGCGGGAAGGGGAGGGGATAGCCTGTGTTATTGTGGAGCCCATAGCCGGCAATATGGGGCTCATACCGCCGGTAGAGGGCTTTTTGGCGGGCTTACGCTCCTTGACCGCCAAATATAGCATGGTACTGATCTTTGATGAAGTCATTACGGGCTTTCGGGTGGCCTATGGCGGTGCCCAGCAACTCTATGGTCTCTCTCCTGATCTGACCTGTCTGGGTAAGATTATTGGCGGTGGACTACCGGTTGGGGCTTATGGTGGGAAGAAAGAAATAATGGAGCTAATAGCCCCTACAGGCCCGGTTTATCAGGCTGGTACCCTTTCCGGTAACCCCTTAGCTATGGCTGCCGGGATACAAACCCTGAAGATATTAGCCCAAAAAGGAATTTATGAAGAGCTGGAGAAAAAAGGCCAGCGTTTATGTGCTGGTATAGAGAAAAACATTCAGGAAACCGGTAGCTCCCTTTATCTAACCCGCATCGGCTCCATGTTCTGTACCTTCTTCCAGCCTGGCCCCCTCTTTAATTATCAACAGGTGAAGGGATGCGATACGGGACAATATGCCCAATATTTTCAGCATATGCTCACGCAGGGGATTTATCTGGCCCCTTCTCAATTCGAGACTGGTTTCTTGTCCTTAGCCCATTCTGAAGGAGATATAGAAAAGACTATTACCAGCAACTATAAGGCCCTAAAAACCCTAAAGTAACCCTTAAGCAATATTTTGATAGGAACCACAAAGCCACAAAGGGCGCGAAGAGAGGATAAAAGGTAATTAGGTTATTGGGTCATTAGGTGATTTAATTACCTAATAACTCAATAACCCAATAACCTTGTAACCTAATGACCCAAATTACCTTTGCGTGGTAACTAATTTAACTGAAATGAGGGATGTGCAATCTTGAGGGATAAGGGCTGGAAGATAATCTTATGCCTTGCCGGGGCTTTTGGCCTGCTCATGACTTTTCTGGCTGTCTATGGCGATGAGGGGTGGCGGGATGTGAGCCGTTTCTACCAGGAGATAGATAAGCTCCAGAATAAGATAGAACTTTTGCAGCAGGAAAATAAGGTTTTGGTCGAAGAGATAAAAAATCTCAGGGATGAGCCCTGGTATTATGTAGAAAAGATAGCGCGGGAAGAGCTGGGTATGGTAAAGCCAGGAGAGAAGGTCTTTATCATAATGAAGAGAAGGGGATTAAGGTCGGTTGATTAAATGCCAGACCGGGTGCTATTATTTACTCGCTATGTTAGATATTAAATTTATTAAGCACAATCTGGATTTGGTTCGGGAAAAGCTGCGGGGCCGAGGCCAGGAATTTCTTATAGAACCGCTCCTGTCTCGGGATGAGGAGAGATTAATATTGACCCGAAAGGTAGAGGAACTGAAATACCAAAAAAATAAGCTCTCAGATGAGATCGGCCGCCTGAGGCAGCAAGGGGAGATGGCAGAGGATAAAGTTTCTACCGTCCGAGAGCTTTCCCAGCAAATCAAGGAGTTGGATAATAGGCTGAGGGAGTGCGAGGAAGACCTGAGGAACCAACTGCTAGTAATACCTAATATCTATCACCCATCAGTACCCTTCGGCTCCAGTGCGGAAGATAATGCGGTTATGCGGTACTGGGGTGAACCCCCAGCTTTTTCATTTCCTCCTAAATCCCATCTGGATATAGGAGAAGAGTTGGATATTCTGGATTTTAAGCGTGCTATAAAGATTACTGGGGCCAGGTTCGCTGTTTATAAGGGGTTAGGGGCTCGATTGGAGCGGGCATTGATAAATTTTATGCTCGATCTACATACCCAGGAGCATGGTTATCAAGAGATCCTACCGCCTTTTATGGCTAATAAGGAAAGTCTTATTGGGACGGGTAACCTGCCAAAGTTTGAGCAAGACTTATTTAAGACCAATGGGGATAATTATTATCTGATACCTACTGCCGAGGTGCCTCTGACTAATTTGCACCAGAGTGAGATACTATCGGCCGATGAGCTGCCACTCTATTATACTGCTTATACCCCCTGTTTCAGAAGAGAAGCAGGTTCTTATGGAAAAGAGTTTACTGGACTGATCCGACAGCATCAGTTCAATAAAGTTGAGCTGGTAAAATTTGTTAAGCCTGAGACCTCTTATGAGGAATTAGAGGGCCTGACGCAGAATGCCGAGGAGGTCTTAAAGCGGCTAAAGCTACCTTACCGGGTAGTAAGCCTTTGTAGCGGTGATTTGGGTTTTGCGGCAGCTAAAACTTACGATATAGAGGTATGGCTTCCTAGCCAGGGCAGGTATCGAGAGATATCTTCTTGCAGCAATTTTGAAGATTTTCAGGCCCGGAGGGCCAATATCAGATACCGGGAGACACCCCAGTCTAAGCCCGGATTTGTGCATACCCTTAACGGTTCAGGGTTAGCGGTGGGTAGGACAGTGGTGGCGATATTGGAAAATTACCAGCAGGCCGATGGTAGTGTGCTGATACCCGAAGCCCTTATTCCCTATATGCATGGCGCAGAAAAGATTACCCGATAGTTGCTAAATCCGAAAAATGCGGATATGTTCTCAAATAGTTGTAGGGCAAGGCTTCAGCCTTGCAGGAAATATTTGCCGAAGCCAGCCTAAAGGCTTGCCCGACCTGAGTTTTAAAAAAGAATTGCATTTTTCGG
>MHDQ01000115.1 GCA_001803565.1 Nitrospinae bacterium RIFCSPLOWO2_12_FULL_45_22 | reverse complement strand
TGTTATGCCGCCTTTTGCCTTTCAAGATTTGCACAATGAACTTTACTGCGTTTGTCTCGCCTAATTCAACACAGACTCAAGGCTTGTCCTGAATTGATTTTCGTCTTCGTTGTTGTAGAACGGCACGCCAATCAAGCGGTATTTCTTGTCTTCAAACGTCAGCGGTCTACCGCCAAACTCGCTGGTGATTTCTTTCAGAAAAGTCTCTTTCCAGCGGTCATGCTCTTTGAGGTGTCTCCCTTTCGGCTCGATGAAAAGCTGGTAAATAAGCAATTCGCCGCTATTCTCGCGCAGGAACAATACAAAATCTGGTTGAAAGGCTTGACCATCGGCATAGTTGTAGATAGCAAAATGCCCTTCATTGCGCAGAAGATAGATTTGCTCGTATTGCGTTTGTAGTTTTTGCATTTGCCTGTCCAGCATACGCACAAAGGCTTTTTCTTCGCTTGTGCCATAAACGGTGTTGAAGGCAAACCAATCTTTGGCAGAAACGAAATGCTCAAACTGTGCGTCGTCTGCGGCGCGCGGATTCTGAGGGTCGAATTTCAAAACTTTGTCCTTGAAGACTTCACGCACCCAATCGCGCCTGAAGTCGCGCGTGCCTTCGTAGTCGGTGACGTTGGCGCGAATTTCTGATTCGATTTGACTCAGCAAGCCTGACATCGCGGCGAGTTTTTCAAGTCGGTTTTCGTCCAGCCCTTGCACATTGCCCTGAAAGGTGATTTCCAGTCCGCCGAGATAATCGTCCGATGCGATAAGGTCGCGCACGGATGGAAGATGGGGGAAATAGCGTTTGAGCGTTGCAAAGGTGAAAAACGGATTGCGTGCGAGGGCGGATTGAATAATGTTGCGCTCGATGTCCTGCACCTTCACGTCCTGGCGGGTTTCGTCTTTCACCACCAAGCCTTTTTCCCCGTTCTCCAGCGCGACGGTCGCGCCGCCGTGACCTGTGGCGATGAAGTGGGTGTAATTTCGCTTCTTCACGCCTAAATCGGCAAAGGAGCGGACGCGCTGATAATCTTTGGGACGGCGTTCGTTGAGCCATACAATCCCATACTTGTAAAATTGCGTTTTCTTGAACGACTCTTTCAGTTTCAGTTCGCGGGTCACTTCGCCTTCGTCCATCATGCCCTGTTCGATGAGCGCCTGACGAATTTCGGCAATGTAGCGCGAGTCGTTGATGCTGTGGTAATGCAGTTCTTCCAGCACGCGCAGTTCGTGTTCCAGGTCGCCGTCAAATTTGCGGCGGAAACGGTCATTACTGGACGGCAGAACAAAGGGGAAGTAACGCGCCCCGCGCCCGATAAGCTGCGCTTCGGATATCGTGGTTGTGCCGATTTTTGCTCTGCCCGTGTCGCGCGCTTCGTAACAGCGGACAATATCGAACAGGTTCAGCACGTCCCAGCCTTCGTTCAGTTTCTGCACGGCGAAGATGGCGCGAATACGGTTGGTATTATCTTCCAGCGTGTTGACGAGAATTTGATAGTTCTCTTTTTCTTTCTCGTCGTTCACCGACAGGCAAAAATCAGGGTGAAATTCCCGCTTCAGTCGTTCCACCAGTTGCTCGTCGCTGATGCGGTGTTCGTCAAAGAACCGAAATGCGCGTTGAACAAGCGGGATGTTCGATTTGCGGATGCGGGCGATGTGCTTTGCCGTAAGAGCGTCAATGAGTTTGTGAAATTCGGCTTTGTTCTCCTGCGACTGCGCGATGGTGCGCTGGGCTTTGAACAAAATCACAGGCTTAAGGTTGATGCGGTATTTCGCCGCCACTTGTTGCTTATACTGGCTGAGAACCAAGGCTTGCAGGAGGCGCTCCCGCTGGTCAAAATCCGATTGAACGATGACGACATCCTTTGAAAAACGGTCGTTGCGGAATTGGAGCAGGTCGTAGCGGATGATGACCTTGTTGCGGTATTTTTCCACCATCGCGGGCGTGGCGTAATCGTGCGTGGCAGTGAATTCCAGCAGGAGATTGTGTTCATTCTGCGTAAAGATACGCTCGACGGTGTTTTCCCAACTCTCGAACAGTTCGCCTTGCGCCTTGGTCTTGACGTTCATGTGATGGGCTTCATCGGCAATCAAGACAACGCGATGCTTGTGAAAGTCTTCAAAGGTCAGGGTGTTTTCCTTTTCGCTGGTCAGGTCGGAGTGGAGTTTTTGAATCGTGGTGAAGCAGATGTTGATGTCGGCGGGATTGACCGCTTCAAAGTTCTCCACTGGCGTGACGCGCACGCGGCGGTTGCCAATGTTGATATCCGAATTGAACAGGTACTTGATGCCGGCAGGGTTGAGAAAGTTGTCTTTGGTCTTTTCGATAATGTTGGTAGAATTGACGAAGAACAGGAAATTGCGGCAGCCCTGCTCGTAGAGATAGAGAATCAGCCCCGCCATGATGAGCGTTTTGCCGCTCCCCGTTGCCATGTTGAAGAGCAAGTGCAGGGGATAGGCTTTGTTGGGAAAGTCGTTTTTATAGCAATGGAAAAAGCGCGCAAACGCGTCCACCTGATAGGGGCGCAGTTCGTATTTGGGGTTCAGGTTTTGCGCCACGCTATCGGGGACTTCCTTTTTGAGAAAGCCCATGCTGGACGCCGCGTCAAGACGTTCATACAGAAATTGCTCAGGCATGTTTTTTCCTATTACGCCGGCTCAGGGACGACCTCGCCCTTCTCGTAGAACACAACGCCGACGCGCCGGATGTGGTCAATCACATCGGGGTCGCTGATGTGTTGAAAGATGGACAGGTCGAACGTGTAGGGCAGAAGCAGATCGTCGATGTCGTCCATGATGCGATAAAGCGCCTTTAGCGTCAGGTCTTCGCTGCCCAGCAGGGTCAAGTCAATATCCGACCCGTTTTTGTAATCCCCTTTGGCGCGCGAGCCGTACAGGATCGCTTGATCCACCTGCGGATGGCGGGCAAATACGGAGCAAATGGCCTGTATATCGTTTTCTTCAAGCCCGAAACGGCGCATCAATAGTTCTTATCCTTAAGATTTTGCAATTTAGTCCGCAGCGCAACAAACTCTGAAAAATACCTGTTGACGATTGCGGTGGAAATCTCTTCGGCGAGGTCTTCATTATAAGTGTGAGATGTCAAAGTGCGGCTCTTAATCATATCCATCCATGTTTTGCCGTCCTCAATCAGCCCTCGTCTGAATGCCAAACGAAAGGCGTCGCGACTGCCGTGGATGTCGGTTTCGCCCTGGGCTTCGAAATAATCTTTGATAGTGTTCCAGGCCAATTCGTAGGAATATTCAAACGCCTGAATCAACCCTTGTTTTTCCAGCTCATTCAATTCACCTTTTTCGATGAATTTTGTCAATTGAGCAAGCGCCTGAGTATAATGATTGTATCGCTGTATCCAACGGATGTCCTGGTCGCTCATCGGTTGTCTCCATAAAACGCCTTGTTCAACGCCTTATCTTCTTTGCTGACGTTGAATTGCGAGTCGTCTATCTCGGAGAGATTCACGTACAACTGGTTTTTATCCAGCAGTTCCGCCAGCAGGCGTTTTTGCTTTTCAAGCCCGTTCTCGTCCTTGCCGAGTTCTTCAAAATCCTTGACCGCTTCTTCGGGCATTGCGGGGTTGACATACCAATTCAAGAATGAACCTTCCGCCATTTCGCGCCAGATTTTTAGGAGTTCTTTGCTAGTCTTGGCGGCTTGAATGCGCTCCATGAAGGCTTCGTTGTATTTCATCAGTTCACAGTAGATGAAATCTCCGCCGCCCTGCCAGTTGACGGATTTGGAAATACCTGTTTGGTCACCATTTATAACGTTCTGAAGCCGCACAACGCAATTGTTCTTCCCGTAATCGAGTTGTTCAATACCAACATATCTGCGTCCCAATTTATGAGCCACTGCACATGTAGTTCCACTCCCTACGTGATAATCAAAAATAAGGTCACCTGGTTTTGATCCTATTTCTATAATTTTTTGCAATAACGCCTCAGGTTTTTTGCCAGCTTTTAGTTCGACAGAACCTTCTTTAGCGATACCTTGGAATAAATTGTCAATCCAGAGATTTGACATCTTGATAAGTTTTATTAATGTGCCGTTTTCCATCTTTGCTGAATCTCTGAACCAAACAACAAGTGATTGATCTATAAAGTAAGCACGATAAATCTGACCTTTATTCCGACCCTTTGTTGGAGTGTATTCAATAGATACAAATCCTTTAGGAAGCTGCGGGATGATTCGTTTCATTAAGCCTCCTTGTGGATTCGTCAATCTAAAATAAAAATTTTATCAAATGATTTTTTGTAATTATTTTCTATTCTGTCCTTGCGGTCAAGCTTATGACAATCAAATTTTGTATGTGTAAAAACTTTAATGCTTCCAGTTTTCCCACCATTTATTTCCTTAATATATTTTCCCTTATCCATAGCATTCATCACGTATACATAGTTCTGTTCTTGCCTTTGATAATCAGGTTTTCGCGGATGACGCCGTTTTCATCGCGCTTGAAGTCCTTTACCTTCTCTTTGCCCTTTGCCTTGTAGCGTACAAGGTTAGTCAACACTTTCGGGTCGAGCAGGCGGTTGATCTCATCCTGCGCCAGCACTTCGTTGAAAAAAATCTCCTTGCGCTTTTCTTCTTCCTTCATCTGCCCGCCTTCCAGCACGCAGTCCTTGTAGGGCCAGACCAGCGCCACTTCGCCGCGCTCGCGCAGGTATTTGCCGCCAATCGTCAGCCCGATGCGATTGCGAAAGCGGGTATAGGAGTTATCCAGAAAATTCTTTTGAGCGATATAGTCAATAAAAGTGTTGAGGTTTAAAATCCAATGCCCTTCGATTTCATCGAAGAACTTGGCCTTAATTTCTTTATCTGAAAGGAGCAACGTCACAAGGTCGCGGTTAATTTTCCACGCGCGGTCTTGCACAGCGGCAAGGACGAGTTCACCTTCATCGTCCACAAAGCGCGGGTCGCTTTTGAGCAGGTATATTAGTTTCGTGCTGAATGACATCTATTCTCCTTTGTTCCGTAATCCTTTCGTCGAGTTAAGCGGCATATCGACAGAAGTGAGCGGCAGCGCCAAAGAGCATGCCCGGCAAGGCCCCGAGCTACTCGCTGTCCGCTCCACTGATTTGTTATGCTATTTTTTAGATGAGTGCTTCCAGGCCTTTTCTTTCCATAATATCTAATAATTTCTTTGAAGCACCTGTAGGTTTTTTGTTGCCCTGTTCCCATTTTTGAACGGTTGAAGGACTAATATTAAAAATGCTGGCTAAAGCGGCTTGGCTCAGTCTGAATTTTTTTCTTATGGAAACAATTTTTTCCGGACTATATTCATGTATCTCTGGAAGGCAGAGATTTTCAATATTTTTCATAGTGATATCATCTACCAATCCACTTTTATTTAAGTCTTTGACTGTGCTTGTGATTGATTTTGCAATGGATTCTCTCATGATTTCACCTCAATAAAATCTCCATTTTCTATGGCTATTGTTATTTCTTCTGACGACAGTCTAAGCAAAATTTTTGCTAATTCTTTGAAGGCATTAAGTTCCTTTTGAGACAAATTCGATTTTTCGTTTTTGGCAAAGCCATGAATGAAAATGGCTCTATCATCTTTTTTGTAGCAAATAATCGTTCGTCCACCGCCACTTTTGCCTTGCCCTTCAAAACAGATTCTCTTTTTGTAAATGTGACCACCAAGGTTTGCCTCGAAATTCCCGGCCTTAACTTCTGCCAAGGCAACGGCAAGTTCATTATTTGGAATTTTCTGTTTGGATGCCCATTTTGAAAAATGTTTTGTCATTAACTCTTTCATGCTTAAACTATAACACCCAGTGATACACTTTTCAACATAGTGGTAGTTTTTTTTCGGACAATACGTTCTTGTAATGCGATAGGGCTTTTGGTGGCATAACGTGCACGTAAGCTGCGGGCGCCTGGCGCAGGCCTTGCGGATGCAGGGGCTGTGACAGGCGAGCCGTCAGCTTGAGGTGGTTGTTAGGGTGTTGTGTCTCACGGAATCGGGCGAACCGATGCCACCTCTGCCAAAATCTGTTCGATGATCGGGTCCAGCTGCCTGATGGCATCGCTGTAGTCGTGGCAGGTGGATCTTTCGGTCGTTGCGTGTGCCAAGAGCTTGTTGAATCTCCAGCAGGGGGAGTTCTTCTCCGATCTTGTCCCGTATTCCGTTTTGAGCCTCAGAAGATGGTCTGACGCGAATGATGGCAGTAGACGCTTGAGCTGGATGTCGTCTGGTCTTCCACCTCTTGAAAGAAGTATTTCCACAAGAATTCGAGTGTGAAGGACAATGGCCTCCGTCAGGGCATTCCGTAGGTATTGCCATTCTGGTCGTCCTGCCATTTCTACAGGCAGTTTCCGGTTTCTGAGAGCCCGGAACATCCAGATCTCGTAATCCATGATCTCCCACTCCCCTGCGTTTTTGCGTCTGGCTGACTCCATCGCTTGTCCTATTGACCAGCCTAACCATTGATTGACAAGAAAATTTGCCTTGATATAATGATATTAGGTCTCTTTTCAGGCAAATTTTATCTAGGCCATTATCATACCACTTTCATACCATTATATATCAAGGCGAAAAAAATATGTCAATACCCAAAAAGAAGAGGAAACTGTTAGACGAAGTACGGGATGTGATGCGGCTACATCACTACTCGATCCATACGGAACGAATATACTGTGACTGGATTAAGCGGTATATAAAGTATCATCGGATGACATGCCGAGAGGAGTTAATGAATGGTGAGGCTAAGATCGAATCTTTCCTGACTCATCTAGCAGTGGATAAGGATGTGTCACCATCCACGCAGAATCAGACCATGAATGCCCTGGTTTTCCTATACAAACAGGTGTTCAAAAAGCAGCTAGGCGAAGAAATCAATGCTGTACGGGCGATTAAGATGGAGTTGGCAGTACGTATTTCCCGCCCGTAATTTAGCTACTGATCCCCGAAGCGGCAAAATACGCCGACATCATGTTGACCCCAGTGTTATCAACAAGGCTATCAAGGTGGCTGTAGGTAAGGCAGGCCTAACTAAACGTATTAGCTCACACACCTTCCGCCACAGTTTCGCCACTCATCTCCTGCAACGAGGCACTGACATTAGAACAATACAAGCCTTGCTTGGCCACAAGGATGTCGCTACAACCATGATATATACCCATGTGCTGCAACAAGGGGGGCGGGGCGTGTTGAGTCCCCTAGATGATCTGGATATCTGAACATCTCTCTTGACTCAGATCGAGATGGATGATATAAAAAGTTCAAATTTGAGTATAAAAATGGCAAAGGCAATTCCAATCAGATTGCCATGCTTGCCTTCAGCAGGCTCGCAATGACTGGGAAGGAGCATTTTTCAGAAGGAAAAAGGGGGGGAATATGGACTTTAGATTCAGCGAGGAGGAAGAGGCGTTCCGGCAAGAGGTCCTTGATTTTCTTAAGAAAGAGCTTACCAGCAAAGGGATGAGTGTACTAACCTTATGGGAAGGAGAGACGGAAGAAGAGTGGGAATTTGCCCGGGAGTTTACTAAAAAGCTGGGGAAGAAAGGCTGGTTGGCCCTTTGGTGGCCCAGGGAATATGGTGGCTTAGGCGGTTCTGATGTGCAATACCTTATCTTTAACGAAGAGATGGCTTACTATAGGGCGCCCCGGGTGGATGTAGCTGGCACAGGTATCATAGGGCCGACTATTATGGTCCATGGCACTGAGGAGCAGAAGAAACGGTTTTTAGTCCCCACGGCGCGGGGGGAAATAATATGGTGCCAGGGCTATACAGAGCCCGGTGCTGGCTCAGATTCGGCTGCCATCCAGACCCGTGCCGTAGATGATGGTGACGATTACATTATCAATGGCCAAAAAGTCTTCACCTCACTCGCCCATCATTCTGATTACTGCTACCTGACTACCAGGACTGATCCTAATGCCCCAAAGCATAAGGGCCTAAGTTACTTCCTGGTAGACCTGAAGTCTCCGGGTATTACCATGCGACCCCTAATAAATATGCTTGGCGCTCATAGCTTTAATGAGATATATCTTGATGAAGTGCGCGTCCCCAAAGCGAACATGCTGGGGAAGAAGAATGAGGCCTGGAAGATCATGATGGCTACCCTTAATTTTGAGCGCGGGACCCTTGCCTCCATGGCCGGGCAGGCCCGCCGTGCCCTCGACGAATTGATCGCCTGTGCTAAAGAGATGCGCCATAATGGCCAGCCTCTTGCTCAAGACCCTATGGTTCGGCACAAGCTGGCTGAGCTGGCTATCGAGGTACAGGTAGCACGACTCCTCACCTATCGCGTTATTTGGATGCAAGGGAAGCGGCTTTTCCCTAGTTATGAAGCCTCGCTGGCAAAGACTTTTGGTGATGAGCTAAACTTCCGTATTGCCCGGATAGGTATGGATATTCTAGGGCTTTACGGCCAACTGGCTAAAGGTTCCAAATGGGCTCCTTTAGCTGGATGGACGGCCTCAGCCTATCAAGGTACGCTGGGTTCTCTTTTCGCTGGTGGGACACCGGAGATCCAACGGAATGTCATTTCCAACATTGGATTAGGCTTACCCCGCCGTTAACCTGGTAAGGGGTGAGGGGTAAGGAGACTTTCTCATTGAATCTTCTCCTTACTACTTACTACTTACTACTTACAGTTGTTTGCCGGATGTAGCCCTGGAGCATATAGTCTCTACCCAGCTTCTTTATCTGAATCTTTTCTAAGCGCACGGCTTTTTTAAGATCGGGAAACCCAGTCCCACCCAGCACACCAGGGGCTGATTTCCCCCCAATAATAATTGGGGCAATGAAGAAGATTACTTTATCCACAATACCAAGCTGGAGGGCGGTGGCATTTATCTCTGCCCCTCCTTCAATCATTATGCTAGCAACCTCTTCCTGGGCCAGGATTTGCATGAGCTCCGCCAGGTCTACGCGTTGATCCTTCTCAGGCAATATCAATACCCGAATCCCTCTCTCTTCTAGCTGTTTGATCTTTTCTCTGGGGGCATGTCGCAGAGTAGCAACTATAGTAGAGGCAGGGGACTGGGCTGAGAATATCTTTGCTTCCAGGGGGATCTCCAGGGTACTATCCACCACCACTTTTATGGGGTTTTTTGCCTTTACTTCGGGTAACCGGACAGTCAATAGCGGATCATCCGCCAATACTGTCCCCTTTCCAATGAGTATGGCGTCTACCTCCTGGCGGAGCTGGTGGCTCATTTGTCGGGATTGGATACCAGTTATCCAGCGGGATTGACCGCTAGCGGTAGCTAGCTTTCCATCCAGGCTGATAGCGGCCTTAAGGATAACAAAAGGTCTTTGGGTGGTAATATATTTTATGAAGACTTCATTGAGTTGATAGGCTTGTTGGGCCATCAGCCCGGTTTCTACCGGGATACCAGCCCGGATAAGCTCTTCTTTGCCTTTCCCGGATACCAGGGGATTAGGGTCCAACATGGCCAGTACCACCCTCTTTATACCGCTTTCTATAATGGCTTTAGTACAGGGCGGGGTGCGGCCATAATGACAGCAGGGCTCCAGATTGATATATAGAGTAGCGCCAGCGGCGAGTTGTTTGGCTTGTTGAAGGGCTATTATTTCAGCATGAGGTCTGCCAGCCTGGGCATGATAGCCCTCCCCGACAATCTTTCCTCTATTAGCAATAACAGCTCCCACTAATGGGTTAGGAGTAGTTTGGCCCTTGCCCCTGGCTGCTAAAGTCAGGGCCCGGTTCATGAAGTGCTTGTTAGCCAACTATTACCCATCTCTCCTCTTGTTTTGCAGGGCAGCATGAGCACCGGCTAAGCGAGCTATAGGCACCCGGAAGGGGGAACAACTCACATAATTTAAGCCTATGGAATGGCAGAAATTAATAGAACTAGGTTCACCACCATGTTCACCACAGATACCGATCTTTAAATCAGGCCTGACCGCCCTGCCTTTTTTGACCCCTATCTCCATTAATTGCCCCACGCCTTCCTGATCAATGGCTATGAAAGGATCTATCGGGTACAGGCCATGTTCTACATAAAATGGGAGGAAATTAGCCGCATCGTCGCGGCTTAGGCCATATACCGTTTGGGTCAGGTCGTTGGTGCCAAAAGAGAAGAACTCTGCCTCCCGGGCAATCTGGTCGGCGGTTAAGGCCGCCCGGGGCAGCTCTATCATAGTACCTGCTAGATAACTGACGTTCACTCCCTTCTCTGCCATTATTTGCTGGGCTATCCGCTCCACATTCTTTCTGGTAACTGATAATTCTTTTACGTGACCTACCAGAGGGATCATTATTTCAGGTAATACATTGTATCCTTCTTTTAACAGCTCACAAGCCGCTTCACAGATCGCCCGGGACTGCATATCATAAATTTCCGGATAGGTGATTCCTAAGCGGCAACCCCGGTGGCCTAGCATAGGGTTCATCTCTCGCAGGCTCTCAACCTTATGCCTGAGTTTTTCCGGCGAGACCCTCATTTCTTCTGCCAGCTTGGCGATCTCTTCTTCAGTATGGGGTAAGAATTCATGTAGAGGCGGGTCTAGCAGCCGAATAGTCACCGGTAGCCCATCCATTACCTTGAATATCTCCCGGAAATCTTTCTTCTGCATAGGCAGGATCTTGGCCAGGGCCTTTTCCCGCTCTTCTTTGGTGTCAGCCAGGATCATCTCCCGTACGGCCAGGATCCTATCACGCTCGAAAAACATATGCTCCGTGCGACAAAGCCCAATACCCTGCGCACCAAAATCTCTGGCTACCTGGGCATCATGGGGGGTATCAGCATTAGCCCGGATGCCTATAGTGCGGACTTCATCCGCCCATTCCATAAGCTTAGCAAAGTTACCCGTCAGTGTGGGCTGGACTAGCTTCACCGGCCCCAGGATTACATCGCCGGTACTGCCATTAAGGGAAATAACATCCCCCTCTTTAACCATCAAAGATTGGTTAAGGGAGAACCGGTGTTCTTTTTCATCAATCGTTATGTCTCCACAGCCCACTATACAGCACTTGCCCATACCGCGGGCTACCACGGCAGCATGGGAGGTCATACCACCTCTAGCAGTAAGGATCCCTTGAGCGGCATTCATCCCCCCGATGTCTTCCGGTGAGGTTTCTTGCCTAACCAGGACAACTTTTTCTCCCTGCGAAGCCCGTTTTTCTGCCTCTTCAGCCGTGAATACTACTTTACCTACGGCTGCGCCTGGAGAAGCTGGCAAGCCCCGGGCAATGACCTGGTATTTAGCCTTAGGATCAATCATAGGGTGGAGCAATTGATCTACCTGACCAGGTTCTACCCTTAAGACTGCCGTATTTCTATCTATTAATCCTTCCTCTACCATTTCTACCGCCACTCGAACCGCCGCCGCGGCCGTCCTTTTACCCCTTCTGGTCTGCAGCATATATAGCCTACCCTTCTGGATAGTAAACTCTATATCCTGCATATCTTTATAATGGTTTTCCAGCTTCTTATAGATTCGCATCAACTCAGCATATGCTCCTGGGAGTGGCTCTTTTAAGGATTCTATGTTTTCAGGCGTACGGATTCCGGCTACTACATCCTCTCCCTGGGCATTCATTAAGTATTCACCATAAAACCGGTTTTCACCGGTAGAGGGGTTACGGGTAAAGGCTACACCCGTGGCAGAATCATTGCCCAGATTACCAAAGACCATGGCCTGGACATTCACGGCGGTCCCCCACTCATCGGGTATATTATTGATTCTTCGGTAGGTAATGGCCCGTTGATTATTCCAGGAATTGAATACGGCGTTAATAGCCAACTTTAACTGCTCTTTGGGATCGTGGGGAAACGGAGCCCCTTTTTGCTTTCGGATCAATTCTTTATATAGCTTAACAATCTCCTTCAGCTCATTAGCCCCAAGCTCTACATCGGTTTTAACCGCTACCCTCTTCTTTACCTCTTCCAGGACCTCTTCAAAGAGGTTATGTTCTATCCCCAGCACCACATTACCAAACATGGTTAAGAATCGCCGGTAACTATCGTAGGCAAATCTCGGATTGTTAGAGACCTTGATTAAACCTTCCAACGTATCATCGTTAAGACCTAAATTTAGCACTGTATCCATCATCCCTGGCATAGATACCCGTGCGCCAGAGCGGACAGAGACTAAGAGGGGATGGTCTTTCTGACCGAATTTGGCTCCCATAGCCTTTTCTAGTTTAGCAAGATGTTCTTCTAGTTGCTCCCAGATGCCTGGGGGATATTGCTGGTTATTGGTAAAATATTCTATGCATGCCTCGGTAGTAATAGTAAACCCTGGTGGTACCGGAATACCCAGCCGGGTCATTTCTGCTAAATCAGCCCCTTTACCACCTAACAAGTCTCGCATGGCCCCATTCCCATCTGTACCATCAGGGCCAAAGAAATAGACATATTTTCTGACCATCGCTCCCCTCTCCTTTCAGCAAATAATAACTATACTCAACGACAATAATAAGCAAACGAGTTTCTTTAAAATAAACCCTAAATCCGAAACTCTAAATTCTAAACAATATCAAATGACAAGAATTCAAAATGATTATTAACCATCATTAAACTTGAATTTGAATATTTGAATTTAGAATTTGTTTAGGATTTAGTAATCAGAATTTAGGATTTACTTATGTCGTCTTATTTATGACGTTTAATATAATAATTAATTAAGCAATAAGCTATTTGGCCCTTATCTATTTAGCCTGGGGATCGTTCTCGCATTCCTTTTCGAGTTTGTATTCAATGGCATCAACCAGGGCTTGCCAGCTAGCCTCTATAATATTCCGGGATACTCCCACTGTGCCCCACTTTCCCTCCCGGTCTCCGGACTCGACCAATACCCGGGTCTTAGCTTCCGTACCGCTACTTTCATCAAGGATACGCACTTTATAATCCAGGAGGGTAAGTTCTTTGAGAGAGGGGTAGAATTTTTCTAAGGCTTTACGCAGGGCATTATCCAGGGCATTTACTGGCCCATTGCCAATAGCCGCGGTATGCTCTACAGCTCCATTCACATCGAGCATAATAGTGGCTTCACAAATGGGCTCAGCATCTCCTTGCCTTTTTTCTACAATAACCCTGAACCCCTGCAAATCAAAAAATTTCTTCCTCTCCCCTAATGCCTCTTTCATTAATAGGGCAAAAGAACCTTCCGCCCCTTCGAATTGATAACCTTGATGCTCTAATTCTTTAAGGGAGTTGAGAATCTGCTTGATCTCCGGTTCTCTATCTTTTAGGTCTATTTTAAACTCATTGGCTTTATACATAACATTGCTTTTCCCGGAAAGGTCAGAGACCAATACCCTTTGTTTATTACCTACCAACTCCGGCTGGATATGTTCATAAGTCTCTCGATTTTTTTGTATGGCGTTAACATGAATACCGCCTTTATGGGCAAAGGCACTATTGCCCACATAGGGCTGGTGGGTCATAGGTTTAAGGTTGGCCAGTTCTGAGACAAAATGAGAGACTTCCCGCAGCCGGGTGAGTTGCTCATCAGCAATACATCCCAGAGAGAGCTTGAGCTTCAAATTGGGTATGATAGAGCAGAGGTTAGCATTGCCACACCTCTCACCATAGCCGTTAATAGTCCCTTGTACTTGTTCGGCACCACATTGTATGGCCATGATAGAGTTAGCTACCGCCATTTCGGTATCATTATGGGTATGGATACCAAAGGGGATAGGCGTTATTACCTTTTTTACTTTTTCCAAAATCCCAGGCAATTCATGGACTAAAGTCCCGCCGTTAGTATCGCACATGACGATCCAATCCACACCAGCCTCTTTCGCTACCTGGAGGCATTTTAAGGCATAGGTCTGATTACGTTTAAAGCCATCAAAGAAATGCTCGGCATCGAAAATGACTTCATCGGTTTGTCTTTTAAGATAAGACAGGGTGTCATAAATCAGCTCCAGGTTTTCTTCTAGAGAGACCCCCAGGGCATATTTTACATGCAAGTCCCAGGTTTTCCCTACAATGGTTACTACTGGGGTTTGGGCTTCTAAAAGGGTTTTTATATTATAATCATCTGCGGCCTTTACTTTTGCCCGGCGGGTGCTACCAAAAGCAGCAACCTTAGCGGATTTTAGGGGGACTTTTTTAATCTCTGTAAAAAAGGATATATCCTTGGGATTGGAGCCGGGCCAGCCGCCTTCAATATAATGGATGCCTAATTCATCCAGCTTCTGGGCGATCCTCAATTTGTCTTCCAGGGAGAAACATATCTCTTCCCCTTGAGTCCCGTCCCGTAAGGTAGTATCATAGATCTTTATAGTACGACTCATACAAAAAACCTCACTTCCCTTAAAGTCAGTGGTCATTAGTCACTGGTCATTGGTTTTTTTCTAATTACTAATGACCTAATGACCACTGACTAGTAGAACGTTTCATAAAAAAGTATACAATAAAAACTTGTATTAGCCACAAAGGCACTAAGGCACAAAGAGTTATTTTTTTTCTTTAAAAACAATGAATTAGAACTTTTGTGTCTTTGTGACTTCGTGGCAAAGACTTGGTTACGCATTTGGAAACATTTTAATGTAACGAAGTACTAGTAGTCTGTAACATTAATTAATATACTTATATCGTGAGAGGGTCTCCCGTATAAGTCCAGCGAAATGGTTTTGAATTTTTGTTATACAGTTTTATAAACTCGAG
>MHDQ01000114.1 GCA_001803565.1 Nitrospinae bacterium RIFCSPLOWO2_12_FULL_45_22 | reverse complement strand
CATTTTTTTCAAAACCGCAGCCAGGCAATTCAGGATGCTGTAGAAGAAAAGCTTTCAAAAATGAAACGCACCCGTTTGGCCAAAGAATGCGCTAAGCTCGACAGGACTTTTGAGAAGACACTGGCGGAAGAAGGATTAGCTGAGGATTTGAGTCAATGGCCCGAATACTGAGGGGCGATATTAGATGGGCTGACTTGAACCCGGTGAGGGGTCGTGAGCAGGCAGGCTTACGGCCCGTTTTGATTTTAAGTCATGACATTTTTAATGAACGTTCTGGAACTATTATTGCGGTAGCTATTACGAGTCAACCACAACGAGCAGGCTTTCCACTTACTCTTGAATTAAAAACCGAGGATTTGCCCAAACGATCATGGGTCAAAATAAGTCAGATTCGGACGCTTTCCGTTGAGAGGATTGGGAAAATGATTGGCAAGGCGTCTCCAGAGGAATTGGATCGGGTTATTGAAGGGTTGAATGAAATAATAGGTGCATAACAAATCACTCGTGCGGACAGCCTATCGTCTGCCGCACAGTTCAGGCGTTGTCAGGGGCCACACCAGGATAATAACAAAAATGATCGCTGGACTTCTATTTGCAGTCATACTTATCTGTGAACTCCTGATGGGAATAGCACTGATATTTACGTTGGTGAGACCCGATAAGCGGATATGGCCACTACCTGGCAGAAACTCATGGCAACCGTGGTACATCTGGATGTCCGCATTTGTTGCGCTGGTGAGCGTAATCCCTCTGGGCATCTTCGATGGGAATAGCTTCATCGGGCATCTAATGGATGGATGTCATGGTGTAAGAGTGACATCCTTCTTTGTGAGGCTCCGGTAGATGATTTCGATCCATTGGTCAGTTGAAATGAAGCCGGAACCCCACGATTTCCATTTATCGGGCATGCCCTCGGCCTTTATTTTCTCAAGGTTCTTCCCCGCTGCTATCCGCTGATGAACTATATCTGTAGTCTCAATCAACATCCGGTGATAGGTTTTTAAGTCATCCAGTGTAGAAAGTGGCCCATGCCCTGGAATGATCTTTACATCAGCCGAAAATTGATGGATCACCGCCCCAACATTCTTGATCAGGCCTTCGGCATCGCCGCCACTGCCAAGGTCAACAAAAGGGAACCGACCGGCAAAAAAATGATCCCCCATATGCACTACATTGGATCGGGTAAAGAAAATGACGCTGTCGCCATCGGTATGGCCATGGGGGAAATGAATCATTTTAATTTCTTCACCATTGAAATGGAGTGACAAAGAAGCGTCAAAGGTAATAACAGGCCATGCATCTTTGGGTTCTGGTGGTATAATCCGGTCAAAAATCTTCTGCTCCGTCATTAACCGCTTCCGTACATTGGTATGGGCGATGATTGGGGCTTCAGGGCCAAAGACTTTATTCCCGCCAGTGTGGTCATAGTGCCAGTGAGTGTTGAGGATAAATTTTAGCCTACCCCCACCAATGCCTTTGAGGACTGCCTGGATTTTATCCGCTAGCGGAGCAAATTGATCGTCCACTATCAAAATCCCGTCAGGCCCTACTGAAGCCCCGATGTTACCGCCGCTACCCTCCAGCATGTAAATATTACCGTGGACACGGTATGCCTTGATTTCGACTTTGGAAAAGTCTTGCTGGGCCATTGCAAGGCCAACGCCTAAAACCAGAAAACAAGTCAAAGTGATCAGAAAGAATTTTTTCATAAGCTACCTCCCGATTAAAAATAGCTGAAGTTTTAAGCAGCTAGGCATCAGTTGCAAAAGCGCTGATGCCTTAATGGTTTGGGTAAACTGCCTAAAATAGCCATCAAAGTATGAATCAAATCTCTAGATCTTGGGACTTGAGGAAGGAATATAAGGGCAGGCTGGGTCAGCGGCAAACATATCCCCAGTCATGGCCCGGGCCCGGGCCCGGCACCCACCACATATATCAAAATATTCACATTGACCACACTTTCCCCGGATATGCTCCCTACTATATAACTTACCGATCAGATCACCGGTATCGGAATAAGGCAGTTTCTCCCAGATAGTCTTGAGGGGTTGTTTTCTGATATCACCTACCAATAATTCCATAGAGCGACAGGGGTATACCTTACCATCCTCTGATATCTCGAGCCAATCATGGAGGCTACAGGCCTTGGTCAGTTCCATCTGGGGCTCTTTAGTCTTCATGATCCGCCGGGAAAAGATGGTATAGGGAAAGACAATGATCTTATCCTGTAATTCCTTGTAGTAGCGATAGATATCATGCAGGGTCTTTTCGTATTCTTGCGGGCTGGGCATCAGCCTTTTATATATCTCTTTAGTCCTTCCCTGGGGTGTATAGTCTGCCAGGCTAAATTCTTTTGCCCCAACTGAGATAGCTAGATCAATCAATTCCGGGATCTGATCCAGGGTAAATTTGGTTAACCAGACACTGATCCCCAATAGATTGCCGCGCTGGGCAGTGCGCTTGGCAGCATCAACGGCCCTTTGGAAAGAACCTTTACCCCGGACCCTCTCCTGCACTTCTTCATTACCACTCATACCAATAATGACCTTGACCTTGTGGGCAGCTAATTGCTCCGCTACCTGATCATCCAGATACCAGCCATTAGTCTTTAGATAGACATCCATACCTAATTCTGCGCTATAGCGGGTAAGTTCCAGGATATCTTTCCGCATAAGAGGTTCTACACCGGCTATAAACAGGGGGACTTGAAACTCAGCGATCTGTCCCAAAAGGCTCCGGGCCTCTGCGGTTGTTAACTCATCAGGTAAAGGATCACCGGCATCTTTAGCACAGTGGATACAATAGAAATTACAGAGCTTGGTGCAACTCCATACAATGTATTTTAATTCGAAATCAACCATCCTAATCTCCTTGGTTTATGAAGAACAGAGTTCCGTTTAGGTAACAGTTCAGAGGGTTCAGAAAAAGACTGCCTGACAACTAATCCCTGACCCCGGTGAACTGTTACTACTTTATCTCTTGGAGTATTCAGTAAGGAAATCATGAATAATGGCTGCTACTTCCTCTGGCTTTTCTTCTTGCAAGAAATGGCCACATTCGGGTATAGTAGCGATCCTTACTGGACCTCCCAGGTCTTGCTTTAATCTTTCAGCTATCTCAAAAGGCAAATAAGGATCATCCAGTGCCCAGATGACCAATGCCGGGCATTTAATCTTTGAGAGGTCTAAAGCCATAGTCTCTGCTTCAGAAGGACCTGCGGCTACCCGCACTAGTGCCTTAGCCCCTTCCAGTCCCATCCAGGGGGCCATATATTCCCGGGCAACCTTATCCGGGAATGCCGCCTTATTATAAGCCGTTCCCCGCAGCAAGGGCGGGAGCATCATCTCAAAGAGTGGTAACTGGAAAAAGAAATCCGGTGCAGCAATCATTTTGCCCATAGCCTTGACTTCTATCACGGGCCAGTAGTCATAAGCCACACCATTCATGAATATAAAGTGGTTGAGGCGATCGTTATATTTACAAGCGAAGACCTGACCAAAAGCCCCGCCCTGATCATGGCAGGCAATAGTTACCTTTTTTAAACCTAAGGCATCTATAAAACCTTTAATGACCTCAGCCTGGGCAGTGGCAGTATATTTTGCCTCTGGTGGTTTGTCTGATTTACCATACCCCAATAGGTCCAGGGCATAAGTCTGGTAATAAGCCGCTAATCTTTCCTGTACCTTGCGCCACAGGAAAGAAGATGTAGGTATACCGTGGATACAGACAATAGGTTCACCCTTATCACCCTTTTTGACATAGTATATCTTGTGACCATTAACGGTAACATATTCACCCATCTTCTCTCTCCTCCTCGCTTAAAAACGGTTTATTCTCTTTGGGCTCAAAGTCTGTTGCTACCTATCTATCCCCGGGGTAGGGAAAGATTATTTTATTGAGGTATTGTTGTCAACCTTTTATCTTTGCCGATGGTCCCGTATTTTCCCCGGTTCTCTAGGATGGGCATAAGGATGATAGCGTCCCTCGAGGGCATAGGGGATTTGTAAGAGACGATCCACACTTGCCTTATAAGCCTCGATCAGTCGGTCTTCAGCCTGATAATCAAAGGGGTCCTGAAGCCGCTGCTCTACCTCTCCTCCCGGTGCTGGGCGATGTTCTAAATACCAGTTAACCGTTCGCCTCAGGCCCTCTTCGACAGGCACTGGATCGCGGTAGCCCAGGTCTCGCTTTATTTTAGTTATGTCCATCACCCTATGACTGGTTTTGCCGCTATAGCTGAGATAAGGCCGGCTGGGCCGCGCAAGGTTTTCCGGCATATTCACTAATTCCCAGGAATATCCCATTATATTGGTGATCAGCACTATCCATTCGTAAAGGCTGAGCACTTTTTCGTCACCCACATTATAGATCTGCCCAGCAGATTTCTCCGGCTGGTCCACTGCCAGGAGCATGGCATAAGCTACATTCTCGGCATACCCCCTGGTCTCCAGGCTTAGACCACCATCAGGGATAACGATATATTTCCGTCCATCAAGAATTCGCCTCATTACACTCCATTCCATTGGTATAGGCTGCCGGGCGCCATAAACCATGGGTAGGCGGTAAATAGTAGCATTATAATATCCCTCTCGATGGGCTTGCATAACGGCCTCTTCGCTGAGGACCATCAGGTGGGCAAAGCAGTTTACTTCGGGATCACTAATCAGCGGGGCATCCTCGGGAGTAGGTACTAAGAGGCCCCCTGGGGGGTGATGGCCCGGGTCCACAAATCCTTTATATACACCTATACCGCCTAAGGCAATAAACCGGGGCGTTCTACGCTTCATAACTTGAGCCACATAGCGTAACCTTCCATAGGCAGCTATCACTAAATCAAAGGTGCGGCTACCCAATGCTGCCTCTAAAGTCTCCACGAAATGAGGGTCACCATGAATATGCTCCACTTCTTTAGGCAGGTCTATTTCATGGGTGCCCCGATGAAATATAGTCACATCATATCCTCTTTTTAGTAAGCCTTCGATCATATAAGGGCCGGTTGGCCCTGTTCCCCCGATGATTAACGCCTTCATATTTTCTCCTTTCTTCTTACTCAACGGTTGCGCATCGCTATCCGGTCGGTCGTTCCAGGTGGGAATGAAAATATCATAGCCTCACTAGCAAGTCAAATGAGAAAATATCAATTTTGGACTTGCTATTTATAAGCATTTAATTTAATATTATACGATATTTAAGTAGGGTAGCTCACTCTGAAAAAAGCCTGCAAAGCCAGCTTTACCGCTATATCTTTTCACAACACATTATTCTGATACCAGGTATAAGTGGTTAAGCTTATTTGATGGAGAATAAAACCGGATAGTAAATACTCACTGAGCTCTGTTTAATGAAACCACAAGATTTCACCAGATTTACACCAGATAATGAAGAGAAATGCCTCTATAAAAATATAACTGAAAAGATTATTGGTGCCGTTATGGAAGTGCATAAAATATTAGGCCCCGGATTTTTAGCATTGAAGGCTACTAAATTTTGGCAAGGAGAGTTAAGAGATTAGGAGGAAAATCTTGTGATAATCTTGTGTTAATCTCGTGGTTTACTGAATACTTACACTGGATAAAGGGATAATAGGATTAAAGGAAGAGGATAAAAATGATTATTGTCTTAAAACCTGACGCTACAGAGGAAAATTTGCAGACGGTCTTAGAAAAATTGAAGAGCCTGGGCCTTTCGGGCCATGTATCAAAAGGGGAGTTTAGGACTATCATAGGGGCTATTGGCGATGAATCTATCTTGCATAATCAGCCCCTGGAAGCCTTCCCCGGGGTGGAGAAAGTTATGCCTATCCTGCAACCCTTTAAGCTGGCTAGTAGAGAATTTAAACCGGAAGATACCGTTATACGGGTAGATAAGCAGGAGATTGGCGGTCAAAAGTTGCAGGTTATGGCTGGTCCGTGTGCGGTAGAGGAGCGGGAACTGCTGCTCGAGATAGCCTATCAGGTGAAAGAGTCTGGGGCGAATTTCTTGCGGGGTGGGGCCTTTAAACCCAGAACCTCTCCCTATAACTTTCAGGGGTTGGAAGAAGAGGGCCTCAAATATCTTGCGGAGGCCCGGGAGAAGACGGGTCTATTAATTGTTACCGAGTTGATGGACCCCAGGGAGATGGGGCTGGTGAAGGAATATGCAGATATTATTCAGATTGGGGCCCGCAACATGCAAAATTTTCGCTTGTTGAAGGAAGTCGGCTCGCAAGAAAAGCCCGTGGTATTAAAAAGGGGCATGAGTGCCACGGTCAAGGAATTGTTGATGTCTGCGGAATATATCCTCTCAGAAGGCAACCATAAGGTTATCCTCTGTGAGCGAGGTATCCGTACCTTTGAGAACTTTACTAGAAATACCCTGGACCTGAGTGCTGTCCCAGTAATTAAATCCTTAAGCCACTTGCCGGTAATAGTTGATCCTAGCCATGGAGTAGGCAAGTGGGAATTTGTTTCACCTATGGCTAAAGCGGCTATCGCTGCTGGAGCCGATGGGCTCTTAATAGAGGTTCATCCTTACCCAGAGAAGGCCTTTTCTGATGGCCCCCAATCCTTGCTCCCATCCCGATTTAAGGATTTGATGACCGATCTGGCCAGGGTAGCCCAGGCCATTAACCGAACCATTTAATCAAAATAGCAATGCCATCTCAAATCAATAGTGTTACTATTATAGGAATAGGATTG
>MHDQ01000113.1 GCA_001803565.1 Nitrospinae bacterium RIFCSPLOWO2_12_FULL_45_22 | reverse complement strand
GATTTATCAGCGGCAAAATCCGCTCCCAGGTCCTCTACCCGTATAGGCCCTTCAATAGATAGGCTTAAGACAGGAAGCCCTAAGAGATGGTCTATTTGCCCGGAGCCTCTTAGGAGCCCAGAGCCTTTGTAACGACCTTGCAGGTCAGAGAAGATCAGCTTACCCTGCCGGAAGCTCACCAGGCCCTTTACCTCCTCCACAGAATGGAAATGATCATCAAAGGTCAACTCTACCTCAGAAAGTCTTGTCTGGGCCATTATTAGATTCTTTTTAGCTATTAGTTCTTTATTGGTAATCTCTCTCAGCCCACCTTTAATCTCTAAGCTGAAGTTATCAATCTGACCCCGCAGCATCCTCTTCTGGATATATTTGTAGATGGGCTTAGGAAATATCTGCTGGGGTAAATGGTCTTTGATAGAAGTCAGCAGTACAGGAGACGCAGAATTAAATTGGGCATGGAGTTCCTGGTTCTCTAAACGGCAAAACCCTTTTAGGGAATATACGCCAGTTGTAAGTAATATATCCTCCAGGGCTAATCGCTTATCAACATTATCGAGCTTAAAACTGAGTTGCCCTTCGGGCAAGTATATGGGTTGTTGAAATAACCGGGGATCATCGAGGTCAAGGGAAAGGAACTTAACCTGGAAAGAAGAGGAGAAAGGGCCAGTTATCTCTCCTGAGTAGTTACCGGTTATATCTATCCAACCCCCTAGCCTTTTGCTGGCCAGGATAGGGGTAAATTGAGCCAGAGGTAAAGAACTTATCTGGATAGTGCTGTCTATTCTATATTTTGACCAACTCTGATGGTTGGGTGGAGGAATGATTTTACCCTGTAGTGCAATCTTAGCGGGTCGTATGCTATCCGGTAGCTGGGCCTCTAACTGGAAGGGGAAAGGCCGATCAAAGGAAACTCCCCGAATACTTATACCAACATCGCTCAGGGCAAAAGTAAAAGGGGCGGAGGTTAATGCCTCATCCCGGACGATGATTTGCCCATGCTCTATTATCAGGTTTTTTATCTTTAAAGAAAATGGTAAATACCACCTTTTCGGGCTAGTTCTTTCATTCACCATTAAAAGACGGGCAAGGTTTGTCTCTCCCTGGCTGTTCCGCTTAATATTTAGAGTCAGACCTTTCAGCCTTACCTCTTTTAGGGATACTTGCCCCCAGAGAAGGGGTAAGGGGGAGACCTTTAGAGACAAATCTTCTAGCTGGATAAGATTTTCCTCGCCCGGACCTATATCTTTAATCTCCAGGCCCGCTACCTTGATCCCTATTGGGGGCCAGAGACTCAGGCTTATATTCTGCAAGCTGGTTTTTGTTTGTAAAAAGCTGCTTAGCTTTAAGGTGATATATTTTTCTACCCGCGCCGAGGTAACTAGATAAGGCAAGAGAGATGCCAGGAGGATGAAACAGAAGAGTGACAGGCAGATGGCCGTTATTATGCTTTTCTTTTTAGATTTTTCACCCATATTTATTGATAAAGACCCAGGCTTTGCCTATTAGCAGGGTGTCATCTTTATTGGGACAAAGGCCTTATTATCTTTTCTGCAGGGTGGGCCAGCAATCCAGTACTCCGCCTTATGCTCTTCGATCTGACCTTGCATTTCTTTCATCTTGGCAATATCATCCACCGCTAAAAAGAAGCTGTAGTCGGAAGTTCTCGGGGAATCATCCGTAAGTATCCTGATTAAAACTTCATCATTGATATCCACACAATAGGTGAAGGTATTTTCCAATGAATGGGCCGGCGTGTAAGCCGTGACCAGTTTTAGGGGGCCAAATTTTGCATGAATATAAACACTGGGATTATCCCACTGGGTAGCACCGTATAACATCCTTACCCTAAAAACCTTTATTGCTAGTGTCTTGGTTAAGGCGCCAAGACCAGCCAATCCCTCGCCTGGCAAAGCCTGACTAAGAGAACTCAAGGTATGGCTCATCCAAACGCCGGGCTCGATCATAGGTATAGTAATCAACATAGAGATAGGTACTAGCCCCCGGTAATCTTTATCCAGTCCCATAAGCTGCTTAGCCTGGAGAGATGATTCTTTACCCTGAAAGCCAAAGCCAAAGATACCCCCAGGGAACTCCGCACAATCATAAAATAACCATTTAGGTGCCGTCAATTCTCCCGCTTCCCCCGAGCCAAAGGCTTTCCTGTCAAGGACTTGGAGCAGGCTCAGAAACGGCTGAGAATCTGTCCGTAAGGGGTTAATGATATTTTCTGCGGCTATCTTGAGACCAAATGGGGTAATATCAAAATATTTAAGGTTGATAGAAGAAGCTACCACAAAGGCTTTGAGCCTATCCAATAATGCTCCATATTTAGGCATCAACTTTTCCTGAAATATCATAGTCTATCCCTCACTTGCGCTCCTATCGCTTATCTGTTTCCAGGGAATAAGTTAGCCCAAAAAGACCTTAATGTCAAAACGCCATATCAAGATGAACAGCGTAAGGCGTGAGTCGCAAGTGGTAAGGGGTGATGTCCTATATGTTTTTTACGCCTCACCCCTTACGCCATCCTGTATATCCCTGTTTGGAGATCCCTTGCACGGTTACGATAGAGATTTGGGTAATAACTTTTGTAGCTATGTTTTGCTCAAACAAAATCTCTGATCAAAGATTTTCGTTTGCAAAAATAAAAAGAAGTCATATAATAATAAGTAAGGAAAGGGAAAGCCCATGTTACTTAGTATGATTAAGGTATATAAATTTCCTTTAGCTAGCCCCTTTTGGCCTCTAGCCGCAAATAGGCCGGGGGGGGCGGTTATCATATCCGCGGTATGAGTAAGGCAGATAACTGCCTTAGTCTCCCTTAGAGAATCGGGAGAATAAAAAAAGGCAAAAAGGGGATGAAAAAAGTCATCCCCTTTTTCGTTTTTACTCCCTCTTTGCGGTGAATTGCTGCCTCGCATCAAAAATCAGAGACTTTTCCTCCAGCTAAAAAAGCCCTTGCAAATCATTCAAGACCGCCATAATATCTTGTCTGGTAGGTGAAGTCGGGCACAAAAAACCAGGCAAGGAATAATTAAAGGGATATCTATGGATAAGCGACTAAAAGTGTTGGTCTTGTCGGGAGGATGCTCAGCCGAGCATGAAGTATCTTTAAACTCAGCTAAATCGGTTGTAGAGGCCCTGGATAAAGAAAAGTACGAGGTTATCGCCGTTATCATCTCTCCTGAAGGAGAATGGTCACTAGCCCATAAGAGTAGCTCCCTGGCCCCTGTAGCTGGCCAGGTAGTTACGCCCTCTTTGAACCGCATGCCTCGCGGGCTCCTCCTGCTAGCGAATGAATCCAAGCGCGGGTTTGAACCCTTTATCCAGGGGATTGATCTAGTATTTCCTGTGCTGCATGGTCCTTACGGTGAAGATGGGACTATTCAGGGTTTTTGTGAGATAGCAGACTTACCTTACGTAGGTGCGGGAGTGCTAGCCTCTGCGGTAGGTATGGATAAAGGCTACATGAAGATCATATTAAGAGAAGCAGGTCTACCGGTGGTAGATTTTCTTACTTTCAAACTTACAGAGTGGAGAGCCTCGTCTCTTCAGATAGCAGAGGAAATAGAAAAGTCTCTGGGTTATCCCGTTTTTGTTAAACCAGCGGCTTTAGGCTCCAGTATTGGCATCTCTAAAGCCAATGCTCGTCAGGAATTAGTAGATGCCGTGGCTGAGGCGGGTCTCTATCAGGAAAAAATACTGGTAGAAAAGGCCATTGATTGCCGGGAATTAGAGTGCGGGGTCTTAGGTGACGAAGAGCCTGAGGCATCAGTGCTGGCAGAGATCATCCCGGGACATGAGTTTTATGATTATGAGACAAAATATTCTGATGAGTTGGTTAATATACATATACCGGCGTCCTTACCAGCCACAATAACCGGTGAGGTTCAGAGGCTAAGCATCAAGGCCTTCAAGGCCATTGGAGCCAGTGGGATGGCCCGGGTAGACTTCTTTCTAGAAAACGGTACTAACAAAATTTATCTTAATGAGATTAACACTATTCCAGGATTTACCGCTACCAGTGTCTATCCTAAGTTATGGGAGGCTAGTGGTATCCCGTACTCGCGGCTATTAGACCGATTAATAGAATTGGCCATAGAACGGCACAAAAAGAAGGCCCACTATCGTACCCAACGTACCTAAAATAAGTGACATTAATGCCTTCCAGTTAGTTGCAAATCTTGAAATGTATGAAAGGAAGCGATCATTATGACTTATTCTGATCTGATGGTTGAAGTATTTATGGTACTTAGTGACTACTTCTTTGATACAAATGGTAGTCCAAAACCGTACTCCCTTCGCGACAAACTCAATACCCAGGATGACCCTCTAGATGAATATATCCACCATGTTCTGACAGAAGAAATCAAAAATGCAATTTGCGAGAAATCTTCTGGCCCACTTATCTCTCCTGACTTTGTAATCTTCCGACCGAAACTGTGTAATGGTGTTGTTAAGGAGAAGCTTCGTAATGACTTGACTAGAATAGCCGCAGTTGAGGTGAAAAAAGTTGAAAGGACGAAAGGAGGGACGGTAGCAAGAGCGTCTGGACTAGACTATAACACTACCCCCCTTGTGGAACAGTTCGAATATATGATGCAAATAATATCCCCCTGGATATTCGCGGTTTCTATTTATTTGTTTGTCAGGAACCCATTCCTAAAAATACAAACACTTATAAAGTAACTGCCCTGGCCCTATGCGATGGTAATGTGCTGAATCAAGATTTTGACCTTTATTGCTCAATAGTAGGTCCAAGGGAGAAGAAAATAAATCTTGGAAGTTATCGTAATGGTGCGGATAGGACTAGACCTATGTTTATCTTCGCCAATCCATTAGGCACTCCTGAACTGGACCGGACAGTTACACTTATCCACCCGGCTCACGATTTGCCGCTGTCTTATAAAGATTTAAAATTGGTGTATAGATTATTCCGCTCGTTGGACAAGGAACAACATCTTTTCTATTGCTATCGGAGAACAAGAGACATTCCACGAGATCACAAACTCAAGGATTTGACTAATCCTTTCCTAACGCCCTCGCGTGAAGTCCGCACACAACCCCGGGGAAAGTTCAAGCTGCCAATTGAACCCATGTGAAATTCGATCATAGAAAGCCAATACTTGAAATACTTACGAGAGAGCTAAGAAAATCACTCCAGTGGCCCGAAATGGTAATTCATTATTGCCTATTGACTTAGCTCCACCAATATAGTCGTAACCGCTGATTTTTAGAAGGATTTCATGATTTAGGAGTTTCTCAATGGTAATCACCCAAAAGCCCTATAAAATAAGGCGTTAAAAAATTTTCGGGGGAGTAAAGCCAATAGACAATAAAGATATTAAAGGTTGACAATTTAGTCAACCATGGAGTAGTATTAGCACTATGAAATTTGGAGGCTACATTCGCCAATTACGAAGAGCCAAAGAAATTTCTCTAAAAACCCTTGCTGCAAAAATATCTATTGACCGGAGTTATCTCTCGCGTTTAGAAAATGGCAAAGTTTTGCCCTCCGAAGCAGTGGTTCAAAAGCTTGCTAAGGTATTGAACCAAGAGCAGGATGAACTTATGTTACTTGCCCGCCGAGTTCCTCAAGAGTGGATGCCTTTGATTGAAACTGACCCAAGAAAAACGACAGATCGGTTAAGGCAAAGTCTGTTTAAAGATACCAATTATCTCAAAGTAGCCGAAGAACAACCTGTTTATAAAATAGCTAGTAACACAATTAATCGAAAGGCTATTGAGTCATCATTCCCAATCGAAAGGATTACCGAACTTGCTGAAATCGAGTCCTGGCGAAAGGAAGTTTATCGTCCCATTTACCATATTCATAAATGGTGGGCCCAGCGGTTAGGCTCGGTTTTCCGTTCCATTATTATTGGTGCTTGCACACCAATAGATACAGATATTTTTGATTTGTTTTACAAACCAGTGCGATTTCCAGATTTTATTATTTATGACCCTTTCATGGGAAGCGGTACTACGGTTGGTGAATCCCACAAACTGGGGTGCCGGGTGATCGGTAGAGACATTAATCCCGTTTCCTATTTTCTTGTTAGAAATGCCCTCAATTCCTATTCTGAATCAGAAGTGCTCGAAACATTTTCTTCGATAGAAAGAGATGTAGCGAACGAGATCAAGGCATACTATAAAGCCAAACTGAAAAATCATGGACTTGTGGATGTACTTTATTATTTTTGGGTAAAGATTATTCCCTGTCCCAACTGCGGAAATCTGGTGGACCTTTTTAGTAATCGGATTTTTGTGCAGCATGCATATTCACGCCGATATCCCGAAGCTAAATCTACTTGTCCAAAGTGTGGTGCTATAAATTTAGTTTTGATAAGGGATAACAAAGCAAGATGTGATCAATGCCACGTGACCTACAATCCACAAGAGGGCCCTGCTAATAAGACCAAAGCGACTTGTCCTGAATGCAGGGATGTCTTCCCTATCGCTGCGGCTGTAAAGACTCTAGGCCATCCACCCCAGCACCGTATGTATGCAAAAGTTGTTCTCATGCCAAATGGGGAAAAGAACTATCTGCCAATTGATGACTTTGATAGAGCACTATATGAGAAGGCCAGCCGTATGCTAGAACACAGTGGTGTAGACTATCCTAAAGTTGTAATAGAACCAGGCTATAATACTGATCAGGTGCTTAATTATAACTACAATTATTGGCATCAGATGTTCAACGATAGACAACTCTTAT
>MHDQ01000112.1 GCA_001803565.1 Nitrospinae bacterium RIFCSPLOWO2_12_FULL_45_22 | reverse complement strand
TTTTGATTATCCTATTTTTACTTTTATATTTCTCGGCTATTCGCTTTATATGCTCCTCTATCACCTGAGGAAGAAGAGCTGTATCCACTGCTATTACTACGGTAAGAATTGTCATCTCGGCTGGGGCAAGCTGGCTAGCCGGTTCTATAGCAAGGGTGACCCCGAGGAATTTATGCGGGACGAAGCTAGCTTCCAATCCTACTGGGATTACTGGGGGACCAAGGCACCCATAATTGCTATGGTAGCCTCCCTTATCTTTGCCTTTAATTATTGGATGCTGACCAATCTATTGCTCTTTGTGGGCCTGAATTTTTTTATGATGAAATACTTTGGCAAATACGTCTGTATCCACTGCAAGATGCGTGGGGTATGTTTCTTTGCCCGGCGTATCCTGGGAGAGAGTATAGCCTAATAATTTTAAAATTAAAATAGCAAAATAGAGACACATCCCATTTATGCGGCCGGTGACGCGTATCGGTAACCCGTGACAGGTTTTCTGACGTAGGAGATCGATATGCAAAGCACTGAATTTGTACACTACCAGATTATTGAAAGTAAAATACTTATCTCCAGAGACAAAAAGATTGTGGAATGGAACCATAACAAGAGCCAGGACAGGGGAACGGTTTATGAGGAAAAAGGGAGTGGCAATGAAGGAATTTTATGCGCATAGCCGTAATAAAGCGGGTATTAAGCATCACCTATCGGATCATCTATCCTCAGTCAGTAAGTTGGCCGGTGAATTCCTTGCAGATACGCTTTTAGCAGATGAGGCAGCTTTGGCTGGACTTCTTCATGACCTCGGCAAATATGGGGATTTGTTTCAAGCAAGGCTAAAAGGCGAAGCACAAGGAATTGATCATTGGTCACTAGGTGCTTGGTTGGCTCTTTCAAAAGAATTTAAAGCCATAGCTGCCGCATTAGCAATTGAAGGACATCACATTGGGTTGCAGCATTTCAGCAAAAATCATCTAAGTGCTATCAATCCAAAACAACTTGGAATAAATCATCCTCTACAACTCCGTTTAAGTGAATCAAATCTTGATGTCATAAAATCCCGACTGCTCGCTGATGGCATAAACCCAAGAATTAATCATACGTTATTAGGCAACGACTTAAATAGCACTATCAACACAATGCTGGATGTTCGCATGGTATTTTCTTGTCTTGTTGATGCGGATTTTCTTGACACTGAAGCCCATTTCAATGGCACATCAGAAGGAAAGCAATATAGGCGGTCCGGACCGAAATTACAAAAAGAACGTGCATTGGGGATATTGCTTGAGCACATAAAAGAAGTGCAAGCGCAAACACAGGCAGCGCAAGGCGTGACAGAGGTTCGGGCCTCATTGCTTAATAGCTGTCTTAAAGCAGCAGATTCGGCAACAGGCTTGTTTACTCTTACCGCACCAACTGGTAGCGGCAAGACACTGGCAATGTTGGCATTTGCTCTGAAACATGCTATTGAGAGGCGATTGAGACGACTCATAATTGTACTTCCATATCTTTCAATCATTGAACAAACAGCATCTATTTACAGGAGTATTTTTGAATCTCATTTTGGACAATACTATGTTTTGGAACATCATTCACTTGCGGAAGTCGGGCTTGAAAAAACTAAATCCGATAGCGAAGGCAAATCAGGTGAACTTGAGACTGCTGAAAGACAGAGGCGGTTGCTTGCCGAGAACTGGGACGCGCCTTTAATTGTAACCACAAGCGTGCAGATGCTTGAATCGCTTTTTTCTAATCGTCCTTCAGCTTGCAGAAAACTTCATCGGCTAACACATTCTGTAATATTATTTGATGAAGTTCAAACTTTGCCTGCGAATCTTGCAGTGCCGACGCTTGCAGCATTATCTCATCTTGCCTATGGTTATGGTTCAAGTGTGGTTTTTTCTACTGCAACCCAACCGGCTTTTGAGCATCTGCATAAAACTGTCAAGTCTCATTCTATAACCGGCTGGCAGTCACATAAAATTGTTTCTGAGCCTCAATCCCTTTTTAAAAATATGAAGCGCACATGTGTTTCATGGGACAATCCTGACGGAGGTATAAGCTGGGATGACTTAGCGGTCTGCCTAAAGGGGCATGAGCAGGCATTATGCATCGTAAACATTAAACGTCATGCCAGGATACTCTGGGAGAAAATTGGTGAGAAAGCCCTTCATCTTTCTACAAATCTCTGTCCGTCTCATCGCAGAGATGTTTTAGATACAGTATGTAACAGACTGCTTAACAAAGAAGCTGTTCATCTTGTTGCTACACAATGTATCGAGGCAGGAGTAGATGTGGACTTCCCTGTGGTCTACAGAGCATATGCGCCGCTTGAAGCTATCATACAGGCGGCTGGCAGATGCAACCGCGAAGGCAGACAAGAAACACTTGGAGAGGTTCATGTATTTCAGCCGTTGATTAAAGGTAATGAAAGCGAATTCCCGGATGATTATTATAAGCAAGCAGCGCAGATTACAAAAATGTTGTTCAGGCGACATGGGGCGGATAAAATGCTACTCGATAATCTGGATTTCATAACAGCTTACTATCGTGAGCTTTACGATATAAGTAAGCCTGAAGCGATGAAGAAAACTCAAAGGCTATTGGAATATGTCATGGCGGGAAGTTTTCCAGATATAGCGAGGGAATATCGATTGATAAAACAGGACGCCATCAACGTGCTTGTGCCATACCAGCCACTCATCAAAAAATTCGACGAGCTTTGTGATGAAGGGAATAAAATCGGACTGACCTCTGAATGGATTAAACGAGCCCGTCCGCTCAGCATCAGCTTCTATCGCCCTAAACCTGATGACACTATTTGGGATTCACTTATACCTGTGAAGGTGGCAGGGAGAAAGGAGAGGGAACAAAGCGATTGGTTTATTTACATTAGAAAAGAAGATTACCATCCTGTGTTGGGACTTATTCCATCAGGGGCTCTCAATATCTGGATTGGATGAAAGGAGGAAAAGTTATGCGAGGTAAAACTCATTGTCTTGAGGTGTGGGGAGATTTTGCCTGCTTCACACGGCCTGAGATGAAAGTTGAGCGTTTCAGCTATCCTGTTATTACGCCTTCTGCATCGCGGGGGATATTTGACGCAATTTACTGGAAAAGGTCTTATGGTTTCTACTGGCAGATTGAAAAAGTAGAAATTCTGTCGCCGCCTAGATATATCGCCCTGCGACGCAATGAGGTAAAGGGTAATATCAGTATCCAAGATGCTTCTAAATGGATGAAAAGCAAGGCTGAAATAGAAGAACCATTTCTGGCTGATGATATGGATAATGAATTAAAGGGACGAACGCAGCGGCAGACCATGGCACTTAAAGATGTTCATTATAAACTTTATGCCCATATGCGATTCAGAAATGGAGAAGCCAATATTCAAGGACACGATGCACAATTCCTGAGGCTTGCGGGACATGGGAAATGTTTTTATCAGCCATTCTTCGGCTGCCGGGAGTTCCCTGCATATTTTGAGCTTATTGAAGACACAAAAATTGAAATAAATAAAACGCCCAATGACTACTCTGCCGAAATCGGAACGATGCTTTACGACACCTTTGATCTCAGAAAATCGAATGACGAATATTCTCTACAATTCATCAGTGTTTTTCACGCTTCAGTTCGGGGCGGAATTATGAGGGTGCCACCATATGAGAGCGATGACGTTCTAAAACCGGAGGGCTGATATGTTACATCATGTCTTAAAATATGCAGAAAAACGTGGACTCGCTACAGAGTCAGGCTTTACTGAACGCCCATTGAAATGGTTGATTGCTTTTGATGATAAAGGGGAGAACCCGGAAGTAATACCGTTGGGAGACGATAAAAAAGGGCAGCCTCAATATAGCCCTCACGCCGGAACAAAAGCTCAAGCAAAGGACGGCGCTCACTTTCTTGTTGATAAGCTTTCTACAGTGACCCTTTATCAGGGAACGGATGTTTTAATGTCAATAACGCCAAAATTCAAGACATTTGTCGAACTGTTACAACGCGCAAGCTCAACGATGCCTATATTGTCAACGGCAGCACAAGCTCTCGATCGTTCGGATAACCGCGCCGTTATCTGCAAAAAATTAAAACAAATGAAAGCTAAGAAGGGCGATTTCGCTGCGGTAAGAATTGGAGCAGTCAATTTAGTTGATATGCCTGATTGGCATGACTGGTGGCGTAATGAATTTATGAAGCAACGTTCAAGTCCAATTAAACAGAATAGCAAAAACAAGAAAGACAAAAAACCAAAAGTGCGTTGCCTCATAACGGGTGATTTAGTTGACCCTGTCGAGAGACATGAAGATAAGGTGCGAGGATTAAAAGGCGTTGGCGGGCGCGGAGGTGATAGCCTGATTTCTTTTGATAAAGATGCCTTCTGCTCATATGGTCTAAAAAAAGCTTTTAACGCAGCCACCTCCCAAGAAACGGCAAAAACCTATGTGACAGCGCTGAATGATCTTATTGACAAACATAAAGTCAGCTTAGGCAATGCCTATATTGTTTATTGGTTCAAGCAAGCTATCGAAGGAACAGAAGACGATCCATTGGCATGGATGCAGGTATCGGGTGAGAAAGAGTTTGCCGATGCAATGTTCGAAGCAAAGAAGACACTTGATTCCTTATCAACTGGTGAGAAGCCGAACCTTCTCAATAACGAATTCTATGCCATGCTTGTTTCAGGCTCATCGGGGCGCGTTATGGTTCGTGACTGGCATGAAGGCTCATTTAAAGATCTTGTTCTATCGTTGCAGACATGGTATGACGACTTGGCTATTACTACAATAGGCAGTGATAAACTTGCAAAATGGTCAAATTTTGAACGTATCATAACAGCAGTGCTGCCACTGCGAAAATCCAACCAGGATTACATAGACTGGATCAAACCTATTGGCTCTTACAGTCGTGCTTTCTGGAGAGCAGCAATCTGTCGGGAACCATTCCCGCAAGCAATACTTGGTCGAATTGTCCCGCTGCTTGCGCCGCACATAGTTTCGCTTGCCGAAGAAGAAAGAAAGCGGTTTTCAGGAGGGTCACAAGAATATCCTGCTTTGTTAAGTTTGCTTTACCGCCGTATGGCTTTGATTAAAGCTTATTTCATTCGTAAAGGAGGTAATCACGGTATGGAGACTTATCTAAATCCAGATCATCCGCATCCAGCTTACCATTGTGGCAGGTTGCTTGCAGTGCTTGCTCGTTTGCAGCGAGATGCTCTTGGCAATGTAGGTGCAGGGGTTGTTCAGCGTTATTATTCAGCAGCAAGCCAGACACCTGGACTCGTTCTTGGTCGTTTGGTGAGAAATGCTCAAAACCATCTTGGAAAACCTGAGATGAGAGGCAAGACTGCCGGGATAGAAGATTGGCTGAAAGAAATTCACGGGAAACTGAAAGATAATATGCCAAGCACATTGACCCTTGAAGAACAGAGTCTTTTTGCACTTGGGTATTATCAACAGCTTGCAAAACTTAATTAATAATAATTTCAATGAAACGGAGGAAAACTTATGAGTATCCAGAATCGTTATGAATTCCTGTATCTGTTTGATTGTGAAAACGGCAACCCTAATGGCGACCCGGATGCAGGCAATGCCCCGCGCATTGACCCTCAAGATATGAGGGGCTTGGTTTCCGATGTTGCTATAAAACGTCGTGTAAGAAACTATGTGCAGATGGCACGCGGAAACGAAATGCCAAATGCTATTTTTATTGAACATGCCACCAATCTCAACACAAAAATCGCAAGAGCACATGAAGAGACCGGCGGGATGCCGACATGGGACAGCAGTACTAAAAAATGGTCACCCAACAAAAAGAAAGTGATGGAAGCACGTTGGTGGCTCTGCCAAAACTTCTTTGACGTAAGAACATTTGGCGCAGTTTTGAGCACAGGCCCCAATGCAGGGCAAGTGCGTGGTCCTGTACAGATTACGTTTGCCCGCTCACTTGACCCGGTACTTCCGCCTGACTGGGGAATTACACGCATGGCGGTAACGGACAATGAGATTAAAGGTGCAAATGTCGGATCAAAGGAATTTGAAGAATGGGAAGAACAGCAACCGGAAGATGAGCTTCGTACAATGGGACGCAAGAACTTCATTTTTTACGGTCTTTATGCTGCCAAAGGGTTCATTAGTGCTCATCTTGCAGACAGCACTGGTTTTTCAGAGGAGAATGATCTTGTTCTTCTATGGGAAGCGCTATCAAAAATGTATGATCATGACCGTTCTGCCAGTAAAGGGTTTATGTCTCGTCGTGGACTTTACGTATTCAAGCACGTTGGAACTGATACAAATCAGGAACAGCGGTTAAGGCAAGCAATGCTTGGCTGTGCACCTGCACAGGCATTGCTTGACATCGGCAAGGTGATAGACATTCAGAAAAATATAAAAGAGATGGAAAAAGATAGCGTAAAAACACCACGTAGATTTGAACATTATAAGGTTGATGTGAACAAGGATAAAATTCCTGTTGGTGTTGAATTGTGGACGTGGGATGACATCACTGCAGGACTAAAAAAGATTCATGGATAACGAAAAGTTTAGTAGCTACGACGAGGAGGATTTAACTCCTATTTCTGCTTTGAATCAGTATCTTTATTGTCAGCGACGTTGCGCCTTAATCCACATTGAGCAAATCTGGACTGAGAATCTGTTTACCGCTGAGGGCAGGATCATGCATGACAAGGTTGACACGGCAAACCGGGAATCGAGAGGGAATGTGCGTATTGAATATGGCGTGCCGCTTCGGTCGTTCCGGCTCGGATTAATCGGCAAGGCTGATGTGGTTGAGTTCCATAAAATGGATGACGGAACATGGATGCCTTTTCTTGTTGAATACAAGCGGGGCAAGCCCAAGCCGGACAACTGCGACAAGGTGCAGCTTTGCGCTCAGGCGATTTGCCTTGAGGAAATGCTCAATGTTGAGATTAAAGAGGGAGCGCTTTTTTACGGGCAGACACGGCGCAGGGAGGATGTTATTTTTGATAAGAAGTTACGGACGGAGACAGAGGATGCAGCAAAAAGGCTACATGAACTTATTGCATCGGGAGTCACGCCGAAACCTGAATACTCAAAAAAGTGCAAACAATGCTCGCTCCTGAATCTATGCATGCCGAAGGTTTGCGGAAAACATAAGGCGGCTAATAATTATCTTGCAGGAGTTATCAACGAATTGAGCGACTAAAGATGTTTTTTCAAAGTAATAACGACTTACCTGACATCCCAAATCAGTCGTTATTGGAAGGAGGAAGAATAAATGAAAATAGAATACGATCCGGCGCATGATATTATGAACATCGAGTTTTTAAGCGATGAACAAATAAAGGAATCTGTTGAACTCGATGGTGTTGTTATTGATTATTCAATAGACGGTAGGATTGTTGCCATTGAAATACTTGATGCAAGTAAGAGAACAACAAAGAATCCTCTTGACCTTATTGATCTTTCAATTGTTAAAGAGAAGGCTGTTGCGTAGAAAATGAATTTGTCGGAGCGCCGTATGCTTCACCGCATTTCAATTGATTCCAAAATCTGTCACGGGCAGGCATGCATTAAGGGAACCCGCATCCCCGTCTATCGAATTCTCCATATGCTGGCAAACGGAGATACCATTGATGATCTCCTTGAAGAATATCCTTCCATTACACGAGAGGATATCCTTGCCTGTATTGACTATGCCGCCGAACTGACCGAAGAGCAGATTGTCCCGGATGAAGTGGTAGCATGAAGAAACTTCTTAACACTCTCTTTGTTACAACGCAGGGAGCCTATCTAGCGAAAGAAGGCGAGACAGTTGTGGTTAAAGTTGACGGAGAAATATCCCTGCGCTTGCCTGTCCATACACTCGGAGGGATTGTCTGCTTCGGGCAGGTATCATGCAGCCCTTATCTGATGGGATTCTGTGCCGAGAATGGCGTAGCAATCAGCTTTCTAACGGAGAATGGTCACTTTCTTGCCAAGGTTCAGGGGCCTGTGTCCGGTAATGTTCTTCTGAGACGGGAGCAGTATCGCCGGGCGGATGACCTGAAAACTTCTGCCTTAATAGCGCAGGCAGTATTGACCGGCAAGATAGCCAACTGCCGTACAGTACTTCAGCGCGCCCTGAGAGATCATTCGGACAAGATTGATGCGGATGCGGTTTCGCAGGCATCGCAAAGACTTGCAGGTTATCTGAGGAGATTAAGTTCTGAATTGACGCTGGATGTATTGCGGGGAATCGAGGGAGAATCGGCATATACATACTTTAATGTCTTCGATCATCTCGTTACTTCGCAGAAAGATAATTTCAGATTTCATGAACGGAGCCGGAGACCACCCCTGGATAATGTGAACTGCCTGCTGTCATTTCTGTATACCATTGTGATGCATGATGTACGTTCCGCGCTTGAGACCGTGGGACTTGATCCTGCTGTCGGTTTCCTGCACAGAGACCGCCCAGGCAGATACGGACTTGCACTTGATCTGATGGAGGAATTTCGTCCTTTCTTTGCTGACCGCCTGGCACTTTCATTGATCAATCTTTGCCAGGTGCAGGACAAGGGATTTCTGAAAAAAGAATCTGGGGCGGTATGGATGGATGATGATACGAGGAAGACTGTCCTAGTTGCTTATCAGAAGCGGAAACAGGAAGAGATACTGCATCCGTTTTTGAAAGAGAAGGTTACAATCGGTCTGCTTTTCCATGTGCAGGCGTTGCTGATGGCGCGTTATTTGCGCGGGGATATAGATAATTATCCGCCGTTTGTATGGAAGTGAGTGTGAGGTATGTTTGTGTTAATAAGTTATGATGTTGCCACTGACGATGGCAAAGGACAGCGTCGTCTGCGCAGGGTGGCGCGTGCCTGTATGGATTACGGACAAAGGGTACAGTATTCGGTGTTCGAATGCATTGTTGACCCCGCACAGTGGACGATGTTGAAAAATAGGTTAATTTCGGAAATTGATCCGGAGAAAGACAGTCTGAGATTTTACTATCTTGGGTCTAACTGGAAGCATCGTGTAGAGCATATCGGAGCAAAGGCGTCTGTTGATCAGGAGGGCCCGTTGATTGTTTAAGATGCTGTTGCGAACCTGAAGCTCACGGGATTTCCTTGCATAGTTCGCAGGGCTTAAAAAATGATTTAAACCGGGAAGTTGTAAAAATGCTCTTTGACAATTAAATATTTTTTAAGATGAAAATGAGGGATTCGCACAAAATAGCAAAAAAGGTCTTTGAATACAAGAAGTTATAAAGAGGCTGTCGCCCCTCGCGCAGGGGCGTGGATTGAAACTAAATCTCTTGTATTCAATTATTAGTCCTTCCTCGTCGCCCCTCGCGCAGGGGCGTGGATTGAAACAAGAGTAACGGTTCCTTTGCGCTCCTCATCTCCTGGTCGCCCCTCGCGCAGGGGCGTGGATTGAAACAAATTTATCATTGATTCTGCTAATTTTTTTTGTAAGTCGCCCCTCGCGCAGGGGCGTGGATTGAAACTCATGATGTTCAAATAAACCACTTGGTTAATCAAGGTCGCCCCTCGCGCAGGGGCGTGG
>MHDQ01000111.1:1209-11836 GCA_001803565.1 Nitrospinae bacterium RIFCSPLOWO2_12_FULL_45_22 | reverse complement strand
ATGCTGGATGATCTTTTCTGGGTCTATCTGGAACTGATTCAGGAGCTTATAAAGGATTATGGCCTTTTCTATGGGGTTTAAAAAGCGGTTATGGATATTCAGATGGATAGCCAGGTGAAAGCCCCCCAGCTCATCCAGGCTATCTTCGGGATAGATAAGGGCCTCAATAGATGGCACCCGGGCTTTCTGGCAGGCTAATATCCTCTGGAGGCCATCTATGACCTGGTAGGGCGACCCTTCTCCCCTTAAAAGCACCGGGGATATGAGACCTATCTCCTTTATGGAGTTGTATAATCGCTGGTAAGAAAGGGGATAGCTAAAAACAAACCTATGATCATTCAGGTTTATATCCTCAATAGATACCCGTTTAAGTACCCTCATAATAGTAATTCATGCCCCAGTAACGAAATGGGAACGTGATTATTTTCTATTTAGCCTCTATATCAACCACTATCCTGACTTCAGGCATCTTCCTTCCTTCCCTTCCCCATCTTATGAACTTCTTCAGCAATCTTTTCTAAAGACATCTCTGGCTCAGGAAGCCGCTGGGCAAATTCAGAAGCCTTTAAAGGGATTATCCGCTTTAAAATAATAGTATCTTTATCCAACCAGACGGCTAACTTGTATGGGACAGGAAATAGTTTGAGCAACCCTTTAGGTAAGGTTAAGGACCCATCCTTATTGATCTTTGTTGTCTCCATTATTATCACCTCCAGCTAGTCTTCCAAGGGGCTATATATATTTCCTTTTCTGTTCTATCCTCCCGGTTTAAAATTAACACCTTAGATGGGTTATAGGCAAGAGGAACAAGCGCTATTTTCTCTACTCTTATTTGACGCAAAATGTATTTCAATCTTTATCATAGGCACTTTATATTTACTTCCTGAATGTGATATAGGCCAGGCTTACTTCGCCGATTATTCTGGGTGAGCCAGGTTCGGCTAGGATGACAATGACTAACCCTTATCTTTTATAAAATTTGTAAAACTTTCGAAATTACCCCATTCCATTATCATCCCTGTTTTAACCCTTCTATATGTTTCCAGGGTTAATTAAGGATTAAAAGTGAAATAAGCGAGGCTGATATCTCCGATCAATTGGGGTTTGCCGGCTTGGACAGAACCTGGCACTGCTAGCACCGCAAAGGCAGCATAGGTGCCAGGGGGCATTGATGCTGGGAGGGTCACGGAAAAGAATGGAGTTGGTGGCAGTTTATATCCAGAAGATATCTCTTTATTAAGCGACTGATCAAAAAAGAGTAAACTCCCATCAGGAAGCAAGAACCCTAAGAACTCATCGGCTATATAGCTAGCACCAGTATTATATATACTAATAGAAAGGGTTAGAGTATCACCTGTCTTATAGCTGGATTTATTGGTGTAGATGGCTATCCCTTCCTCTAGCCCTATTTCCATTGATGTGCGATTACCCATTTCATCATACTTATAGATAATACTACTTCCATCTTCATAGATGACTTTTGTGAGTCGATTTAGTTTATCATATTCATAATGAACAACTCTTGATTCGGGTTGGGTGAAGCCGAGCAATACAAAATTATCGTTACTGTCATCCTGCCCTATATTACCGGCTGCATCTTTGGCCACTACTCGAATGCGTGCCTGGGTTGTTGTATCCAAGTCTTTCGGAGCTGACCATTCAAAAGATTGAATGTCTTTTGCTAAGCCACTGGCAATAACCGTCGGGAAAGAAGCGCCACCATCCTTTGATAATCTGATTTCCTGGGAGGTAATGTTGACATTGTCATCGGACAACCAGCTAATTTTAAAAACAGATCCTTGTAAAATTACTTCACCACCATTTGGGGCTATAACCGTAACCGTTGGTTTTTCCAGATCAATGACAGCACACGGAGTATTAACCCTATTCAAGTTCAGTCTGTAGCTGCCAGTCCTTACTCCGCTGGACTCGCTTATCAATAAGGCAAAGGTACCTCCATTATCTAAACGTTTCCCTATTTGACTGGAACTACTGGCCAGCTTTGTTCCATTTCCATCGTATAATTCCATATATGGGCTAAAAGAGCTGGATTTGCTATCCAGGATAATTTTTAGTTCATCCCCCGCACTCGCGTTAAATATATAAAGATCTATTTCTGCCGCGGTATCAATTGACCCTGATGTAATTTGTCCACAGGAAATAGATGTCCCATTACAGGGACTATTGAGCCGTTGCCAGATTAAACCATAGCCGCCAGTACGGCTGCCACTAGAGTCACTAACCATGATACTGAAAGTACCACTAGTCTCTATACGTTTTTCAATCCTATTATTGCCGGTACCTAACTTCTCTCCTTTCGCATCATATAACTCCATGTATGGAGAGAGAGGCCCTGAAGTCCTTACCAGACGAATCATTACCACATCTCCAGCGTTGGCTGTGAAGGTATAAAAATCTAACTCACCGGGAGTACTGATGGGTCCTGGCACAGCTTGCCCACAGGAAATAGCCGTGGCATTGCAAGGATTGTTGAGCCTGTACCATGTAAGGTTATAGTTTCCTGTCTCATCATTGTAAGAATCACGAGCTACAATGATATAGGGGCCACCTGTTGTGAGAGCTTTATCAATAGCCACATAGTTTCCAGAAGAATCATAATCATAAGCAATCCTTGTACCTGTTGAGTCATATAGCTCCAGAAGTGGATTCATGTCACCTGAAGTGACAACAAGCCTAATAGTGACCGCATCCCCTGCTGTGGCTGTAAAGGTGTAGAAGTCTTGCTCTCCTATGGCACTTATGGAACTAGAGGTGGTCTGTCCACAGGTTACGCTTGTAGCATTGCAGGGGTTATTCGGCCTCTGCCAGGTGAGATTATAGTTTCCTGTCTCATCATTGCCATAATCACGTGCTACAATGGTATAGGGGCCACCTGTTGTGAGAGCTTTATCAATAGCCACATAGTTTCCAGAAGAATCATAATCATAAGCAATCCTTGTACCTGTTGAGTCATATAGCTCCAGAAGTGGATTCATGTCACCTGAAGTGACAACAAGCCTAATAGTGACCGCATCCCCTGCTGTGGCTGTAAAGGTGTACTCATCCTTTTCTCCTACTGTGCTGATAGAACCTGTCAGGGTTTGACCACAGGGGATAGGCGTTTGAGCAAGGACTGTAGAGGGGGATAGGAATATCACTCCTGAAATTAAGGCAAAAACTATGAACCATAATTTAGATTTTAATACCATTTCTCATAACCCATTCTCGTTAAAACCGCTTTCCACACTGATTTTTACTATACTTATTACTAGTTTACAGGATTTAGGCATTACTATTTTGGCAACAGGACAAAGTGCATTTAATGGGTGATACCTTAAGCTCCTCTATCCCTACTAGCATTTAATATTGTTATTCCAACAATTTTATTGCCATCTTTTCTGATCAGGATATCATCATTAGTTTCGATTGTTTTTGTGGCCCTTTGGGGTTTCCGAAAACTCAAATATAGAACATCAGCTTCCCTATCATAATCAATCCACATATGCTCAAGTGGAAGTTTAAAAAGGTCTGATGCTAAAGTAAGACAGTTTTTAATTAAATCGTCTTTCCTCAGTCTCGTTGCCATATTACTTCTCCTTTTGGTCTTTTATCTAAAAAATAGGCTGTTATTACAAATCCGTCCTTCTCAGAGACTTCTCTATAAATAACTACCAGCCATTTATTTTTCCCAATATTCCTTGTTGCCTTTAAGGTCCCTTTATTTCCTCTAATAACAAAATCTGGTTTTTCAATTGCCTCCAGAACCTCGTAAAAATAGCTGGCTAAATCATCGTGGTTTTCAATTATATGGTACCATCTTTCATTGCCCATGAAATAAGGCAGAATATGAACCATAATTTAGATTTTGCATATGCACTTGTCTCCGGCAAATATCTTACAAAAACAACGTAACTTAGTAAAAATACTGCATTTACGAGAGGTAAACTGCAAATAACCATGTATGGAAAATTATCAATTATATCAATAAGATACAAATCCAACCGGAGTCAAGTGCATATGCATAATTTAGATTTTATTATCACTTCTCATCCCTTCGTTTTTGACACCTCTTCATCTTTAAATAATTTGTCACTTTGCATATCTGCCTTTTTATTAATATCAAAGGTTTAGCCTTTTCTAATGTATCTTGTATAGACGACCCCTTCTTTCATTCCTTAAGGACATTCCTGTATTTTCTTCTTGTATTCTCTATACTCTGGACTCCTTTTAATCAATTCATCAAGCAATTTGTCTATTCCTGGCGAGAACTGGGATATAAAAAGATCTTTCTCTAAATCCAACGCGGCCTCATTAACTTTATTGAGATTACCTAGATTACTAAACATGGTTCTAACAGCTTTGTAATAAGCTTTGGCAACACTGTAAGCAGCATATGTTACTATGGCTGTGGTAATTATCACAGCGACAGCTGTTTCTAATACTTGCTGACCATTTGCGTCAACATTATTAACGGGATTATTCCCCACATACGCATACATATTTAACCCACCCAACAACCCAATCGGGTCTTTATTTATAAACCTTCCCACCTCAGGGTCATAATACCTTGCTCGCATATACAGCAGTCCATTACCCTCATCCATCACCCCATATCTCCCAACATATTTGAATGGGTTAGAGATGGCCTCTTCACTGTTTGTAACCTTTCCAAATGGGTTGTAGGAATATTTATTCACTAAGTTCCCAGTGAAGTCGCTTATGGCAACGGTACTCCCTAACCCGTCATAATAGTAAAAGTAAGCTTTCCCGCCAGGGGTTATCTTTGATATAAGGCCTAAGCCATACACATAATAGCTAGTTATATTGCCTTGGTCATCGGTTTCAGCCAGCACATGAGATAATAGCCGATTCGGATCTACTATGTACCTGGTGGTAGCCCCATTTTCGGTTCTGGCTATCCTGTTCCCCAGGCTATCATATTTATATTGTATGTTATAGCCATCGGATGAAGCTTGGATAAGCATATCTCTGAAGTCATAGGTATATGTGGTCTTATTATCCACCCCTATTAAATTCCCATTAGCATCGTGAATGAAGCTTTTTCCATTAGCTGAGACAATCCGATTGTCCAGGTCATACGTATAACTCATACTAGTTGGTGTAAGCGTTGGGGCAAGGGGTTCGTAAAGAGAAATATCTAACCTGTTTCCCAGGCTATCTAAGGTGTAATTATAGCTGGAGACTATTGAGCCATCTGATTTTGCATTAATTAAAGATATTAATCTATTGGCCTTATCGTATTGGTAGGCAACAATCGGCCCGTTGGGAGTATAGCTATACATGAGGTTACCCACAGCATTATAACCATAGATCGCGATATTATTAAGCCAATCGGTCACCTTTCTCAAGCGATTAACCTCGTCATACTCATAGTGCACCACTTTACCATCAGGATAGGTGAGGGAAATAAGGTTACCTACTGCATCATAGCCATATTCTATAGTATTATTATCAGTATTGGTGAAACGGATCGGTCTGTTCACCTGATCGTATTCAAAGGTAGAGGTTCCATTCTGGTCTGTAATACTGGTTAAATTACAGCATTCGTAAGTGTATTGGGTGGTGCTTCCATCAGGGTAAATAATTTTAGTTAGTCTATTAATACCATCATAATTGTAATAGGTGGTATTTCCTTTTGCATCCGTACGAGAAGTCAACCTACCTACCGCGTCATAGGCATAAGACCAGGTATTACCCAAGGCATCTCTCATACTAATAAGATTACCCTGATCATCATAGGCAAAGGCAGTAGTATTCCCTTTAGCATCGGTTAAGCTGGCCAACTGACCAAATGTATCATAGCCAAAGATAGTCTTCTCGCCCTCGGGATCGGTTATCTCTACTGGATTATCTTTTGCATCGTATTTATAAAGATAGGCATTTCCTGAGGGCTCTATCATCTGAGTGAGATTATCATGGGTATCATAGCTAAACTCTACCTTGTTTCCCAAAGGGTCTGTTATCTTCGTTACGTTGCCGCGGGTATCGTAACTGAGGGTAGTTGTGCGTTGGCCAGCATCAACAATTTTGGTCCGGTTGCTCAAGGAATCGTATTGAAAACTAGTTTTATTGCCCAGGGCATCAATAATACTTTCTGTTAGACCTTCATAATTGTTGTTATAAACAGTCGGATTACCTCCAGGATCAATTATTCTCACCTGAGTGTGGCTCTCACGGGTATCGTAATTTTTTGTATAACTTAAAGGATCGGTTATAGATTTGATGGCATAACCGTCGGAAGACCTCTCGTATGCGATAGTCGTGGTCCCCTTGGGAGTGGTTATTGCTGTCATATAGCTATTCTCATCGTAAGTGAAACCTACCTGAGTTCCAGCCATATCTATAACTCTGATTAAGTTGTCATTCTGGTCATAATTATAGATTACAGTTCTACCAAGAGGATCTGTTAAGGTAGTTATTTTGCCATTAGAGCCATAAGTAAAAGTAGTTTTTCTGCTAACAGGATCAATCACAGAAATCAGTCGGCCACCATCATCGTATTGAAAGGTAATAGTATTTCCATTACGGTCAGCAATACTAATAAGCCTCCCATCGGCGCTAAAATTTTGGATAGTCTTATCTTCTTTAATCTTGAGGGAATAAGTACCATCAGTGTTTTTCGCTAAGGTATCATATACCCCTTCAGGAGCGATATAGCTTCCTTGATCAGTATAAATAAAGTGGTCGATCTTCCCAGATTCTATTCTTATATCGATACTCTTATCCGGATTTTCCGTTAAAGTAAGATTGTAGTTAAAGGTCCAGCTTCGACCAAAGGGGCCATCCCTCGGATCATCAGCGTTATAAGTTCTCCTTATCTCAATGGTTGGCCCTCGGCCCGAGTAAACCAAATCAGTATCCTGCACCAACATATTAAGATTGACAGTATTTACCATCAGGATTGGCATCCCTTGTTGTGCCGAACTCCCGCTAAGTTGACAACTGGTAGTATCATACTCCACGTTTCGATTATCCCGACGATCCCCTAAACCTGAGGGTGGACAACACCAACAGACTGCCCCTCGGATCCTCTCCATCTCTTTCTCACTGAGAAACCTAAGCGCAGCTTTTGGCTTGAGAGGCGAAAAAACTAAGGTGTCACCACTCCAAAGGTTATTAAAATCCTTTTCAGCTAGGAATTTAACCGCATTTCTTTCTCCTGGATCGATAAAGGTAATTCTGCCGGACTGATATCTGGTAACAACGACGTAATGGTTATATTTGAGAAAGGCAATTACGGGCTTATCTACCTCCAGCAGTTGAGTCAAGGTTAGATTAACTCCTATGGCCTTTAAGCCTTTTTTCTCAGCTACCTTTTTTAAATCCTGCATAGATATCCTGTCCTTTTTAGCCGGTATCATATTGGATATCTCATCCAAAGAAACTTGCATATCAGATAACCTGAATACTTCATTAAGCGCGGCCGGGCCACATTTGGAACATTTTTTATCTTCAAAGGTCATTCTTCGTTTAATCTCTCTTATCCAATATGAACAGTATTTGATCTGGTCCCAATCAGAAGTCTCCTGAAGCACTTCATGGAATAGAGAAAGGGCCTGGGGAAATTCTTCTCGAAAGTAGTAAACGGCAGCAATAGCAGTCTTAGCATCCTGGGCATCACGAGTCCCCGGGAATCCCCTTACGGCTTTTTCATACTCGGCGATGGCTTTGCTCCATTCTTTTTGGTATTTGAAATACATGCCTTGCCTGATATAAGATTTGGCAGCATAAGGACTATCTGGGGATCTTTCAATCAGCTTTTTGTAATTGCTTAAAGCTTTATCCCACTGCTGAGCATTCCAGTCCGATTCAGCGGCTTTAAAAAGAGATGGGTCGTCTTCCGAAAAATTCGCAGAAATATAACTGTCAGCTTTCACACCAAAGAAAGCCAATGCCAAGGCAATAAAAGGAAATATCCAGAAAGATATTTTCTCCCTTTTCATTATTTATTACCCCCTGTTATGTATATTTTTAAAATCTAGGAGATCAATAAATCCATTTTACCAGATTTGCGACTGAAATATCTACCCGATAGAACTTTTCAATCATAAATCTTGTTCAATTCCAAATTTCCCTAATGGGATACATGGGTTAAAAAATACTCCAAATCACCTCTAGGTCTGGCTTCCAGCACGATACATAAATTGATGTGCAAGATTTTGTCGAGAGTTCAGACATACGATGTCGTTCCTAAAGAGATTAAGGAAATTTTAAGAAACTTATGTATCTTGCCAGAAAAATTTCCGCCAGACCGAATTCATCATGGGATATTAGCCTCAATAGGTTGTAAGGACATTTTGATAGCAGATGAAGCTCCCTTTACCATGAGCTGCCGCCCATGAATAGTCACCAGGGTAGGCTGGTCCCCTGACCAGCCAGTAGCCAGTATTCCAAATAGGATGATTATTATTAAAAGAGGCCAAGTAAATGCCCTCATAAGACAATCTCCTTACCTCTTGATATTTAGGGCACCAATATTTTGCTTTATACGATCTCTGACAAAAGTCTTTAGCATAATTTCTTTTCTCCCAAGGGAAGCCCTTTTGGGCCCTAATAGTTGATTCCGAAACAGAGGTGGGTGGTTCGACCCAGAGGTCATAGGTACCCGGAGCTAAAGCAAGTTGGTATGCGCCCGAGGCATCTGTGATAGCATAAGAAAGGAGCTATTTTTAAGAGAAATAACGACACTCAGGTAAGAGCGACTTTTGTCACCCTTAGAGGGGGGATAAAGTCCCCCCTCCTCAGATGGGTAAATCTGTGCAATCTGTGGATAATAAATTTTATTCTCTAGTCAAGATTTGGATTAGTCCTCCCCTTTCTTTTGAAGAGTTACGGTAACATTTTCTGGAGATAGGGTCCACATGCCGCCCACCGCATAGTCTATAATCAATCCGGGTACCAACCATATTATATTGCCAAGTATAGCCGACCATCCATTAAAGTTTTGCTCAATTATTGCCTGACCTTTTTCATACCCATCTTTTTCTACGGTAACTATATATTCCTTCTTTCTTTTTAAGGACAATGTTGTTGGGGTGGATGCCTTATGCCCATTAACTGTAACAGTGGCACTGGACGGGCTTGAATTAATGCTAATACTCTGTCGGCTTCCATGAACAACAGTGGCACAGCCTGTACAAAAAGTAGAGAAAAACGAAATACTAATTAGACTGCAAAATAATTTTTTAATCATGACAAATCCTCCTCTTCTAAAGACGTTGGAACTATTTTATTGGGAACCACAATTGAACTACTAGCCTAAAACCAATACCTTAAAAAAGAAATTGGGTGCCCGCCCCTAAATGAGCCTCTTTTCCTCCTTAAAATGAAGAACTATTAATGAAGAATACTAACAATCAGAAATAGAGATGGCTCACACCGGTATGATTTTAGAAAAATCATGTAGTCTGCATATAGTTTTTTAGCGACCTTTTCAGGATAAGTATTCTCATGGAAGGAGTGTAACTAGGCATCTGTCTGAAATGATTGATATGGCCAGGAAAAATTTATCAGGGAAAAGACTAACTATCCTCCCACATATAAAAGCCTTTATCCCCGCTGAATTACAGAAGCCTAAGTATGCTCTTAAAGGCTTGAGTGAAGGTATAAATATGTTAAAAATAAATTTAAAGTAAAGCAGGCTAAACCCGGCAACTACAACCTAATTTGTACCTGTACGAAGTAGGGTTAATTTATCTATTCTAAAATTCTACCATAGGGTAGGAAAAACAGTCAAGCAAAATTTTGACTCGAATTAAGAATGCTGATTATTTATCCTTCTTAGCCGTTGCTATTTCCCTTATAGCTAGGCTACGAGCGAAGCGCCTTGCCTAATATAATTTGGTACCCCCTTATTTAAAAATAAATAATGGGCAGGGCGGTTTGAGGAAGGTGGTAGAGTAGATAGAATTATGGCAATGGTTTATTTACGGTAGCTTGGGTAACAGGACCTCCCAGGGCTCTTTGACAACATCTTTGGGGAGTAAAAATATCCTCTTAAAGATTCCTAGTATGCCTTTCCTCAGCGAGGCAAAAGGTATAGGCGTAACCGACGGATCATTCCAGGGGCCTTTTGCGTTAAAGAAAGCCAGGATCAAGCTCTTCTTCTCATCGGTCAATATATGCCCCAGAATAGGGACCAGGGCTACCACCTTGTCTACTGTCTGGAGGGGTTGAACGGCTATAGTAAGATTAAGGGACTTTCTCGTTAGGTCTATTTGGCCAATAGCGGCCATATTTAATGAGCGGCTGGCGAGAAAGAGATTATCGGTCTGGGCTATCCCATTTTTTATCTGAAAATCTCCCCCGATCTCTTTATAAGGTATGCCCTTAGCGACTAAATCAGGTAGCTTTAGTTCCAATAGTTGGGAAACATTCAAGAAGGAGAATATCTTGGAGATCAGGGAGTATCTTTTAAGGACACCATTCTTTACCCTAATTGATACCTTGCCATTGAGAGAGGCCTTTCTGGCCTCAGCGGTACGGCCCTGGGTTTCTAGCTTTAAGGTCAAGCCGAGAGAACCACTCAATACACTATGGCCGTGGTTCAATTCCTGGATAAGCCCTTCGATCTTTATCTTCCTGCCCGAGCCAGCCAAATAGTAAC
>MHDQ01000111.1:0-1184 GCA_001803565.1 Nitrospinae bacterium RIFCSPLOWO2_12_FULL_45_22 | reverse complement strand
GGATAAGCCCTTCGATCTTTATCTTCCTGCCCGAGCCAGCCAAATAGTAACCAGGACCCTGAGAAGAGTCTATCTGGATAGAAGTCTTACCTTTAAAATATCCCTGGTGGAGCTTTAATTCCAGATCCCCAGCCATTACCCCAGGCTTGGGGGCTAGCATGTCTGCTTTGAGCTGCGAAAAACTAAGCCCTAGAAATTTGCCTCCTTTAACTGTTATACTCCCCTGTAGCAAATTGTTCCGCAAAAACTCATTGTTTTTATCTCCCGAATTAGAAAAGAGTTTGTCCAGGTCTATCTGGTCAACTGTCAGGTTGAATTTGATATTGGGCGGAGAAGCACTCTGCCAGGTGCCTTTGAGCCCTAATGTTCCCTGAACCCAATTTTTACCCTGGTGCTGGGCATCTTCTTGTAGAAAGGATAACATCTGGTTGATATCAAATTTATTAGTCTCTAACTCCAACTGCCAATCCTGATTAACAATCCTCCCCTGGCCAGAAGCTACTATATCCCCTAGCTCTAGCCCGAATTTATCTATCCGCCAGCCCTCTCCTGGGTCTGGTTGCAGATCACAAGAGAGCAGGTTGAGTACGCCACTATCCTTCTTTATCCCCTTATACTGATATCCCGTATTAGTCAGATCCAAAGTGCCAGCTATTTGCCATTGATTAGCCGGGTTCTGGATATTTACTTGAAGAGAAGGGATGCCCTCGTAGTAAGTAAGCTCATCCAGGAAAGGGTAAGAGAGCTGGTTTTTTAGCTCAGAGAGATCAAGTTCAGTAGAGACCTGCAATTTCAGGGAGGGATTCTTCCCTCGGTATCCTTTCATGATCCCTTTTAATATGAATGGGCTTTGGCCCCATTTACCCTGCAAGGTCTGGGTTTGTACCATCTCTCTGGTAAACTCCACACTCCCTTGCAACTGTATGAGGGGGAGTTTCAGGGGGGCATATGAGATGTTATTGTTCCTTAATCCTAATCTCCCAGTTAGTAATAGTGGCTGCTTATCTTGCAACACCCGGGAAATCTTTAGCTCTAAGCCGGCTGGCCCTTTGAAATTACCTTCCCTACCCAGGGTATAAAGGAGATGAGGGGCCGATTTATCAGCGGCAAAATCCGCTCCCAGGTCCTCTACCCGTATAGGCCCTTCAATAGATAGGCTTAAGACAGGAAGCCCTAAGAGATGG
>MHDQ01000110.1 GCA_001803565.1 Nitrospinae bacterium RIFCSPLOWO2_12_FULL_45_22 | reverse complement strand
AAATTTGCCTGTAATGTAACCATTATTGGCCTTCCTTAGCCGTTTGAACACCTTGACATAGAAGAGGCAGATTACACAGTAACAAATGCACATGGTGTTGGGGGGACCACTTATTGACGTTTTTGCGGTAGAGGAAATATTCTTGGAGTTCATCCTCGAATATGCAGGCCGGTGTTTTTTATGAAACTCGGTAAGCATCCGTACAGAACATGCACCGGGCTGCTGGGTACGTTCCCCCATGCCGGCTGGCAGGGCTGTGATTGTTTCGTCGTAATAAATTGTATTTTTTGAGCAGGACCTTTGTCAATAATTTTTTTGCAAAAGAACAGGTTGACAAAAAATACCTGATATGCGAGAGAAGTGAACTAACCAGAAAAATGTACCTTTGGCCGTTTATAGAAGTCTTAAAACTTGAATATAAGACAAAAAAGCCTTATCTGTTAAAGAAATTCTCCCTGGCTTCTCATTATTTGGTTTGCATAACATTTTATCCAACTAGAATATTTCAATAAATATAGCAATAAAGACTAAACAGCTAAGACTGAAAGAATTGATTTTGGGAGGGGTCATATGGAAACAGCAAAAGAGTTAAAAGATTGGTTTGTCGGTGAGCGAATTAAAAGAACATTAGCGGCTTTAGAAAAAAATGGTGGACCCAAAAATTTTGTTCTATTGATAATATAGTCTCCCCCCCTTTCACAGTTTACAATCCGCTGTCAATTATACCTTTGCAACGGGGGCAACTATCAGGATAACAAACACGGCATAAGGTTTTTTCGCACCCCGGGCATTTAAAAAAGCATCTCTGGCACAGGACGTGCAAGTCATCACAGAGATAGCAGCCCCTGGCCAAACACCCTTCACAACTCAGATACTCTATCTTCTTAAGCAGAGGATTATAACCTATCTTTACCTCTCTTTTTTCCTTCTTGCGTTGTAGCTCAACATTAAACAGGGCAGAGGGAACTATTACCCTCAGGGCATTAATCAGCTTTGATTCTACCTTAACGGAATACTTCTCTATCTGATCCTTTATACGCCGTTCCAGTTCGACCTCGGTAGCCTTTAACCTTGACTCTTCTGCTTTTCTGTGCTCTCCTTCCAGGTTTTTTTTGGCAATCTTCTGACGGATCTCCTCCTTTATAGTTTCATAGTAATCTTCTAATCTTAAAATATCCTTCTTCAATCGGCGGTTCATACTCCGTTCAAAATCAGATAACTCCTCTCCAATCTTCCTCCTAAGAACCCTCAAAGCCATCCTATAGACCTCTTCTATAGGCCGAGAGGACGGAATTTGAACACTCTCATTCGGTTCCTGCCCTTCTCTCAAATAAGGGCCAATAACCTCCAGCATCTCTTCTGGGAAAGAGAGGGTAGCCTCATTGATAATTATCGTTATTATATCTTCCCTCTTTTCATCAGAGATAGCGGTATATTTGAGGTTGAAGACCCTATAAGCGACCCTTTTTTCTTCAAAGTCTTTTATGCGATATACGGCATTATTGAGTACCAGCCTCTTCCGTAAGGACTCCTCAGCCCGGTCCCGCCTGATAAAAGCGCCGGGGAGGATAATCTGAGAAAGCTGGCCCTTTCTATCCAGCAATACAGAAAGCCTATCTATGAGATCAGAATCATAGGTAACTACCAGATCGTCCGAACGGGCCTCCTGGGAGTCAAAGCAGAAGGTTTGATATTCCCTGATACCAAGGGAGGTGGCTATATCCCTGGGTAAAAGGGCCTCGATCCTGCCTCCATCCTTTCGTTCTACCAGGACATCATTGCTTTCCAGTACCAGGGTCAAAAAGCTCATCAGCCCTTCCATCTATACCTCATAATCATCGCCAAAGAGGGTCTCATCCAGCTCTTTGGTCTTCTCATAGCTCCTTTTGGCCTCAAGCAGTCTCTCTCCTAAGTCATCAAAATGTTCCTCCAGTTCCTGTCTGTTGCTGGACTTCACCCATATATCCATAATAATCCCCTCAAAGTCCTCTTCTGTCTCCATATTCCCCAGGATGCTCTCTATCTCACCGATTACCAGTTGGAACATATTGATCTTCTGGTCCAGTACCCTCAGGATGTAATCCTCTATGGTATCCTTTACCGAGAGGTTAAAGATGAAGATATCGCGGGTCTGGCCGATGCGGTGGATGCGGCCGATCCGCTGTTCTATAAGCATAGGGTTCCAGGGGAGATCATAATTTATCATGGTATTACAGAACTGGATATTTCTACCTTCTCCGCCCGATTCAGAAGAGAGGAGCAGATCAACCCCATCACGGAATTGGGTAAGGGCCTTATCCTTTTCCAGGTTGGTCAGGTCACCCCGGAATTGGGTAAAAGGTATCCCCTCTCTTTCAAGGAGGGAGGCGATATAAGCCAGGGTCTTATAGTAGCGGGCGAATACAATCTTTTTATCTCCCGTCTTTTTAACCAGCTCCAGTAGCCGTTTCCCTTTTTCCAATGTAGAAACCTCCTGGGTAAGAGAGATGATCTCTTTCAGTTTAAGGACAGAGGACATATCCATGTTTCCCCGATCCAGCAATTTATTCAGGGACTCTTTAAGGGCGAAAGGACTACTGCCCGCCTCCATTAGGAGCAGGTTCAGGGTAAATTTATTCATGTTACCATCTTTATGGTAATTTTCCCGAACAAAGTTACTCACCCTCTCATAGACCCCCTTTTCTAACTCTGAGGGCTCTATCAAGATAGTTTGGGCGAATCTCTTAGGGAGCCTGACATCCACCAGGCTCCGCTTATTCCTGATCATTACCTCGCGCAAGAGCCCCTGGAGCTTCTCTCTATTAGAAGGGAGGCGTGAGTTACCCCGCCTGACATGCTCCTTCTTGAAATGGCTCTCGGTCTTAAATATCCCGGGCTTTAAGAGGGTCAATAGATTATAGAGCTCAACCAGATTGTTCTGTACCGGAGTGGCGCTCAAGAGAAAGATGAACCTCTTCTTTAAGGAATCCACTAATTTCCAATTCAGGGTCTGACGGTTCTTCAAGTGGTGCACCTCATCTACTACAACCAGGTCGTATTCTTTATCTATTACAGATTGGAAATGGTGCCTGGATTTGGCGATATTCAGGGAGGCAATGATTTGATCCTTTTTCCAGAATTCTGCCGGAGATTGTTTGAAAGCAGGATCATCGGTAGTAGCAAAATATAGATCAAACTTGGTGAGGAGTTCTTCCCTCCATTGAGAAACCAGGGAGGTGGGGGTAAGAATAAGTATCTTCTTTATCATCCCCCTTAAGAGGTATTCCTTGATCAGCATCCCGGCCTCAATGGTCTTTCCTAATCCCACCTCATCACAGAGCAGTACCCTGCCCCGAAACTGCTTTAAGACCTTTTTCACCGTCTCAATCTGGTACCAGAACTTTTCTACATTATGCAATTGGTTCAGGCATACTAGCTCATCATATCCCTTGAAGAGGGTGAGGTGATGATATTGGAGCCTCAGTTGATAATTCGCAAGGTTGTCATAAGAGGAGTTTTTGAGAAGCTCTATAGTCGCTTTATCTTCTGGGGGGAGATAGGTTATCTTAATCCGCCACTCCCTCTCTTCTTTTGCTGGTTGGGTTAAGGGAGTCGCTTTTTCTTGCTCTGAACTTACCTCTTGGACAGGGGGCATCTTTTTGGTTGCAGCTTCTTTCCCCCGCTCCTCTTTAAGCTGGAGCTTCCTCTCCTTCTCTCGGATGAGTTGCTCCTTGCATGATTCCAGCAACCCTTCCGCCCTCTTGCTGAGCTCTCTGGCCTGGCGGTCTTTTTGCCCCTGGATCTTCTTAAGGTACTTTTCTAAATTTTCCCTGGCCTTCAAAAAATTTTTGCATTGGTAATAGCAATATCCCAGGTGGAAGAATAGCTCCAGGGGGTGAGACATCTTTCTCATCTTCTCAAAGTAAACGGCAGCCTTCCCAAAATCCCCCAATTCGTTATAGTACAGGGAGCCGAGCCGCTGGATTATATCCGAACGGTCCGGTTCAAGCTCCAATATCTTTTCCAACAAAGGGGCCTCGGTCTTATAAGACTTTTGTTTGAATGCCTTATTGGCCTGGGCATAGAGTTGCCGGAGCATCTTCTGCCTGGCCCAATGATCCACAAATTTCCTCATCTGCCCACGCTCCCCCGAAGGAAAGAAAGATTATATTTCTAATAAAGTCGACAGGTTGTTACGAAATATAAAATCATGCGTTTTGTTTGATGCTATTGAATCAAAAAGGCATCACAAATACATCTAATTATATGATAACAAATTTTGCTAGACTCTATTCTGTAACAGCCTGTCGAGTTGCCGCATCTCTTAATCTCGTAACAAGTTCTGCTTTTATTTCCCTTTCGGCCCAATCTGGATACGGTCGCTTAATACCAGCATGGCAAATGGCAATAGCTGTTTCGTAAAGTTCAAACCCTATACAAAGCCGCTGGGCGCCGGTCATCAAGCGGTATATCTCAATCTGTTTTTGTATCCCTTCGGCTAGCCGCATTGTTCAATCCTTAACATAACGCCCTGTTGGGAATAAATGGGCGCTGTCCCTACATTTTCATTCTAGTTTTTTGTTAAAGAAACTGTCTCCCTCCTAACTATGGACTAGCATAGGTCAGAAAAAGGCATAAGAAAAATCAGATTTAATAGTTTGATATTCATCAAATATACTGGTAAGCAACACTATAAGATATGATTACAATACATAATCATTCTTAGATATCATCAGTTGTTATAATGTTATCGATAGGTCCTCGTCTGCCCTCGTTTATGATTTTTAAATCCCTTCCATTGTAGGAATCTTTATATATGGTGTTATATCTTGGCTGACACCAATAAATTAATAACGCTTCAATATCCTGAACCCTTTGCACAGAGATTTTTTTCCCCCTTGAAAGTTTTATAATGCCTAATCTAACTTTAAGATTTCCTACTTCTTCATTTAACCACTCCCTTCGATGCTCCCTTACTCGACTCCTAAAATCTCGCCAATATGTTTTACCTATATACAAAATCTTTTCTCTGTTTGTGCCCCATCGTCTAGTTATCATGTAAACACCAAATTCCTCTGAAATATCTAATTTCGGAACCCTTTCGATTAAATAAGGGCCTTCCCATTGAATTCTAACCTCTTCCATATTACTTTTTGGTTCTCTAGATCTTTCCTCAATGTCGCTATTATCTTCGCTTTCCTCTTCTTCCTCGTCAAATCTAGATAACCAGTCGGCAAGGACCTTATACAGAAAATCTTCAAACGCTTTCTTAACGACTTTACCAATATAATTTATTATTCTTTTCTTCATTTATCCCTGATGATTAGAATTTCTAATTCCCTGAGAAGCTCATCTGAATCTACCCTTTCAGATTCCTTGTTAAAATATCCTTGCTCTTTATCATCAACTATTGCGTAACCCTTTCTATTCCATTCCTTATCAAATATGCTTATTTGTTCACCCTTCTTTTCTATATAGCCAAGTCTTCTATAATAGCTATCAAAGATACTGCCTCTTTCCCAATCCTTGCCAGAATTTTCCAGGTACCCTTACTTAACTTATTCCATTGCCGGTCATAGATTATAATCCTATCACCATCTTTTCTATAATGGCCGATATTCTCTTGTCTTTTATTGAGAATATTACCAGTATCTCCAGCATATATATAAGGAGCCCAAATAGTTATTACCCTCCTTATCTTCATTTATCCGTTAAGACACTTTAATCTCATAAATCTTGGGTATCCTTTATTTCTCCGGTAAACCCTGTTTAAATCAAGTTTTTCTGCCGTAAATGTCTTTTCACGGTATCAACGAATCTTTCCGCCTCCTCTATAATAGTCTTGGCCTGTTCATAGGTAATAGTCACATATTCCTTGTAATCGCTCCTTTGTCTCAGATCAAAGGCCCGGCTAAATGCCCATCCCAATTCCTTGGAGAAAATGCCTGTTTTTATAAAGTGTTGATTAAAATATGAAATCACCCCAATATGTTTCGAAGAAGAATACTTTTCGAAGATAAGCAAACTTAGAGTTGCATAAAACATAGTGTAGTAAGCCCTATTAATAACAGCCCGTGGTGAAAGTAAAAACCTTGCCTCATCCAAGCTTTCTTCGGCCTGTTTTAGCCTATAAATAGCCAACTCTCGCCTTTTCTCTTCTGAGGTCATATCTTCACACCCTCATATTGAACGTTCTTATATAATGGGGACTCAGACAGAGGACCCTCTTCGAGTTCTTTTCTACTAAAAATAATAGTTGATATAAAGCAGTTATATTCCAGATTAATTTCAAACGCAATATGGCCAATTTCTGTCTCAATTTCTGGGCTTAATTCTTCAATTTCAATCAATATGTCAATATCAGAATCTGGGGTATCCAACCCTCTTGCTTTAGAGCCAAATAGTTTTATGTCCACCAGGCTATACCTTTCCAATAATAATTCCTTGAACCTCATTAATGCCTTTATTTCGTTATCTTTAAGCGAAGTCTTTTTGTTTTCTGTAATATCCATTCTTTGCCGCTCTCCGATCTTTTTGTTGTTTAAAATGTCTCTAGATATTTAACCACAAACCAGGTAAACCGGGGGGGGCCGGGGGTGCACCGCATGGAAATGCCATAACCACGGCACCTTGTGCCTTAGCCAATGATGGAACCAGTTGAGAAAATCGGTTACAAGAAACCAAACCAGGAATTGGGCCGTAAGCGGCCATTCGAGTATCGCGCGGATCGTCAGAAAATCCAGGTGCCGGTGATAGTATGATTTTAAAAACGCGACATAGCTGAGCGTGATAGTCACCGCTATCGACGCCTGAAGGATCAACCAGGCGAAGTCGTGTATAAAGCCGACGCTCAGAGTTTTTTGGGAAGGGTAGACCGGGTACCGCCGCTCTAAGGATTAGGATGAGCGCCAAGGCCGGATAAAAAAAAGGTTTACTAAAAATTCTTAAGATAGCTTTAAGAGAAGGCGCGAGGATGCGCTGATCTATCCAGGGATAATAAAGAATGAATATGAACGCAGCCAGAGCCGCTACGGCGATCGCCGGCCATAAACGTATCTTTTTCATTTCAGCGGTCATGCGCGTCATTACAAACATCAAAGCTCATGATGAACATCCGGAATTGTCCTGCTTAGTGATCGAACAGCACGTCCAGGCCGATCGCGGCCCGGATCTTGTTTGTGACCACCCACCGGATAGTACCGAACTTCGGAAAGCGGGGTATGAGGGCCGACCTCATGGCGACGCGTGCGTTCACCACTTTCCAGCATTTTTTCTCGCATTGAACCACTTGCGTTCGGCATCGCCGGACCGCCGAACTCGATAAAATATCTTCCCAGGACTGCTTTCGAAGATTGCCCATCAGGAGATCCGCTCTAACATTGCACGCGAACACATTGGCCCACGGGTCGATAAAAGCGAAACCGGTGCCGGCCGTACATTTCTCTGACGGATCATGCCCCATGATCTGTTTCCTGAGCCCGAGGATCATGTACGCCCGAAACCAGGACTTGATCGAGTTTGACCGGATAAAAGCGGTGATTGTTTTTTCGATCTCCCGCGCGGCGGTCGCTTGATCGCGAAGACAGTTATCGGCTTTGTGGAATTGCCAGCCATTATGGAGCGCTGAGGCCGAAAAATCCGCGCCTATCGATTTGGCCGCTTCATAAACAGAGGCCAATTGGGAAGCGTTCTCGTCCTGGACCACGATCGCGAAACCGAGATCTTTTCCGCCGGCCGCTTTAAGTTTTTTTAAACCTTCGACCTTGGTCTTGAATCCGTCCGACTCACCGCGGATCCTGTTGTTGGTCTTTTCATCTCCTTCGAGACTGACCCGCACTTTAACACGGGGATATTTTTTTATAATCGGGACCAACCGGTCGGGTAGCAGCCCATTCGAGCTGATCTCGGTCACGCGGGCTTTAGGATAAACCGTATCGATGATTTCCATCAGATCCGCCCGCAGGGTTGGTTCGCCGCCCTGAATATTCACGTGGCCTAAGCCTTTCGGCAGCTTTGCGAGAGTTTCCAAGCTCAGTTCATCCTTGGGATTGGAGGGGTTTTGCCAGATATTACACATCCGGCATTTAGAGATACACCGGTAAGTGCAGATGATCGAAAGGTCCATCATGTTCCTCTATGAATAGCGGCGTTTTTGCGTATCTATAAAGTATACCTACCGCCCCGGCTGATATCAAGACGGAAATTTTTTTCTTGATATCGTTTGTATAACATCATATAATTATACCTTCTATAGTCGATTGACATTAGGCATCTTTGAAGTTTTCCAAAGCTCTTTAATGCCCTTGGAATAGCATACCATCAAGAAAGGATTTCTGTTAAAAAAGCAAATTCCTATCATCCAGTGAATGCTTACTATAGCTCCTCCATTACAAGGTTGTGGAGCAGGGGGCGATAGATTTTTATTTGCTCCTTCGAGCGTTGAGGATGGATTCTATTGGTGAGCAATACTACAATG
>MHDQ01000109.1 GCA_001803565.1 Nitrospinae bacterium RIFCSPLOWO2_12_FULL_45_22 | reverse complement strand
TAATAATCTGCCTTCCTGCAAGATTCTATCTCGAAAAGATGGCTTACAGGTTTCTAGGGGTATCAAGTTTAGATCAAACTCTATTTCTTGTAGAATACGGCCTATAGCATCATAGTAAAAAGACGGTTCTAATCCTGTAACAGCCAGGTCTATATCAGACCTAGATGAAAAATTTTCCTCGTGAGTTAAAGAGCCGAAGAGGTATACTTCTTTCGCCCCATATTCCGAAATGAGAATCTGAGCTGCTTTTTTGGCATTTTCTAGGGCGAAAGAGATCAATTTTTTCTGCCCCTTCTGCTCCCATTCTAATCGCCTTTTCCAACCTTGTATAAATGCCTCATAATTCCTGATCATGATTCCAATTCGGGTTAGTAGAGCCCTAAAAGCTATTTTCTCTTTTGTGGCATCTAAAAATAAATACGGCCTTTCTATCTCACACCTATTTTACTATACCATCAGCCATTTTGGCATATATATATATGTAAATGAGAAAAGAATTACAAACTATAAATAGCGGTAAATAAGCTGATGCTATTTGGTTTTGTAATTTTTGAGAAATGTTCAGCTATAAAAAATATTGGTTTCGAACCCTATAAAGAGTTATTATAGAGGTATTATTTTGTTGCAGGATTTCTTTTAACTGTAATGACGGGAGGGAATTAAGGATGAAAGTAGAAAAAATCGACCATATCCATATAGCCGTTAAAGATTTAGAAAAAGCCATAAGATTTTTTTCTGATATCCTGGGAACAAAATTTAGTTCGGTTATTCATGCAGAGAAATTTGATCTAAAATCCGTCTTGGATCCCTTGGGATTGGAAATAATCCAATCTACCTCGCCTGAAGGAATCATAGCAAAGTTTATCGATCAGCGCGGAGAGGGACTCCATGCCATATCTTTCAAAGTACCGAATCTGGATGAGGCCATCGCCGAGTTACAAGCAAAAGGCTTGCGGTTAGTCGGAAGGATTGATCTCGGCGGTATCAAAGAAGCCCAATTCCATCCGAAAGATTCTTTTGGGATGATGATTGAATTGTGTGAATATCAAGAAGAGCATGGAGCAGCTAGGGCGGTATTCCGTAAATGAGGGTTGGGAGGGCAAGTCATGGAGAGAATAACTCGGAATGTATTTGCTGAAACGGCTTTCAGGGGTTGCAACCCAGGTTTTATTATCACAGGCCAGGGGGTGGTTATGATCGATACCCCACAGCGACCGAGTGATGCCATCAAATGGAAAGACGAGATAACAAAATATGGCCAACCCCTCTATATCATCAATACTGAGAACCATCAGGATCATATCACCGGGAATGCCTTTTTCCCTATTCCGGTCATAGCCCACCAGGGGACAAAAGATCTGTTCTCTATGTCATTAGGGAGTATGGAGGAATTAAAACAAAGAATTCAAGAAATAGACCCTGATGGGTTACATCTTATGGAAAACTATCAACCCAATCCACCCACAATAACATTCACTCATCGGTTAACCCTATATCTAGCTGAACATATCATAGAGTTGATCCACCTGCCAGGCCATACTCCCAATGAAATAGCTGTATACATTCCTAATGAGAAAGTCGTATTTACGGGAGATAATGTCTTCAATAATATCCAGGTATTCCTCCATCAAGCCAAGCCCAAAGAATGGCTCAATTCCCTGGAAGTTATCAAGAATATGGAGATAGATCATATTGTTCCGGGCCATGGTGAAGTGTGTGGGAAGGAAGTACTAGGGCCTATGGGAGAATATATTGAAATGTATATGGGAGAGATGCAAAAGGCTATAGATGCTGGGATGGAGAAAGAAGAGGTGATAGAGAAAATATGTGGAATGGAGAGCTTGTATCAAAGGCCATTGCCGCCTGGTATTGAAGCATATATCCATATGATAAAGCGTATGATGGCAGAAAGAGTTTATGAAGACCTGTCTGCCCTGCCTGCAGCAGGTAGGCGCCAGGCAGGACTAACCATTTTGTAAGGTTGGTAAGATCAAAAATTATAAGAGGAGGCCTTAAAGATGCCCAGGGTGACTTTTGATCCGTCTAAACTTAGGATGGCAGTAAATCGCCTAGGAGCTATTCTACAGCATAGGAAGTCTCATCCTACCGAGGCAAGGAGCGATGAATTATATTATGAGCTAATGCTTAATTACTTTAAGGGGATATTGGATGCGGTAGAGGAAGATAAACCCCTTGTTGCCTATGGTGCCTTTATCCCTAATGAAATTCTTTATGCCTTCGATTTAGTACCCTACCACCCAGAGATGATTTCCACGGCATCAGTAGCTATGCTAAAAGGTTATGATGAAGCCTTTGATACTAGCAGGAGTTATGGCTTGCCCTGGGAGCTTTGTTCTGCCCATCGGCTCACACTGGCGGCCCTTATGCAGGGCTTCTTACCTAAACCCAAAGCAGGTGTAGTAGCTGTGACCCTGTGCGACAATGTAGGAAAAAGCGAGCAAGCTATCTGCAAGGTATATGAAAGCCCCATCTTCTTTGCTGAGTTTCCCCGCGGTGGCTTTCTTCAGCAGACTCATATAGATTACTTTGTGCAGCAGTTGGAGGGAGTAATAGAATTTTTATCTCAGGTTACCGGAAAAGGACCTGATTTGGATCGGCTCCGTTATGCAATAGAAATATCCGCAAAGACTATAGAAATTCAAAGGACCATATATGAGCGGGGAAAATCAATCCCATCCCCTCTCCTTAATAGATATATTAATCAATTCTTCCTCATAAACTGGCTTTATGAGGGGCTGCCTGAAGGGCTTAGCTTCTCTAAGACGGTTTTGGAAGATATAGAAAATAGACAAGAGCGGCAAGAGCTCCCTTGCCCGGAGATCTATCGCCTCCTCTCTTTATGTACCCCGGTAAACTATGATTGGAAATTAGTAAATTGGCTCCAGAGGGAGAAGGGTGCTGCGTTAGTCTCTGCCCCATTTGATTTCTGCTGGCAGCCCGAAGCAATAGACCTTTCGCAGCCGCTTATCACCTTAGCCCATAAATGTTGTTATGCTAGTCCTTATTTTCGTTATGTAAATGGTCCGATCGAGCCGGCAGTAAATATGGTAGTAAAAGAAGCGGTAGAGTTTCGAGTTAATGGGGTTATATTTTGGGCTACCGCCGGATGCCGGCAGGGTAATGCCATGGCAAGGGTCTTAAAAGATGCTCTGGTGCGGGAGGCAACTATCCCTACCCTGGTATTAGATATGGATGTATCCGATCCATCTTTTGCCTCCATAGAAGAGATGCAGGAGAAGATAGAAAGTTTCCTGGAGAGATTAGAGCTATAGAGTACCTGCCTCAAGGCTAATGGCTGATAACTGATGGCTTATGTTCAAAAAAGGAAGGAGAAATTAAAATGATGCAGGAATTGAGCACCATAGCCGAGGTAAAGAATATAAACGCTGACTCACCTTTTACCAGGCCCATAAAGGATTGGAAGGAGCAAGGGAGAAAAGTGGTAGCCTTCCAATGTAATTATGTGCCAGGAGAGATTATCTGGGCGGCGGGGGCATTGCCTATAAGGATAACAGGAGATTTTTACCGGGAGATGGAGCTAGGCGATGCCGATTCTTATCTTTACATCACTACTTGCTCTTTTTGCCGCTCCTGCTTACAGTTAGCCTTGATAGGAAAATATGATTTTCTAGATGGCTATATTTCTAGTGCTACTTGTGATGGCTCAAGGAGGCTGGCTGATATTTGGGGGCAATATATAGGACATATCCCTCTTATCCATACCCTTACCGTGCCGAGAAAAATGACTGCCGAGGCACACCAACTCTATTGCCTGGAGATTAAAGGGTTGAAGGATAAGTTGGAAGAGCATTTTAAGGTTAGGATTACCCAGGAGAGCTTATGGGATGCTATAAAGCTCTTCAATAAAACCAGGGAACTATTACTGAAACTTTATGAGACCAGGAAAGCTGATAGGCCGTCTATCTCCGGAGCTGAAACAATGGAGCTACTCAATGCTGGCTTTAGGATGCCAAGGGATAAATATAATGGGCTTTTGGAGAGACTTTTAGATGAACTCCAGTCAACTAATCGCAGGGTAAATGGTTCAGTAAGGCTCATGATAAGTGGCAGCCCCCTCAATAACCCGGAATTCATCAGGGCTATTGAGGAGCAAGGGGCCTTAGTAGTGATAGATGAACTCTGTATGGGCACCAGTTATTGGTTAGATCCGATAGATACCTCCCATCCTGATCCTCTGGAAGCCATTTCATATCGATATCTCAATAAATTCCCCTGTGCCCGCATGGTACCCTATGATAACCGTTTTAATAAGATTTTCGAGCTGGTAAGAGAATATCGGGTAGATGGGATGATAGCTCAGCTTATCCGTCATTGTGCACCTTATAGCCATGATCAGCCATTACTCCGGGAGAAATTAGAAGCTATGGGGATACCGGTGCTGGAATTAGATGTCGAATATGGCATGGGTGGCAGTGGCCAAATAAAGACCCGCATTCAGGCCTTCCTGGAAATACTTATGGGCAAGAAGTCCAACGAGCGGAAAGGTACCTTGTGACATTTTCTTGCCCCTTTCTGTGCCTTTTTGTGGCTAAATGGTTACCAGATTTCGATATTACCCGGGAGCAAAGTCAGGCACTATTTAAGAATGGTGAGGAGGCTGCCAGAACATTTCTAATCCACTGGGATTTTGATGAATGGAAGAATAGATACAGGCAAAGTGTTCAGATAGGTTGAAACAGATAAAAAATTGAGCTCCCTCACCTCAATCCTCTCCCCCGTGGGGAGAGGGTTAGGGGGAGGGGGTATTTTCAAAGGAATAAGGCGGGAGTAAACTGATGCGGGGTTATATGTCTAAAGATTATTATCAGATCCTTGGGGTAGATAGGGATGCTACAGATGAAGAGATAAAGAAGGCATATAGGCAGTTGGCCTTGAAGCATCACCCGGATAGGAACCCGGGTGACAAAAGTGCGGAAGAGAAGTTTAAAGAAATCAGTGAAGCCTATGGTGCCCTTATTGACAGAGAAAAGAGGAAGAGGTATGACCAGTGGCGCAGCCAGGGGTATATGCGGGACTTTGATCATCGTGCAGAGGACATCTTTAGAGACCTGTTCCAGAACCCTTATGCGGGCGATGTGTTTCAGGATCTGTTCCGGGAATTTAGCCGCAGGGGATTAAGGTTTGATACCAGGTTTATTGATAATCTCTTCTTTGGTGGGAAAGGCTTTTTCTTTGGTTTCGTATTTTTTGGTCCATTGGGCCTGAGAGAGCCCAGGCCTAACTCTGAGCGCCCAATCGCCAGGCCACTTTTTCCAGGAGGCACTTTTACCAAATTAGCTAAAAAGACCGCTAATTATCTCCTAGCCAAGCTAACCGGGAAGGAGTATGCCAGCCTTCCAAAAGTGACCCCGGGCCCTGATTTGAATTTTATCCTCTATATCACCCCCCAGGAGGCTCAAGCTGGCTGCCAGAAACTGATCGCCTTCCAACGAGATGGTACGACCGAAAGGCTTAAGGTAAAGATACCCGCTGGTATAAGCTCTAGCACCAGAATGAGGCTCAAGGGTAAAGGCCTGACCGGCAAAGGGGCCCAGTTACCGGGTGATTTATACCTAAAGATTATTGTGGAGTGATAATATAAGTGCTAGAGGTATTTATTGGTCCTTTCCATCCCGAGCTAGAAGAGGCCTTAGTAAAAAAAGTATCGGACTTGAAGCAAGTTGATCCTTTATGTCCTATCGCCTTGATAGCCCCTTCTCATCGGCTCTGCTGGCGGCTAAAGACGCTGCTGGTGGCAGAAAAAGGGCTGTCGCTCATAAATACTTATTTTCTCGATTTCTACCAATTGGCCATCAGGATATATCAGGATGAGCAAGGCATACCAGATCAATTAATCCAGGATGAGTTATTCTTTGAAGACTTTATCCGACATTGCCTCAAATCTTATTTCCCACCGGATAACCCTTTGCGGGCCCTCACAGATACGGCTGGCGGTAGTGCTGCCCTGAGGGCTACTTTACGGGACCTTAACGATGCTGATATAGATATTGCGACTATACTTGAGGCATTAAAAGAAGGGTTTTTAGAGGGTGAGGACAGCAGCCGCACCCTGGGGGCTATCTTTGAGCTTTATGAAAGAATGGCCATCAGCCAAAATAATTTAGAATTTATGGAAGTTTCAGACCTGACGCGGTTAGCTACCCATATGGTACCCGGGGCAAAATTTCTGGAAAAGTTGCACCATATTCTATACTATGGCTTTTATGACCTGACCCAGTTGCAACTGGATTTCTTTAGGGCTATAGCCAGTCATTATCCTACTACGCTGTTTTTCCCGCTGCGGGAGGGTCATCCGGCCTTCCTCTTTGCGGAACTATTCTTCAAACGCTATATCCATGGGATAATAAGCGACTCTAAAGCCCTGGTTAAACTACCAAAGAGTCCGCAGCCCAACTGCCTGGATAGCGTTCTGGATCGCTTTTTTGTAGACCATCCCGAAGAGGCCCCCCCTGCTCTGGCGGCCTGTAAAATTATTACCGCATCTGGTGCGGAAGATGAAGTCCTGACCGTAGCTAAAGAGGTCTGCCGTCTGGTGGAAGAAGGATATATGTTCAGTCAGATTGGCGTAACCGCACGGGGCTTGGAGGGTTATGTACCTCTTATTGCCCGCATATTCCGGGCTCATAATATACCTTTCTGCTCCTCTGCCGAAGAGCCCGTTTCCCTCTACCCTATGACTAAAGCAATTAACTTCCTCTGCCTATTGATAACCGACGACTATTATCGGCCCTATCTGATAGAGCTGGTCTCGTCCCCCTATTTCAAGGGAGAAGATTTTTGCCCGCCCGGAATAAAGCCCCGGCCAGATTACTGGGATATCCTGAGCCGCCGCCTATCAATCACTAAGGGAATGGAAGAGTGGCGCAGCCTGGAGCGATTCCTTCAATCAGGTATTGAATTTCGTGAAGGAGAAAATGGTGAAGAAGAACACTGGAATTTGACTGCACTGGAAGTACAAGGGCTCTGGAACATAGTTTATTCGTTGGAAAAGGACTTTTCTGCCCTACCCGCTACCGCCCCCTGGCATAGCTACGTAGATAGTTTCCGGGTCATTATTGACAGATACCTGGACTTACCGGGCTTCCAGCGAGAGATAGGCCAAGAGCTAGAGCCGGAGATAGAAGTAGGCAAGAGATTGACGGCGGCATTGGACTCCCTCAGGCAACGAGACCTCTTCACCCCCTCGGTATCCCTTGAAGTATTTATCACCGCCCTTCAACAGACCCTGGAAAGGGCCAGCATCAAATTAGGCGCTGAGAATATTGCTGGTGTACAGGTATTGGATGCTATGGCTGCCCGGGGCATCCCTTTTAAAATCCTTTTTATTATTGGTTTGAATGAAAAGGTCTTCCCCCGCTATATTCAGGAAGATGCCCTCTTGCGAGATAGTGCAAGGCGTACTCTAGAGGCTGGCCTCGGGTATAAGATACCAGAGAAAATGCTGGGCTATGAAGAAGAGAAACTCCTATTCTATCTATTATTAAATGCCGCATCTGATCGTGTGTATTGCTTATATCAGAGGTCTGATCAGTCTGGCCGCCCCCTCGTCCCTTCCTGGTACTTAGATGAGCTGGGGCGGACCCTATGGGGCAGAAGGATTGCTGTAGGGACGATGAAGGCAGTAGAAGAGGCTATCCCACGACAATGGCTGGATAAACACAAAACCTCTCCCTATTACCAGACATCCCTGTTAACCCCCAAAGAGCTGGCTATGCTCCTCCTCCTGCAAGATAAAGAAGTGTTGCCTTTATTGCAGGAGCTAGACATGGCTCCTGGCCTCCTCCTGCATGGTCGGGAAACCTTGATGATCCTGGAAAAGGCCCGACAGGAACTAACCTCTAGGGATGGTTGGACCGGCCCCTTAGCCGGTTATTGGGATACTATTACTCAGAAAGGCCCGTCCCCTACTGCCCTGGAACTTTATGCCCAGTGCCCGTTTAGATATTTTGCCCAGCAAGCCTTACAGCTCAAGCCCCTGGAGAGACCTGAGACTATTTTGGGTCTGGAGCCAGCCGAAGAAGGCCAATTGTATCACCAGGTCTTATGCCTATTTTATAACCGCCTCGCTCAATTCCAGTACTTTCAGACAGATAAAGGAAAGATAGATATTTATCAGATACTGGAACAGGTCACTAATGAGACCTTCCAGGAGTTTGCGCAGGGTCATCCCATACGTTATCCAGTATTATGGGAGGTCTGGCAAGAGGGAGCCAGAGATACCTTACAGCGATTGATAGAAAAGGATTTAGGAAGTTTGGCCGAGTCGGGTTTCGTACCAACATATTTTGAGATAGAAGCCCAGGCTGGTTTTCCTGGCTCAGGCCAGGAGATATTGAGCGGTTTAGCGATGCATGGTCGCTTAGACCGGATTGATATCAAGAAACAGAATTCTACTATCCTGTTTCGCATAATAGATTATAAATTTAAGGCCGGTACCTCACCAAAAAAAGAGGACCGAGACTTGACAGAGGCCGCCATACGGGCCCAACGGCTTCAACCGCCTATCTATATCTTACTGGGCTCTGACTATTTAAGAGAAGGGCAGAAAGGACATCAGCCACGGCCTGAATCAGTAATATTTCAGTTTATTGCCCCGGGCTGGCCCAATGACCCATTAGCTACTAGCGAGTTTCCCGGGGATTGCTGGACTT
>MHDQ01000108.1 GCA_001803565.1 Nitrospinae bacterium RIFCSPLOWO2_12_FULL_45_22 | reverse complement strand
CTTTCTAATGCCTGGTCAGCATCCGTTATATTGGGATAACTCAGGGCTAGAAAGCGGTGAAAGGGTGTGTTTATCTTTTTCTCTGAGATAAAATATTCCCCTTCCGGGGTGCGGTTATCTCCTTTATGCAGCTTTGGCCCTTTAGAGTTTCTTCCCAGGGAGATGTGATACACCTTCTTTACTTTTCCGCCTTTTATTAACCATAACTCCCGTTGGCTTTTGAAAACCCAGAGCCTGGTATTGTTAATCGGTTCCTGAGACCTGGCTACCGGCGGGCTCTCACTCCATAAGATATGAAAAATAAGGGCACAAAATAGGACTGTTTTTATGAGGCGCAATCTATCTCCCTCCTTGCCTATCAGCATTTTTCATAAGAGATGGTGTTGAAATTGTGCTAGCAGTCTTGCTAGAAGGGTATAATTATAGCAGCTAAAGAGACGATGTCAAAATACTAAAAATACTATTCGTCTGGCAGGAGAATGAGGTGGAATTCTATAGGGCCATGAACACCAATGGTAAGGGTCTGTTCTATGTCCGCGGTGCGGCTGGGGCCAGTAATAAATATGACGGCGCTACCAGGTTGCAGATTAGCTCCCTGGCTAAACAGGGCTTCCAACCCGGGCAGGATTTGTCGCTCCTCACCAATAGCTACATGGATAGGAGGGACAAGGGATAAGGTTCGACTGAGTCCGGGACGGCTCTTTATTACTACTGTGCCGGTATCAGCCAGGATATACTCGATGCTGGTAACACCCAACGCGGCATCCTTTGCCGGCTGGCGCCAGGCGGCTTTGTCTTCGTTGGTCTCTTTTGCTGGCCTGGTTCCGGAATAATCTATTATTACCTGCAGGCCCTCGTTATTTAACACCCCATCCAGCTTTAGCCCCTGTAGCAAAATGGAATTATCTCGTATGATCGTTTTGGCATTGACCCTCTTTGCCAGGGTTATCAAATATTGGGCAATTTCTTCTTTATCCCTGGCTAGATAAAAAACTCCCCCCGTTTTTGTTATCTCTTCTTCCAATAGGGGTATTAAATTAGGGGTAGCAACAGAGCAAGCCCTGCTGCTACTGGCAGGGCAAGGCCCTGCAGCTACATTTGCCGAGGGTGAGGCATTCAGGGCCTTCTGTAGTCTTTTCAATAGCTTTAGCCTGGTTTTATCAGTCTGCTCTTTCATGATCCTTAGAGCTTCTCTGGTTATCCTCCCACCAGATCCTGAAGGGTTTGGCTGCTAAAGGGGTGAAGTCCCGGCTCTTTGTCCAGCGGGAGAAAGGGTAGGGGAGGTGAGAGATTTTTTGCTTTTTCAGAAACGGTCTTTGGAGCAACCGGGCAACCTTCGAGCCAAACCTATATCTGCCTTCATCCTTCATGCCCATAGACCAGGTTATTGTTAGTAATTTCTCCAACCAGTAACCGGGGTTAATTAAGTTCCTATTCCATCTGTAGCTCAGGCCCTGCCGCAATTGGAGGAGCATATGCGGTATATTGATCTTTACCGGGCAGATATCCCGGCAGGCACCACAGAGGGTAGAGGCATATGGTAGTGCCCGGGCCCGATAAAGGCCTACCAGGGGTGGAGTAATAACCGAACCGATCGGGCCAGCATATACTGAGCCATAGGCATGACCGCCTACTTTCTGGTAGACCGGGCAAATATTCAGGCAGGCGCCACACCGGAGGCAATAGAGGGATTCCCTTAAAGCCGGCTCTGAGAGGATGCGGGAGCGGCCATTATCCAGGATGATTAAGTGAAGTTCTTCGGGCCCATCCTTCTCTCCGTCTCTGCGAGGGCCGGTGATCAATGAGACATAGCTAGGTAGCTTTTGCCCGGTAGCACTTCTGGGCAAGAGCTTTAAAAATACTACCAGATCGGCAAGGGTAGGTATTACCTTTTCTATGCCCATCAGGACAATATGTACTGGGGGTAAAGAGGTAGTAAAACGGATATTCCCCTCATTTTCTACTAAGACAATAGTTCCCGTTTCCGCTATAGCAAAATTAGCTCCAGTAATACCTATGTCGGCCTGAAAGAACTTTTCTCGCAACCTCTCCCGGGCAACCTGGGTCAGTTTACTAATCTCGGCTTCAGGGTTTGTACCCAGCTTTTTTTGGAACAACAAGGCCACCTCTTCTCTGGATTTATGGATAGCTGGGGCAATAATATGAGAAGGCCTTTCACCGGCTAATTGGACAATATATTCCCCCAGGTCAGTCTCTACTACTTCCAGCCCCAACTTTTCTAAATATTCATTAAGGCCTATCTCTTCGCTAACCATAGACTTGCCTTTAACCACCAGTTGGGCCTTTTTTTGCTTTACCAGTTTAGCTATATATCTCTGGGCATCCCTGGCCTCTCTGGCCCAATAGACCTTCCCACCAGCCTTCCTGACCTCGCTTTCTAACTGGAGGAGGTAGTGGTTGAGCTGGGCAATGGTCTGCTCCTTAATCCTTCTGGCCCGATCCCGTAAGGTTTCAAGATCGGTAAGCTCCTGGATGGCCCTGGCTCTTTTGTTTAAGATATGGGTAGTAGCCTTAGAGAGGGCTTGTTGGAGGGATGGATTATTGAGGGCTGTTTTAGCCTGGAAGTGAAAATTATCGGGCTTGTTCTTCATCTAATAATCCTTGGTTGTCAGGCAGGACAAGCCCCTGCGGCTACATTGCTAATCCGCTGCGAGAATTTGGGCTATATGCCGGGTTTTTATGGTGAGGTTTTGCCGGCTTAGGCCACCGGCAATATGCATCAGACAGCCTACATCATTAGCTACAACGACCTTGGCATCAGTTGCCCTTATCCTATCAATCTTTTCCTGGAGGATAGCGGCTGAGATATCAGAGTTTTTTATAGAAAATATCCCCCCAAACCCACAGCAGGCCTCAGAGTTTTCCATCTCGACGAGTTCAACCCCTTTGACGGCCTTTAATAACTTCCTGGGCTCCTCATAAATCTTTAGTTCCCGCAGGAGGTGGCAGGAGTCATGATAGGTTATCTTTCCCGTATATTTGGAGGCCACGGTTTCGATCCCCAGGAGCTTTACCAGAAACTCTGAAAATTCATAAACCTTCTGGGATAATGCCTGGGCCCTGGCTAATAGGATGGGGTCGTCTTTGAACAATACTGGATAAAAGACCTTTACCATACTGGCGCAGGAACCCGATGGGATAACAATAAGGTCGGCCTTTTCAAATAGGTAGATGAATCTTTTAGCCAGGCTCCTGGCCTCTCGCCAGAAGCCATTATTAAAAGCTGGTTGGCCGCAACAGGTCTGCCCGGTCAGGAAATGAACCTCTACCCCAGCCAGGCGCAGGCATTTCACCAGGTCTATCCCTACCTCAGGGAAGAATTGATCTACCAAACAGGTAACAAAGAGATGGGCCTTCATCTTGGCTACTAAGATATTAACCTTTTAACATCGAGTGAACTTCGTCGTAGAGCTGCTTTATTTCATCTACTGAGGCTTCATCCTCCAGGGTTGTAACATCTCCGATGGGCACACCCTGAGTGATGGCTTTTAATATCCGCCTCATAATCTTACCCGATCTAGTCTTTGGCAGCTTCTCTACAAAGTAAATTTCTCGGGGTGTAGCTAAAGCACCTATCTGCTTACGAATACTATCAATTATATTCTCTTTTACGTCAGCTTCAGGTTTATACCCATCCTTTAGTATGGTAAAGATTACAATAGCTTCTCCCTTTATTGGGTCGGGTACACCCACCACCGCAGCTTCTGCAACAAAGGCATTTGCCACCACAGCGCTTTCTACCTCGGCTGTGCCTATCCTGTGCCCGGCCACCTTTAAGGTCTCATCAGCCCTTCCCAATAACCAAAAATATCCCTCCTCATCCTTTATGGCATAATCCCCGGTATAATAAACTCCTTTAAACTTTGTCCAATAGACCTCCTTATATCTAACAGGATCATGGTAAAGTCCCATAAGCATGCCCGGCCAGGGTCTTTTTATTACTAAATACCCTTTTATGCCAGTAGCCACAGGATTGCCTGAATCGTCTACCACTTCGGCATCAATCCCAGGTAAAGGCAAAGTTGTAGACCCTGCTTTAAGGGGGACAGGTCCCAGCCCAGGGGCCGGAGATATCATCATCCCACCGGTTTCTGTCTGCCACCAGGTATCAACTATGGGACACCTTTCACCCCCAATATGCCTGTAATACCATTCCCATACCTCGGGGTTGATAGGCTCACCAACCGTGCCTAATATCTTTAAACTGCTCAGATCATGCCTCTTTATCCATTCTTCACCATGCCGCATAAACATCCTTAGGGCGGTGGGCGAGGTATAAAAGATAGTAACACCATATTTTTCTATAATTTCCCACCACCTATCCAGGTGCGGGTAATCAGGCGCCCCTTCATACATAACAATCGTTGCCCCATGAAGTAGTGGTGCATAGACTATATATGAGTGTCCTGTAACCCAGCCTATATCTGCCGTACACCAGTAAATGGATTCATCGGATACATCAAAAACCCACTTATAGGTAGCATAGTTATAGACTAAATATCCTCCCGTAGAATGGACAATTCCTTTAGGCTTCCCGGTAGTCCCTGAGGTATAAAGTATATACAATGGGTGGCTAGATTCTACCGATTCAGGTTCTGTATAATTTTCAGCCTGCGTAAGCAATTCGTGATAAAGTAGATCACGGCCCTCTTCCATATTTATTTCTTCCTGGGTCCTTTTTACTAAAACCACCTTTTCTATAGTTGGTGTGGATTTTAGCGCACTATCAATAATTTCTTTAAGGGGGACAAATTTTCCTCTTCTTATGCCAAAGTCAGCGGTTATCAAAACTTTTGCACCGGTATCGTTTATTCTATCCGCTAATGCTTCGCTACTAAATCCTGAAAATACAATAGCATGAATAGCGCCTATCCTTGCAGTTGCAAGCATTGAAATTACCAGTTCCGGAATCATCGGTAGGTATAAAACCACTATATCACCCTTCTTCACACCAATATCCTTCAGGGCCGAGGCAAATCTATTCACTTCCCTATACAATTGGGTATAACTAATAGTTTTTGTATTTCCATTCTCATCTTCCCAGTATATGGCAACTTTATTCTTGCGCCAGGAATGCATATGTACATCTACACACGCATAAGAGGCATTAAGGGCGCCACCGACAAACCACCTGGCAAATGGCTCTTCCCAAACAAGACCTTTCTCCCATCGTTTAAACCAGGGAATTTTTTCGGCTTCTTTCTCCCAAAAGCTCTCTAAGTCTGAAATTGCATGGTTGTAAAATTCCAGGTACCTTTTTATAGGATAAAATTTTTTATTCTCCATAATTCTCCCCCCGAAACCCTCTTTAGGGGACGTAGAAAACACCGCCTATCGGTAAATTGGGGAATCCCTCCACGATAGACGGGGCATTCTCGTTCCCCAAATTTTAATCGTGCTTACCCATTAAGGAGCGAGCAATAACTATCTTTTGGATCTGATTGGTACCGGCAAAGATTTGGGTAGCCTTGGCATCCCTCATCATCCGTTCCACTGGGTGATCCTTCATATAGCCATAACCACCTAAAATCTGTACCGCATCGGTAGTGGCCCTCATAGCCATGTCAGTAGCGAAGCATTTAGCCATGGCTGCCAGTCCTCTAGTGTCTTTTCTGCCCTGATCCTTCAATGAAGCGGCCCGATAAAGGAGGGAGCGGGCAGCCTCTATCTGCGTAGCCATCTCCGCCAGCATAAATTGAATGGCCTGGAACTCGGCTATGGCTCTACCAAATTGAACCCTTTCCTGAGCATAGCGTGCGGCATATTCCATCGCACCCTGGGCCAGGCCAACGGCCTGGGCACTTACCCATAGGCGCTCCGTCTCAAGGGTCTCTAACAATATTTTAAGCCCTTCGCCTTCTTTGCCTAACAGATTATCTTTAGGTATTCGGGTACCATCAAATATAACTTCTACATTGGCTGCCCCCCTCATGCCCATAGGATTTTCTAATTTTCCAATACTAAGGCCCGGCGTATCCCTCTCTACCATGAAACCCGAGATGCCATGCCCCTTCTTTTCTGGCTGCGTGGAGGCAAAAAGACCATAGAAATCGGCTACGCCACCCGCCGTAAGGAAGCACTTGGTACCGTTTACTACATAGGTGTTTCCATCCAGGACAGCCCTGGTTTGCATGGAGCTTAGGTCTGATCCGGCATTGGGCTCGGTTACTGCCATACAACCTATCTTGTCACCCTCAGCTATCCTGGGAAAAAACCTCTCTTGCTGCTCTTCAGTTCCGGCGGCTAAAAGCATCTCTATAATCAAGTGGATACTAAAAAAGATAATAGTAGCGGATAAAGAAACCTTGGCTACCTCTTCCATAACTATACAAAGGGTGGTAACACCTGCCCCAATGCCCCCATATTTTTCTGGGAGACCCATTTTTAAGAGGCCATTTTGGGCCATAATTTCCTTAATATCCTGGGGGAAGTCATTTGTCTCATCTATCTCAGCCGCCCTGGGGGCTATCTTTTCCGCCGCCAACCGGGCGATCATCTGCCGTATCATCTGCTGCTCTTCAGTAAATTCCCACTCCATTATCCTCTCCTTTTTATGCCTATAAATTGCGTATAAACTGGCATCCTTCATAATAAAAATTTATTATGGCATGATTATAGGATTACCTTCAAGTTTTAAATTTTTGGGACTCTCTATAAAATCGGGAATTATTCTGTCATCCCAAAATGATAATGTCCTATCTAGCCAAGATAGGAATGTCCTATTTTGATATAGAATGCCCTTTCATGAAAGGAGGG
>MHDQ01000107.1 GCA_001803565.1 Nitrospinae bacterium RIFCSPLOWO2_12_FULL_45_22 | reverse complement strand
CCCTGAGGTTATTTGGATGAAGGCAAGACTACAGGGAGAAATCTATACCTTAGGTTGAAAAGGGTAAGATAATAACTCCAGGGGATATATTGAGGCTTAATGGTCTCTTTTGCAGCAGAAACTTCTTAAATTCTTCCAGTAACAAAGTCCTCAATTTAACCGATTTGGTATAATCATAAATATTTATCATTATGCCGAATGCCGATTTATTTGCCGCATTTTCAATAAAATATCTCTAAAAATTATTGATATCAGGGTTATTCCAATATATACTTCAGCTAAAAATAGAATAATAAAAGTAAATGTTGGAGATCTTACTATGGAGATAAAGAAATTAAACAGCTGGCGCGAGTTTGAACAAAAATTGGTTAAATTAAACGAGCAGCGCAAGGATCTACAGAAAAAAACTGTTATGGATGTATCTAATGTATTGTTCCGTGGGCAACCATATGCATCTTGGAAACTTCGTACGACTCTAGAAAGGTATACTCATCAGGATCAATTCGATGCTCGCAAGTATTTTGACATTGCACAACGGGTTCGACCGCAAATAGAAACATTTGCGGGGCGGAGATGGCATGTCGAATCGGTCGACTTTGAGCAATGGGCAAAAGACACTGATTTTCTTCTTGGTCTGCACTCGTTTCCTGCGCAAGAGTACATGATCTATTTGCGTCACCACGGATTTCCCTCGCCGCTTTTGGACTGGACAAAGTCTCCCTATATCGCCTCTTATTTCGCATTTAATAAACCGCCTGAAGAGACAGTGGAGGTTGGAATATACGCTTACATAGAGTGGGGATCTCAAGGGAAAACCCAAGTCGGAAACGCTCCGATAATTACAAGCTTGCCAGGGAATGTGCCCAGCCATCGGCGTCACTACGTGCAGCAAAGTGAATATACGATCTGCGCAGAAAAAACCAAACAGGGCGTAATGTACATGCTTCACGAAAATGCATTTGCAGGGGCAGAGGAAGGCGAGAATTTACTCTGGAAGTTCACGTTGCCGATTTCCGAGAGAATAAACGTGTTAAAGATTCTTGATAACATGAATATCAACAGCCTCGCTCTCTTTGATACAGAAGATAGTCTGATGGAAACGGTTGTTTTACGGGAATTTTATCTTAATAAAGAGCATCTCTAACAAGAACATCGACCAGACGCAGGTTAAGCCCGGCACGTTTTCATTCCAACGTGATTGCCCGCTCTGGTCATGCGGAGCGTTATGCTAATAAAAATAATCAAATGGTCATTAATTTCTGGTAAAATGAAGCGATGGGTAAACATGAGAAGCTCCTGCTCAAGATTCTTAGTGGAACATCCGATGCAAATATTCATTTCGAGGACTTATGCAACTTGCTGAAAAACTTAGGCTTTGAAGAACGGATAAGAGGCAGCCATCATATTTTTCGAAAAGAGGGTATAGTTGAAAAGATTAATAGGGGTATTACCTTGACTGCGGTAAATGGCTATTATCCCCAATATTTAGTATTTGAATGTTTCATAAAGCACCATATATCGATACAACCGCAGTCAAGGTAATACCCCTAAAGATTAATTTACAGAAGGACAAGGATAAGGCAAAGCCATATCAAGTGAAACAAGTTCAGACTTCTTCGATCTCCGTTACCGTGGTGTCTGGTAATGTCCTTTTTGTGAGGGCAGAGACCCAAAAAGTCGAATAATTGGAGAATTGGATTTACAAAAAATTATAAAAATTATCAAAATAGTAAAATAAATGTAAAAAATATTGATAATTATGGCAAGATATGATAAGTTGCCTTTGCTGTAGCTAACATTCATTAGCCACGGGAGGCAATTATGGTTCAGCAAGCCCTTTTTCCTACCGATTCTCAAGATGATCGACGTATTTCTATCGGCAATGGTTTTGCGATTGAGTGGCTTGGCAAAAGCCATCTCACCGTTTATCGCTATGGCATCCCTTATAAGATCTGTCATATCAAAGAGGCCATTGACCGCAGGAGTCTGGTGGTAGAGTTGGTGTTGGAGTGCGGAGTCACTAAGAGTCGTCTGGCCGAGGCCTTTGGTATCTCTCGACAAAGCATTGATAACTGGGTAGATACCTTCAAGAGATCGGGACGTGAAGGTCTGATAAACAGCTATAAGGGTAGCCGGCGAAAGGGGCGCCAAGAGCATGGCCAGGAGTTGCCGGTAGGCAACAAGGCCCGTCAACTGGAGGCCGAACGTCGAAGACTTCGCGAGGAGGCCCTGAGCAGGCAGATGAGCTTGCCCCTGGAAGAGCCCGAGCCTGTAGCTCTGGGAGAGCCTCCGGAGATATTCAACGAAACGCATGAGTTTCAGGAGAGCAGATATGCCGGTAGTTTTCTCTACTGGGGCATATTTCAGGGCTTTTTTGATTTTATGAGTTGCTGTGAATCCTATCTGGGACGCTATGCCCTGGTGGTTTACCTGTTTGCCATGATGATGATTCATAATCTGAGGTCGGTAGAGCAGCTCAAGACCGTATATCGCCGGGAATTCGGGCAAATTCTTGGTTTGAAGCAACTCTTCAGCAGAGAAGTCCTCTGGGAAAAGATACACCATGCCTGTGCCCAGAAGGTCTCTTTGGACTTGGTAGAGGAATTCTTCAAACGACAGGCCCAATTGGGCCTGGTCTCTCTCTGGTGTATTTATATTGATGGGCATTTTATTCCCTACTATGGTAAGGAGAGGGTTCGCAGTGGCTATTATACCCAGCGGGGTCACCTGTCTGCGTGCCCCGCACAGGCAGGCAAGTGGGCTTCCTACATTGGTGGCAAAGCGCCTTTGATTGTGGTTGACCGGGAGGCGTGGGGGGTGGAGCATTTTCTCTCCCTGAAGGGGTATCGTTTTGTGACCTGGGAGAAGCATACCGATCCCCAAGAGTTGGCTGCTATACCAGAAGGACGTTTTGGAGAAGTTTTTAGGGTAAATGATAAAGCGTACCAGGCCCTGGAGGAAAAGAAGCTCTATCATAACCAGGCAAGTAAGCACAGCACGGGTACCCTCTGGGTGCTGAGGCGGATCATCATCTGGGACAAAGATAGTGACCGTCGGGTGGCCTGTGCGACCCAAGATGACCAGGAAGACACCATAACCATAATAGGTAGAGGTAGAGGTAGAGGCCTTTACCTTTACCTCTTCCTTTACCTATACCTTTACCTCGTTGGGCCGCTGGGGTATTAGCGAAAACGGCTTCAAACATATGGGAGATCGCCTCAATATGCATTACCATCCCCTCCTGGAGATGGACAAGGAGAGCCAGCGACAGGATATAGCCAACCCTAGGCACAAGGAATTACAAAAAGAGCTCAAGGAACTAAAGAAGAGATTGAACAAATGTGAGCGCGACCTGGGGAGGCTCCCTTTGAGGTATAAAAAGGATGGTACGCTTCGTATGAGCAAGAGGCTCCAGGAGCAGCAAAAGCAATTGAAGCTCCAGCTTACCCGCGCCCAGGAGGAGTTGGAAGGGTGTCCTGAGCGAATCGATCTCTCGGAGGTGAAGGAAGAAAAGTTCAAAGAAATCGGTACAGAAGGTAAGAATTTATGGGATCTGGCCCAATCGTTAGTCTGGAATAGCCGGAAAAAACTTATAGAGCTCTTTGCTAACTTTCTCCCCAATCCTCGGGACTTGATTCCTGTCCTGCCTGCCTGTGCCTTGGCAGACAGGGAGGCCATTACCCGTTGTCGTGGGTGGATCAAGACGAATCCGGAGGCAGTACTGATAAGACTGGAACCGCTTGAAGTCCCTAGATTCCAAGCCGCACAGATACAGCTTTGCCAGGTTTTAAACCAGATGGGAGCTCGTCTTTCCAATGGCAAGCTCCTTCTATATGAAGTTGGGGAAAGACCTAACAAAATGTCCAAAAAATAGCCTCCTTTCATTGGCTATTTGGAGAAGTCTGGAATTGCGGTAGGTGCTCGGTTTAGATAAACCCCAATAGAGATCGCCGTGGCGTATTAATTTTTTGAATGTTGGGGCTGTCTTAGGTTCGAGTCCCATATCATTGGTAATTACACCGAGTATGTTCAGAATGCCCTGTTTGTTACCATATCGGGGAATGAGGTCGGATGAATCCGCAAGGGCGATAAAGGGTAAAGTAAGATGAAACAGGATGTCTTTCAGGCGAGGGGGCGGCATTAGGCAGGATTGCTCTGATGAGACGGAGATGGGGCCTCCCGTTCCCTCGGGAGCCCAGCGCGTTAGCAGATAAAGGGGATTGTGGGAGGTAAGAGAGATGCTTATCTTTATTAGTGATTTGCATTTTGTAGATGGAAGCGCCGGTGAACACAACGTCCCGGTAGATGCCTTTAAAATATTCTTTGGAGACTTAGCCGGTACATGTGATTGGCTGATTAAAGACGGAAGAAGGATAGATGAGATTAAACTAGTTTTCTTAGGCGACATATTTGATTTCTTGAGAACCGAGATATGGTTTGGATATCCTGAAGATGAGCGGCCCTGGGGGAAGAATGAGAAAAGGATTGAGGAGAATGCCAATGGCATCTTTGATACCATAATAAGAAAGAATCAGGATACCTTTGATCTACTAAAAGGGGACTTAAAAGAGGAGTTTGGCCTTCCGGTTGAGCCGGAGAGGGTATATATACCGGGAAATCATGATAGGTTGTGTAGTAAATACAGGAGCCTGAGGGAAAAGGTCTGTCATTGGCTGAAGATGCCACTTCAAGGTGATACCCTATTTAGCCATTTTTTCGAAAATATAGATTATTCGGTATTTGCCCGACATGGCCATGAATATGACAAATTCAACTATGAGGGTAGCATTTCTTATAGGTACGAGGATTATATGAGGGTGCCCATTGGCGACCCTATCACAACCGAATTAGTGGCAAAGCTTCCCTGGAAAATCATGAATAGGGATGAAATTAAACAATTGCCCCAGAAGGAACAGGCTGCCCTAAAGAGAAATTTTCAAGAAATCGAAAATGTGAGACCATTTTCAGCCATCATTGAATGGCTACTTTATCAAGTAAAAAAGAACCTCACTTTGAAAGAGATTATTGAGGATGCAGTGGATGAAACGATAAAGGAGTTCAATCAGTTGGAGTTTGTAAAAAGGTGGTATGGCCATCATGATAAATGGTATGACTTTTGGGATGAGGCAGATAAGATCCAGTCGGTATTGTTTCTGCTGGAAAAATTCAAGATCTTTCCCTCTGAGAAACTCATGCCACTTTTTGAGGGAGTAAAAGATCGTTTTGCCAGGGACGATCTTCTGGAGGCTGCCCCAAAGGAATATTCCCACTTAGACAGTCGCATAAGATACCTGGTCTATGGTCATACCCATGAACCCCTGCAAATACCCTTGCGGGTTATAGAAGGACCTGATGGCCCAAAGGAATATGTCTATCTTAATAGCGGGACCTGGCGTACCAGATACCTTAAGAGTAAAGAAGGCCTGGGTTTCATTGGCTGGAAAAACCTTACCTACCTTATCTTTTACCGAAAAGAGGAAAGGGGGATAGATTTCCCTGCGTTTGAGACCTGGACGGGGGCACTAAAGACGGTTTGAGGAATGATATTTATTTCATGCCACTTCACTGATACAGGTATAACCCCAATAGGTACAGACGTGCTGATGACCAATGACTAACAACCAAATCAAGATAAGGAAGGGGAATAATAATGGCAAACTTAAGTCATTTATTAGCAGTTGTTTTACGGTCTAATTGCCTATACCCATAAGGGATTTGAGGAGAGGATTCAATGAATAAAGATAAATTACGGAAACAACTCGAAATACATGAAGGCAAAAAACTAGAATCCTATTTATGCCCTACCGGTCATTTAACTATAGGGGTTGGCCGGCACATAGAGGCACATCCTGTCACGGGGGAACTGGGGAGAACCATTGACCGCGTGGGCATGGAAATTACTAATGAAGAGGCAATGAAGTTGCTTAATAACGATATTGATAATCCTACGCATCAAGATCGGCGAGAAATTCGAGGTCAAATATTCGGATATGGTGCTTGCCCTCATACCGATAGTCCTCTGGCTACTGGTAACAGGAAGAATTCCTAAACTTAAACTTGGTGAATTCGAGATACAGACGGCCTTTGTCGAGGCATCTAAGGCCGCGGTTGCGAAACAGATTACCCCGGTAAAGCTTCCTGTAGAATCTATCATAATGGAGCCAAAAGCAGGGATAGAAGAAATCCCCCGGTTAATAAAGAACAAGACAGAGGCACTATTTTTCCGTTTGGGTCATGGTGGATATTATGGACCGGCTATACAGGAATATCTCAAAGGGCTTTCTGAATATCCCTTTTTTAAATATGTAATTATAGTTGACAGTGGCGGGAAGTTTTTTGGTATGGCGGATGCCAGGGAGCTCAATTCGATCTTCCTGGCTCCTGAAGCGGATTTCAGGTCAGATGATTTTGCTCAGTGGTTGAATAGAGCTGACATCGCCTTTTTATCACGATTACCCCGTTTTGTTTCAGCCAACGATGCCATCCGGGAGGATACCGGCAAACAGACGGCTCTTGAACGGATGGAGGCTCTCAATGTGGAAACCCTCCCTGTTACTGATGAAAAAGGAAAGTTTGCCGGAGTAGTAGATAGATCGCGATTGACGGCAAGCCTGATTATTGATGTATCGAGCAAATTAAAATAAGGATAATCTTTGTCCTGAAAATCCCCCTCACCCTAGCCCTCCATAAGCGCTAACTTAATTTAACAGTCTGATTAAAACAAGTATTGAATATTGAATATCGAACAAGGAATTTCGAATTATGAAGTTTT
>MHDQ01000106.1 GCA_001803565.1 Nitrospinae bacterium RIFCSPLOWO2_12_FULL_45_22 | reverse complement strand
CCAAATCTACCCAGATCATTGATGGAACAAATCAGATCCAACGGGTGATTGTCGCGCGCAATATATTGCGCCCCTAGTGAAGAGTAAGGATTTTCCTTTTTGGACGCAGATGAACGCAGATTTTCAAGATTTTAAATAAAGTGAGCAGTAAGCCGTGAGGAGTTAACGGCTTACTGCTTACTGCTCACTAAAATATCTGCGTGAATCTGCGAAAATCTGCGTCCTAACTAATTTGAAGGACTTCTTGATAAATCTGAATTACTTTCTGATAGTTGTACTCAAAGGGATATTTTTCTGCTAATGCCCGGACTTTTTCGCTTACTACTTTCCTTACTGCCGGCTCCAGCAGGCTACAGATGGTATCTTTAAAGCGGTTTATATCACGCGGATCAGGCAATATATAATCTTCCAGGCCATCAGCCATAAGCTCACTAAAGCCGTTATATATGGTAGTAATAATAGGTAAGCCACTGGCGGCTGCCTCCCAGCAGACATTAGCGCTGGGTCATAAAAGGTGGGATGGATCAGGATATCGGCAGAATGGTATAACTGAGGCATATCCTCTACCTGCCCTAAGAATAGCATCTTATCAACACAACCCGCTCTCCTGGCCTGTTTCAGATAAAGATCCTTTTTGCCCCGGCCAGCAATAAGGAGCTTGAAGTTTAATGTGGGTCTTGCTTTTGCCAATGTTCCCAGGGCCTTAATCAGGCAAGGAAGCCCTTTGAGCCGGAAATTGTTCGCCACAAAGAGGAGTACCACTTCCTTACGTTGAGCTACTTCAGGTCGTTGTTTAGGTATAGGGTGAAATCTTTCTAAATCTACCCCATTAAAGACCACCCGGATGCGTTCGGCGGGGCACCGGTAGAACCCTTCAACATGGCTTTTAACTAACCCAGAGTTCACTATAATCCGTTTAATACTCTCTTGACGATATTGGTACCTCTCGATAGCCAAAAAGACTAAATCTTTCAGGGAGGCAGCCCTTAATATTCGCCGGTAGTAGCGGTAATAAGGGTTTTCTAGCGAAAGCAGGTTTTGTTGGAGATATGCCCGATGTACACCACCCCCAGGGCGATATACATCCATGCGCCAACAACTCTTACCAAACCCTTGAATAATATCGAAGCTGTGCTCCCTCAGCATCTTCTGGCAATAGTAGCCGAAAGAGAGCACCCGAAATAACTCCAATCCTTTAAAAGTCGGCACTCGATGGAAGGTTAAGGGCAAGGGAGTAAGTGAGGTATCCCAGGCGTAGGTGAAGATATGAACCTCATGACCATGTTGGGCCAACTCTCTAGCAAAATGGGCTGCATAACCCTCCCCACCACCTTTAGCCGGGGAGAAGTTATCTATTACCAGGGCTATCTTCATCTATATTTAACATTTCCCAATATTTGGCATATTTCAGGAATACATAGAAAGAAGATGTTATAGCAATAATTAAGCCCGGTATGCCGTCTTTATAGCCTCTTTTATACACATAAGTTTCGATAAATTTGGTCAGGGGACGGATAGCAAGGGACCATCCTTTTAATCTCTTCCCTTCCCTTTGCCATTGCTGAGCTACTATGCGGGAGAAGTTATCTACGGTCCTTAACTGATGGGAAATGTTTCGGTAGGTAAAGTGCCACAGGTCACCCTTAAGCTGCGTGGTGCGACCTTCCAGAAAGACCCTGGTATGTAAATCTATACTCCCCCAGGCCCCTTTATCCTTTTTGAACAGGATCAGTTTGTAGCTCGGGTACCAACCACCATGATTTATCCAGCGGCCCAGATAAAAGGTATGGCGATTGATATAGTATCCGTCCCATTCGATGGGGCCGGTACTAAACTCTTCCTTTATCTCCTGGGCAAGCTGGGGTGAGACCCGCTCATCGGCATCCAGGCACAATACCCACTCGTTAGAGGCATTTCTTACCGCAGTATTTTTTTGTTCCGCAAAACTACCCAGGGGTTGCTGAATAACCCTAGAGCCATATTGTCCGGCAATCTCCAGGGTATTATCGGTGCTGAAAGAATCAACAATTACTACCTCATCCGCCCAGTTGACACTATCCAGGCACTCAGGTAGGTTCTTCTCTTCGTTATAGGTTATAAGACAAACCGATATAGGCAGCTTCTGCCCTTCCTGTATAACCATTGTTTTCCCAGAATATTGATTTACGTTCTTCACCCGTACTATAAGGATTACACGACCGACATTAAAGGATGTACTTCTCTCGCTACCTGCTCGGATATACCCCTAATTTTGGGGTGGTATCCGAAGTATCTCGGATATCCCGACTCTGGCGGAAGGCCAGAAAACCCCTTCCTATTGACAATCTTTGTCATATATCACCCCCTTCTTTCAGTTTAAAGTGTCTAAAGGACTCTTAATTTTCCCGATGCTTTTGGTACTGATATGCGTATAAATCTCGGTTGTTTTGCTGTCTTTATGGCCTAATAACTCTTGAATATATCTTAGATCCGTTCCACCTTCTAACAGGAATCACTTTGGGCTTAGAAACTTCTCCCCCATTGATCCTATTACCTCTTCTGCCTCTATAACAATCCGTTCTATCAGTTCCTGACAGGTAGGTATGTCCTCTATTAGGCCGCATACCTGCCCACAGGCAAAAGAGCCTGATTCCAGGTCTCCTTCTACAAAGGCTTTCCTGATCTTGCCCACTCCATGCTGCATTATCTCCCAGGGGTCGGCTTTACTCTTCGTCATTTCCAGGAGACTTTCAGCAAACTTATTCCTTATTACCCGGCAACGCACCCCGGTAAGATTATCCGTTATTACTGTATCTTCCTCAGTCCTCTGAATAAGATAATGCTTTATAGATAAGGGTATGGGGGCTTCCCGAGTAACAATGAACCGGCTACCCATAGAGACCCCTTCGGCACCCAAAGATAAGGCCGCTACCATACCCCGGCCGTCACCAATACCACCAGCCGCTACCACTGGTATTTTTAGCTTGCTGGCAACTAATGGTAGAAGGACCAGGGTAGCTACAAAGCCGGTATGGCCACCACCTTCTGTTCCCTGGACAATGACTGCATCCGCACCATCCTGCTCGGCCCGCACGGCATGCCGCACCGCCCCCATCGTAGGCATATTAATGATTCCGTAAGGCCTGGTTCTCTCAATTATCTTATGGGGATTACCTTTGCCATAGCTCGCTACCGGCACCTTCTCTTTAATGATTATATCCAGTAGCAGGTCTAGTTGGGGATTTTCGGGCATAAAATTTACCCCAAAGGGCTTATCGGTCTGGTCTTTTATCTGTCTGATATTCTCTCTGAGCTCCTCTGGACTCATAAAAGCTGCCCCTAAAATCCCTAGACCACCAGCATTAGACACCGCGGCTACTAATGGGGGGAATGATACCCAGGACATGGCCCCTTGAATAATGGGATGTTTTATCCCCAGCAATTCTGTTATTCGGGTCTTCATAATATCTCTCCTCAGTAACAGTTCAGCCCCTATCGAAAATGAATGTCATTCCGACCGGAGGGAGGAATCTTTATTTACCTCCGGTTTAGGAAAGATTTCTCGCTGCGCTCGAAATGACAAAGAACCTGAACTGTTACTCTCCTCATTATTAGTTTGAAGCCGGAACGAAGAAAAATGAAAGCCCCCTAAATAAAGATTTGCTTATCACCAAATGTTATCGCAGGGCTTTTCTCTGCCTTCATCCGTCCGGGTAAAACCAAGCCCTTAGGCTATATATATATTAGATTAGATGAAGGTTTATCATAATGGAAAGTAAAGACCTTGGCAAGCTATCATTGCAGCTCAAAGCTTATGCAGCGTCCAGGGCAATGCTTGAGACAGGCCATGTCCAGCATACATTCAGGGTTGTTAGCCGAGACTACCTTTGCTTTGTCTTCTTTCAGGGAGAAGTTTTGGGTAGGGCAATTCACATGACAGGAGCCACAGCCTATGCACCTGGCAGTATCTATGCTGATCTTGACCTGAGGTTTACGGCTGGGGCGACTAAAAAGCCAGTATTTTTTGGGACTTAATAAAGGATGTTCGTTAAGGATTTTCATGGCCTCTTGCTGACCTATTTCAACCAGCTCATGGGAATGATCGAAGTCTAGTACCCCTACCCGCGAGGCATCTATATTGATTAGTATTAAGGGATATTCTACACAGTCGTGGAGGTTAAGGTCGGTAATGGCATTGCATTGGATAGCATTGGCTTTGGCTATAAGGGCTGCTAATCCTTGCTCAGGTATATTATTATCCGCTTTCGGGAGACTATGGCATAAATTGACGGCTATAATGATATCGGGCTTTCTCAGCTTGACGAACTTTATGGGGAACGGGTCTACTACCCCACCATCTACATAATAGTTCCCACCAATCTTTTTGGGAGGAAATATTCCTGGAATAGCGCAGGAGGCATATACCGCATCGTGCAGTGGTAAGTCTCGGAGTTTTTCTAAACCCCAAAAGATATTGACCCCGGTGTTTATATCTACGGCATTGGCAAAGAAGGGTTTGGGTAATGCATCGAAACTATCTATGGGCAAGGTCCCTTTTATAAAGTCGTGCAGCTTCTTTCCTTTATAAGCACTTTGTATTCTCCCCCTCTTCCATAAAAATCCCCAATAGTCAAGATCAAGGATATCTTGCTTCCTAATCCGGCAAGCTGTTTCTTCTATTTCCTGGGCCTTTACCCCCCCAGCCGCCATAGCGCCTACTAATGAACCTATACTGGCACCGACATATTCTGAAATATTAATTCCTAAGGACTCTATTGCCCTAATTACTCCGATATGGGCCATCCCTCGCATACCACCGCCACTTAGCACCAGGATAATCTTCTTTTTACTCAGATCACTGGAGAACATTTATTCCGATCCCTTCTAATGCCTCCGGGTTTTCTACGCTGGATATACCAAACTGATTCTAATTTCTGATAAAATGTAGGGACAGGGTTTATCCCTGTCCGCATATGCCGGACAACCACGAGGGTTGTCCCTACTGAATTTTTTTCAGATTTTCCAATCAATTTAGTATAAAGTCATCATACATGAAGCGCTTAATATTGCTTTTTTCCAAATATTCACCATATGGTTGCCAGATAATAGACATATTACTAACTAAGTGCGTTTAAGGGATCGAGGGACCCGATCTAGCTTAAAAATGGTCTTGAATTCTGAATTTTTGCTTATCCAGAGCTTAGCCGAGATGATGGCATTGGTTAAGGACTCTCGATATTCTACCCATTCGGTGAATAAGCCTGGGTCTTCGCAGACTATTATAAAGTCTGGTGAATAGTTCTCTCCTGCGCTTATCTCTAATCTGCCGTCCTCAATCATTATCCCAAAGGACCCACCGGAGGTATTTACCCGAATTACGCGGCGCCATCCTGCCAAATCATGTTGAGCCCTCGCACTGGTCTTCACACCATCAGACAGTTTTGATAGTCCAATAAGGGCCTTATCCAGGGCCTTATGTCCCTCGGCTGTCTCCTTTACCTGGGGTTCCTGGGGGTTGGTCCAATCCAGTTCGCTTTCCTGGAGCCCATTTTTACCTATCTGCTCTTCTGAAAGTTCACTCATGGGTACCGCAAAGATATCAGTTGGGGCACCAACGCGCTCATCCCTAAAGATTACTTTAACCGGGGTGTCCCTTTTGAATATCCCGGGCCTTAAAACTCCTTTAGTAGTATAGAGCAGAATAGGAAGTGCAGTAATTGATTCACCTAGCAAGACCCTTCCCCGACCAAATGGCGCCATGTCCTGAAACAGACTATGGGCAAAATAGGTAATGGGTGGGGTATGGAGCAGCTTTCCCCTATCAGGCATCTCCATAAGTTCCATGGCTGCAAACTCACAGTCTGGGCATCTCTCCATAAACGGAGGCACTCGAATTATCCCACAGTTGGTACACTTTGCCCCATAGATCTTCTTTTCCTTAAGGCCGAGAAAATAAGGTGATAACTCACCTTTACTCCGTTTGTAAAAGGTAAACATAGCGGTATTGGTCTGGAGATATTGTTTCCCATTGATAATCAGTATCTCGGATCCCTTATCCGGGATCATATGTAAAGGGATTACTTTTTCTGGCATGAGCTACCCCCTCTCCAGAATCAGAATACAAGCATATTGGGCAATAGTTGAACCGGTACTATGAACCAGGGCCCGGTCAAGACCCCGGGTGATAAGCTCTCGTCGGGCGCTCCAGCACGACATCATGTTGGACCCCCCAACATAGTGACCCGCATAGGTCAATCCACCTGAAGGATTCACCAGGATAGGACCACCGGGGAGCATCAGCCCTTCTTTGACCAGGTCATCTGCCCGGCCCAGAGGAACAAATCCCATCTCGGCCATAGTAATCTGGAGCTGTTTGATATAGGCATCATGTAATTCGATTACCGTGATCTCTTTAAGGGGATTGGTAATGCCTGCCATCTGGTAAGCGGCCCTGGCAGCGATATGGTCCGATAGGATACGATGCATGGTTTTATGATTACCCTGGATACCCGCCACGTGGTGTTCATTGGCCGCACCGATGCCAGTGATCCATACTGGCGGGGTAGCCATATTTCGGCAAATAGCCTTAGCCTTTTCTTCCTCAGCGAAGATAATAGCTCCGGCCCCTTCAGTATACACGCAAGTCTCCAGGAGCTTAAACGGATAGACAATATATCTAGATTTCATGGCCATATCAGCGGTTACGATCTCTCCTCTTCTCTGGGCATAGGGGTTATTCTGGGCTTGTTGACAAAGGAGCTCGCTGATTTTAGCCGAAACCTCATCGGAGAGATCACCGGGATACATATCCATATAGGCAAGGACTACCTCGGCATAACTGTCAGAAGCTGTCCAACCTATCTCTCGCTCGAAGAAAGTATCTCCAGACCAGGCAATGGTTTTAATGACTTCTGGTGTAGAGGTCTGGGAGTCAAAATCAAAGGCATCGGTAGCCTTCTCCACTCCGAGACACATAACTATATCATAGAGACCACTGGCTACCCAGGTATATGCTGTGAGCATGGCATAAGCACCGGTTGCTCCACCGCATGTTACCCTCATCCCCGGCTTGTTAGCCATGCCTATAATCCCATGGAGGGCGTGCTCCGGAATAGCAGAAAGTTCAAATATATCGTTGTAAATACCATAAATTACTCCCTCAACCTCTTTGACAGAGATACCGGCATCTTTAATGGCCGCAGCTACAGCCATCTGTGCCAGGCCCCAGTATGTCTTTTCCACCCATCTCCCTTTGCAAGGAGTCTGCCCCGCACCAACAATGGCTACCTTCCTTGCCATGCTAGAGTCTCCTATATT